>NZ_JAGGML010000001.1:5050122-5354025 GCF_017875275.1 Xanthobacter flavus | reverse complement strand
CGATCCCGAACGCGCCGCCGCGCGGCGTGTGCTGCGGTCGATCATCGTCATCGGCATCGTCGCGACGCTGGCGACGACGCTGGCCATGGGCACGGCCAGCCTGCGCGACCGCTATTTCCACGTCTTCCTGCTGCTGCTGCCGGTCTACCTGTTCGCAGAGCTGGAACGGCTGGGGGGCTGGCGGCCGCGGGTGTGGATCTATCTCACCCTTCTGGCGGTGGTCAGCGTCGGCATCATGCTGTCGCGCATGGTGGTGCCGCTCTGGCCCGATCCCCGGCTGTGCGGACGCTGCATCGCCGCCGAGCCGCTCTACAAGTTGCAGGTGGCCGTCACCAACAAGCTCGGCGCCTCACCGACCCTCGTGGCGGACGACCGCACCTCGGCCGGCCGGCTCAGGGCAGCGATTCCGGGCGCGCGGGTGGTGATCGTGCGGGAGAACCAGTACCGGCCGCCCGCCCGCACTACCACCGGCTGCGCGCGTGTCACCGGCATCTTCAACGGCCTGCCCAAGCTGCTCCTGCCGCCGGCGGATCAGAGCACCATCGAAGTGTCGGTGAAATGGTGGTCGCCCTGGATGAATCCCCACCGCTGGAGCGACTGGCAGATGACCATCCTGCCCCCGGACGATCCGCTGTGCCGGTGACGCCGGAGCCCGGGCCCGGCGGGCTCGTCATCCGCGAGGCCCGGGAGGGCGACCTTCCCGCCCTCGTCGAGCTGTTCGCCGCCGACGCCGTCGGCGGCCATGGCGACACCACGGCGCCGGAGGCTGGCGAGGCCTATCGCGCGGCCTTCGCCGAGATTGCTGCCGATCCTCGGGCGCAGCTCTATGTCGCTGAACTCGAAGGGCGGGTCGTGGGCACGTTCCAGCTTGTGGTGGTGACCAGCCTGCCGGGACGGGGAGCAAGGCGGGCGTTGCTTGAGGCGGTGCAGGTGGACGCGACGCTGCGCGGCCGGCGCATCGGCGAGGCCATGGTGCGCTTCGCCATGGACAAGGCCACGGCCGCAGGCGCGGCCACGCTCTCGCTCACCTCCAGCAAGCGGCGGACCGACGCGCACCGATTCTATCGCAGGCTCGGATTCGCGAACTCCCACGAGGGCTTCAAGATCGCCCTCGGCTGATGGGCCGGCGCCTTTCGCTGCCCTGTCCGCTGCCGCTTCCGTGCTTGCCCCTTGCCCCGGCACCGAGCGGTGTCTACCTCTTACCGAAGCGGCGGCACATGCCGCAGGGAGGGCATGATGGCCGCAGTCCAGTCTTCGCCGATCGAGCTTTATTATTGGCCCACGCCAAACGGCTACAAGATCAGCATCATGCTCGAGGAGTGTGGGCTTCCCTATGAGGTGAAGCTCGTGAACATCGGCAAGGGCGACCAGTTCCAGCCTGATTTCCTCGCCATCTCCCCCAACAACAAGATGCCCGCCATCGTCGATCCCGATGGCCCCGGTGGCGCGCCGATCTCGGTCTTCGAGTCCGGAGCCATCCTCCAGTATCTCGGCCGCAAGACCGGGCTCTTCTACCCCTCGGACGAGCGCAAGCGGGTCGAGGTGGAGCAGTGGCTGTTCTGGCAGATGGGCGGCCTCGGCCCCATGGCCGGGCAGGCGCATCACTTCCGCATCTATGCGCCGGAAAAAATCCCCTACGCGGTCGAGCGCTACACCAACGAGGTCCACCGGCTCTACGGTGTCATGAACACGCGCCTGAAGGACCGGGAGTATCTCGCCGGCGACTATTCCATCGCCGACATCGCCTGCATCGGTTGGGCGAAGCTGTGGGAGCGGCAGGGCCAGCACATCGAGGAATTCCCCCATTTCAAGGCCTGGCTCGATCGCATGCTCGCGCGGCCCGCGGTGCAGCGGGGCCTTGCCGTGAACCAGGAGGAGCGTGCCAAGCACGATCTCGCCAAGGACAAGGACGCCCAGAGCATCCTGTTCGGCCAGCGCGCCCGCACCTGACGGCGAAACCGAAGCGTCGCTAACGCGGCCTCGCGCACGGACCATAACGCCATTGGGGGGCGCGATGCCGAAGGATTTCCGGGCCGATCTCGCCCGCGCCGGGGCGCTGCACCGGGAGGGGCGCCTTGATCAGGCGATACCCCTTTATCGTGCCATCCTGCGCGATGCCCCCAGTTCGTTTGAGGCGGCACGCCTCCTGACGCTGGCGCTTCTCCAGTCCGGACGGCCGAAGGAAGCGCACGCCGTCGCCCGTAAGGCGCGGGATTCGCACAAGACCAATCCACACGCCCAGCTCATCATGGGCGCGGTCTATCAGGCTGAGGAAAAATGGGACCGCGCCCTCGGCGCGTTCGAGAAATCCGCCGAGCTGGACCCCGGCCTTTCGGAAGCCCACTACCTCGCCGCCAATACCCTGGCCCGGCTAAACCGGCTGGAAGAGGCCGTGGCCCGCTACGACCGCGTGCTGGAGATCGACGGGGTGTCAGTCCACGCGCTGGCCAATCGATCGGTCGCGCTGTCCCGGCTTGGTCGATCACATGAGGCGTTGGCGGATTGCGACCGGCTGGTGAAGCTCGAACCGCGCGATCCGCGCCATCACCTGTCGCGCGCCGGGACATTGCTGGAACTCGGCCGCTTCACCGAGGCGGCGGAGGCGGCTGACGCCGCGCTGCTCCTGTCGCCGAAGCTCGCTGATGCGCATTTCCTGAAAGGGCAGGGGCTCGCGGGCCGGGCGGACTTGACCGGTGCGCGCGCCGCCTTTGCCGAGGCAGCGAGCCTCGCCCCCGATGTGGCGCAGTTCCAGGCGGCTCTCATCCGGACGGACCGGCAGCTGGGGAACCGTTCCGCGGCGCTGGCGGCAGCCGAGAAGGCGGTCGCGCGGTTCCCGGATGCAGCCCCGATCTGGCGCGAACTGGCCGAGGTCCGGCGGGAACTCAAGGATCCCTGGGGCGCCCGCGAGGCCGTCGAGCGCGCGCTGGCGGCGGCGCCGGAAGATGCGGCGGCGCTCACGACAAAAGCGTCTCTCCTTTTGGATGGGGATCATCCCTACGAGGCCCGCGCCCTCGCCGAGAAGGCCCTGTCCATCGATCCGGCCTTGCCGATGGCGCGCTATATCGTGGCCTGTGACGACCTGGCCGAAGGGCGCTGGGCGGCCGGATGGGACGGCTATGAGGTACGCTCGTCCTTCCTGCCACCGCCCTACCGCCCGCTGCCGTTCGCCCGCTGGGACGGCAAAGCTGCCCCCGACCTGCTGATCGTCCTCGGAGAGCAGGGCATTGGCGACCACATCCAGTACGCGCGGCTCGTCCGCCTGTTGGCAGATCGGGGCATTCCAACCCGCCTTCTGGTGAAGCCACGCCTTGCTCCGCTGCTGTCGCGCATCGACGTTCGTGTGCCCGTCATCACTGATCTCGCGGGTATCGATACCGGGGCCCCTGGCGTCTATTGGGCACCCCTCTCGAGCCTGCCCCGCCTCGTTGCGCCGGATCCAGCGTCCTGGCCAAGGCCGCCTTACCTCACGGCCCAGCCTGAGCGCATCGCCCGGTGGCGGGAGATCGTGCCCGATGGCTTCACCGTCGGCATTGCCTGGCAGGGCGACCCTTCGCCGACCGTCGATATCGGCCGGTCGGTGCCGCTCAATGTCTTCGCGCCGCTGGCCGCTCTCGATGGGGTGGAACTCGTCAGTCTTCAGCAGGGCTTCGGGGAGGAGCAACTCGACGCCTGCCCCTTCGCCGGCCGAATCCAGCGGCTCGGCCCGGACTGGGACGGGGACGGCGCTTATCTCGACACGTCGGCGCTGCTCCAGCACCTCGATCTGGTGGTGACCACGGACACGTCCCTCGCGCACCTCGCCGGTGCACGGGACCGCCCCGCCATCGTGGCGCTCAAGGCGGTTCCGGAGTGGCGATGGGGCCGCTCGGGGCAGACGACGCCGCTCTATCCCAGCCTCAGCCTCATGCGGCAGGACACCTCCGGCGATTTCACAGGCCTCTTCGCGAGGGTCGCTGCAAGGGTCGCGGAGCGGCGACGTGGGGGCAAGCGGTGACCTCCGCGGGTCCTGTCCTGATCCTCGCTCCGATCGCCGTGGGCGAGCTGTTCGACAAGATCTCCATTCTGGAGATCAAGGTGGCACACGCCAAGGACCCCGCCACGGCCGCCAATGTGCGTTGGGAACGTGATGCCCTGTGCGCGCTGCGGGATGAGCATCAGCTTTCCCAAATCGTCGGATCGCTCGCCGATGACCTTGCCGCCGTCAATGCGCGCCTTTGGGAGGTGGAAGACGCCCTGCGCACGCTAGAGGCGGAAGGCCGATTCGACGCGGACTTCGTTGCCCTCGCGCGATCGGTCTACCGTGAGAATGACCTGCGCGCCGCGCTGAAGCGGCGCATCAACGCGGTGGCCAATTCAGCGATCGTCGAGGAGAAGCTGCATTTCCAACCGGGCTCGTGAGCCGGCGGCTTGCATTGGGCCGGAGGGTCCGGCATAGGAAGGGGCGTTGGAGACGTGGCCGAGAGGCTGAAGGCACTCGTTTGCTAAATGAGCAGACCCCCAAAAGGGTCTCGAGGGTTCGAATCCCTCCGTCTCCGCCAATTCAGTCCCGATCATTGCCGGAAATCCTAAAGCCTGATGGGGCCGCCGGAGGCCTCATCCCATGGCCCGGGCCAAGCATGCGAGGACGCGCGGATCCCCCATCTGGGCCACGTTGAAGCGCAGGAAGGCGCCGGCGGCCTGGGCGACGCTGAAGACGTTCCCGGGGGCGAGGATCACGCCCTCGTCCCGGCAGCGCTGCGCGACGCTCGCAGAATCGAGCCCGTCCGGCAGGCGGCACCACAAATAGAACCCCCCGCGCGGCATCAGCCACGGGACAATGCCCAGCCGCCCCAGTTGCCCGGCCACATCGATCCGGGCGTAGGCCAGGCGATGGCGCACCTCATCCATATGCTTGCGATAGCCGCCTCCGCCGAGGATGCCGGCCACAAGTTCGCCAGCGACCGGACTGACCGCGCCGAAGCTGGTGGCGATCTGAAGGTCGGCCAAGGCTTCGATCCACTCCGGCCGCGCCGCGATGTATCCGCAGCGGACGGCCGACGAGAGGGTCTTCGAGAAGCTCCCGATGCGGATCACCCGGCTGAGTCCGTCGAGGATGGCAAGGCGCGGGGAGGGGGCCGGCTCGAAATCGGCGAAGATATCGTCCTCGACGATGGTGAGCCCGTGCGTCTGAGCAAGGATGAGAAGACGATGCGCCGTCTGGGGCGAGAGGGTGGCGCCGGTGGGATTCTGGAGCGCGGAGTTGGTGATGTAGAGGCGGGGCGTCTCTGCCTCCAGCACCCGCTCGAACGCCTCCGGTTCGGGTCCCCAGGGGGTCATGGGCACGCTGACGACGCGCACGGGATGCGCCCGCAGCAGCGCCTGGAAATTGAAGTAGCAGGGGTCGTCCACCAGCACCGCATCACCCGGCTGGAGCACCAGGCGGCAGACGAGATCGATGGCCTGGGTGCCCGAGCCGGTCAGCATGACCTGATCCAGGCTCGCACCGATTCCCTCCTCCGCGAACCGCGCCAGCAGCAGCCGGCGGAGCGCCAGCGGGCCCCGCGTGCCGCCGTATTCTGTAAGCAGAGCGCCGTCCGCGCGCGCAAGCGTCCGCAGCCCCCTGCGTAGCGCGGCGACCGGCATCCAGTCGTCCGGTAGCCACCCGCAGCCTGGCTTGAGGACCGATGGCTCGGCATCGAGCGATTGTTTCGACACCCAGAACGGATCGATTTCAGGCGTGCGGGCCGCGTCCGCCTCCATGATACCCATACGCGTCGGGGTCCGCGGTGGCAGGCCGGCGTCCGTCACATAGAAGCCGGAGCCGCGCCGGCCACGGATGATGCCTTCCGCCTCCAGCCGATCGTAGGCCTCCACCACCGTCGAGGGGGAGGCGCCCATGGCCGCCGCGAACCGCCTGACGGAGGGCAGGCGCCCCCCCGGCGTGAGGATGCCCGCGCTGATGCGCGAGCGAATCTCCAGCATCAGCCCTTCCGTTCGCGTGTTTGCGCGCTTCGACACCGTCACTGTGTGGCTCCCATGACCCATACAGATCTGCAGCATTGTATGGAGGTGTGCCTGTTCGTGCCACCCGCGCGGGCGTATCGCGGGCCGCGAAAGCGAGGCACCATGGAACGCAATGCAGCCGGCTGGGGCAGCGGTTTTTTCGGCGTGGTCATCTTCAGCGGCTCGCTGCCGGCGACACGCCTGGCCATCGTCGATTTCTCGCCGCTCTTCCTGACCTCCGCGCGGGCGGTGATCGCGGCGCTCATCGGGGGCGTGTTCCTCGCGGGCCTGCGTCAGGTAAGGCCGGCGCCCCGGGACCTCGTGTCTCTCGCCATTGTCGCCATGGGCGTGGTGATCGGGTTTCCGCTGCTCACCGGCCTTGCCCTTCAACAGATCACCGCAGCCCACTCCATCGTCTTCATCGGCCTTTTGCCGCTCGCGACCGCCATCTTCGGCGTGGTGCGCGCCGGAGAGCGCCCGAAGCCGGCCTTCTGGCTATTCTCATGCCTGGGCGCGGCGACCGTGGCGGGCTTCGCCATGTCGCGCAGCGCGGACGGGTCAATCACGGGCGACCTTCTCATGATCGCCGCCGTCATCGTATGCGGCCTTGGATATGCGGAGGGCGCCACGCTCTCGCGCCGACTCGGCGGCTGGCAGGTGATCTCATGGGCCTTGTTGCTGGCGCTGCCGCTGATGGCCGCCATCGCGCTGGCCGTCCGGCCCGACCATCTGACCGGAATCGGCCTGCCGGCCTGGCTGAGCCTTGGCTACGTCTCGGTGTTCAGCATGCTGATTGGATTCGTCTTCTGGTACCGCGGTCTTGCGCTTGGCGGAATCGCCGGTGTCGGCCAGCTGCAGCTGATGCAGCCGTTCCTCGGCCTCGCGCTCTCGGCGGTGGTCCTGGGAGAGACCATTGCATGGCCCATGCTGGCGGCCAGCGGCATCGTCGTTCTCTGCGTCGCCGGCGCCCGGCGCTTTGCGGGCCGATGAGGACGGGAGGCCATTACCGTCTCGATTCGGGGGCGTGCCGGTGCGGAAACCCTTCTGCCATATGGGCAGGTCGGAGAAGCCTCCGCCGCAATCCTGCCGGAAGCGGAGCCTGGGCTGGCTGATCAGGAGGGGCACGGACCGGCGATCGGCGGCACCTCGACCTCTCTCGGCGGTATCTTCCTGGCGATCGCCCCGGCGACGGAAAACGGCCTGCCAAAGGGCATCTCAGGCGGTGTAAACGCCGGAGTGTTGCAAAAATACACTCATGTTATCAACCATTTAAGGTTAACTCGCCCAGGGTAAGGCCGCAGCGTGGCATTGGTATTTGGGTAGGTCTTAACCCAGCGTGCCATTCCTGCAACACCTGCTGGAAAAGCGGCCTCTCGGGGCCGTGATCGACGTGGTTTGGATTGATCACAGGTTCGCCTTTTGTATGTTGGCTTTGCGACGAAGGGGGGCAGTCCCCGGTCGACCGGTCCGCGTTCGGGGGGTCTGAACGCGGAATGGGAATCGGGGCAAGAACCCTCTCGGGGTGCAGCCGCACCGGCGAAGCGGAACTCGCTCCCTCGGAACCAAACTTGGAGGTCACGATGAAGATGGTGAAGAGCCTTCTCCTCGGCAGCGCGGCGGGTCTCGTCGCGGTCGCTGGAGCCCAGGCCGCCGACCTGCCTGTCAAGGCAAAGCCGGTTGAATACGTGAAGGTCTGCTCTGCCTACGGCGCGGGCTACTTCTACATCCCCGGCACCGACACCTGCATCAAGATCGGCGGCTATGCCCGCTTCGATACTTATGTGAACGCGGTCGGCACCTTCAACCCGTCCATTTCGTCGACCACCGGCACCGCCTTCAACGGCCCCGGCGTCGGCGTGTTCGCCTATCCCTTCGTGGACGGCGACGATCCGGACTACCTGACCCGCGCTCGCGGCGTGTTCGACATGGACGCCCGCACCCAGACCGACTATGGCACGCTCCGCTCCTACGTGCGCTTCGGCGCCGAGTGGAACTCTTCTGGCGGCGCCGGCACGGGCCCTGCGAACGGCCTCTACTTCGAGCGCGCGTTCATCCAGTTCTCGGGCTTCACCTTCGGTTACACCCAGTCGTTCTTCGATCCGGGCGTCGGCTACATGCTGACCACCCCGTATGCGGGTTCGAACATGTGGACCACCATGCTGGCCTATACGGCGCAGTTCGGTAACGGCTTCTCGGCGACCCTGTCGCTCGAAGACGCGGCCAACCGCACCACCGGCTCGCAGATGACCGGCTCCACCGCGCAGCCCGTCTTCAACATCAACACCGGCGCCACCGGCCTGACCTACACCAACTACCAGGGCGGTCAGCAGGCTCCCGACATCGTCGCCAACCTGCGCTATGACGGCGCCTGGGGTACGGCTCAGCTGTCTGGTGCCCTGCATCAGGTCGTGACCACCCTGCCGCTCTATGCCGGCTTCTTCCCGGGCATGGGCACCACCGACCAGTGGGGTTGGGCCATCGGCGGTCACGTCGAGTTCAAGCTCCCGATGCTCGCCGCCGGCGACAGCCTGTTCATCCAGGCCGGCTACGAGAAGGGCGCCGTGTCCTACATCGGTCTGTCGGGCACCTCGCAGGGTCGCGCGAACTCGGTTGGCTCCATCGACCTGACCCAGGTCGGCGGTTCGCTCTTCGCTTCGGGCGCCTTCTACACCGTGGCTGATGCCGTGGCCGACCTCTTCGGTCAGCCCGCCCTCACCACCGGTTGGGCGATCCAGGGCCAGTTCCGTCACTACTGGACCCCCGGTCTGCGTTCGGCGATCTATGCCGGCTACCTCTCCTACGAGGTGCCCCGCAACATCGTTGCCGCTCAGGACTTCAACATGTGGCAGGTTGGTTTCAACACCATCTGGTCGCCGGTTAAGAACCTCGATATCGGCGCGGAAGTTCTGTACACCAAGGTTGACGGCTCCGTGCCGCTCAACAACTACGCGTCTGTCACCCCCACCGGCGGTCTGCAGGGCTCGCTGGTCGGCGGCTCCACCGACATCGTGTCGGGCGGCATCCGCGTGCAGCGCAACTTCTGATCGCTTCGCGATCTGGAGGGAAACCCCGGTGGGCAACCACCGGGGTTTTTCTTTGTTTGCTGTCCAACATTCGGAGCGGGATCGGACGGTCCTGACCTGGGCACGATCGATCCGCAGATCATACGAAGTGCCCACCGCTGCCGGCGTGGTTTACCCGCCGCGCCAGCAAGTTCGGCCAGAGGCCAAATTTTCTCATCTTCGATATTTTCGTCTCTTTATACTGGTTGAAAGCGGACATTTGGCCGGCGGGATTGCCGATGCCTGTGCTCGCACCTTCCGGGTCCGGGCTGATGCGCGTTGTTCTGTGGGCCCAGAGGCAACATTCGCGAAATCTTCTGGATTGTGCCCACGCTCGCTATCGCCTTGGTCGCTCGAATGAGGTCGTGCGGAGAGAAGACGATGCCGGCTTCACGCGCCATCGCATTGGCCAGTATCCTGAGCACCCTGTGCGCCGCAGCAGCCGGCTGCTGCGTCCCTTTTTTAGGTGCTGGACAGGCCCTCGCTGCGGATGTGCTGCCTCCAACACCGACTGACGGACACCTGAAGGCCTGTACGGCTCAGGGCCCAGGCTTCATCTTCATTCCCGGTACGGAGACCTGCCTGCGCGCTGGCGGATATCTTTGGGCGGAAGGTTATTACAACACCTACACGCAATACCCGCCGAACAACGACAAGACCTATTCCATCTCGACGGCCGCATTGATTCTCGACGCGCGTACCGCGAGCGACTACGGCACGGTGCGCGCCTATCTCGAAACCCGCTTCAAATGGCGCTCGTCGGATGCCTGGTCGGACGGCCCGAACACCCTCGTCGGTTCGAAGCCGGCACAGGTGAGCCTGCATGACGTCTACGTGCAGTTCGCCGGCCTCACCGCCGGCTACACCCAGTCGTTCTTTGATTTCTACGGCAATGACAACGTGCTCGGGACCGATCCGGTCACCGTAGGCGACGATACGCGACTGAACCTTATCGCTTATACTTACGAACTCTCCCCCAACCTCAGCACCACGGTCTCACTGGAAGATGCAGCGGCCCGTCAAAATGGAATATCGGCCCGTAGCCCCAGCCGTTTCGGCCCCGATGACTATCAGGCTGGCCTGCGTGCGCCGGACGTGGTTGCCAACGTCAAGTTCCAATCCGCGTGGGGAACACTTCAATTCTCCGGCGCCCTGCATCAGGTCACTGCGACAGCGCTTCAAACACCCGTTGTCACCGTCGGCGGCGGCTGGGGTTACGCGCTGCAGGCGGGCGTGATGTTCAACCTGCCGGGGCTGGGGGAGGGAGACACGCTCTATCTTCAGTCGGCATACACCAAAGGCGCCACGTCCTATCTCGGTCTCGTAGATCCGTCCGGTGCCTATAACGCACCGGACGGCTTCGTCGGCGCCTTCGGGGACATCGGGAAGGTGGCCGGGTGGAATCTCACCGCCTCGCTCCTGCACAATTGGGACAAGCGCTGGAGCTCGGCCCTCTTTGGTGGCTATGCGTCCTACGACTTCGACTTCCGCGGCGCCCGGGCCGCCTACGGCGCGACGGGCGGCACCAATATCAATGTCGGCGGCTATCTTGCCTTCTCGCCTGTCCGGACATTCACCATCGCGCTGCAGTACGACTACACCTACAATGCGGCCACCAATTACCGGCCGACGGCCTTCTCGCCGGCGCTGCCTTCGGTGGGCGCGCAGCAGGCGCTGCTGTTCGTCTCCCGCGATTTCTGACCCGGCGCGCGGTGTCCCGACGCCGCTGTGGCGCCGTCTTCGCCCGCAAGTCTTTCGGATCGGCGGTGACTTATGCTGAAGTCCTTCTCCGCGACCTGGGAGTGGCGCGGACAGCGGGGTGTGGATGGTGCGGCAGGGTAACGGGAGCAGTGCGGGCGAGGACGGGCGGGGCGAAGTCACCCCGCGCCGGGGCGGGAGCTGGCGTCCCTTGTGGCCCTTGGCGCTCGGGCTGGCGGCGCTCCTCCTGCTTACCGTGTTCGCCATCGTGTCGGGTCGCGGCCCCGTCGAGGCGTCGCTCGATTCGGCCGCGCGCGACGTTCTGGCCCGTACGGGCGAATCCTGGGCGTCCGCGCGCTTTTCCGGGCGCGACGCCACCATGGAGGGCGAGGCCCTCGCCGAGGAGGCGCGGGCCAAGGTTCGGGCCTCTCTGGAGGGCCTCTTCGGTGTCCGGACGGTGCGTGACGCGACGACCCTGCTGCCCGAGCGCCGCCCCTTCACCTTCAGCGCTGTGAAGGATGGGCGCGCCATCGCCCTCGACGGCTACGTCCCCTCCGCCGATGCGCTGGTGCGTATCGTCGCCGCCGCCCGCAGCGGCGGCGATCAGGTGACGGGCCAGAACCGGCTGGTGCGCGCGCGGGGCGCGCCACCCGGCGATTTCGCGGCTTTGGTGATCTTTGGGCTCAACCAGCTGAAGCGGTTGCCCTCCGGCCGTCTTACCCTGTCCGACGGGGCCATCGCGCTGGAGGGCCGCGCCCGCGACCTTGTGAGCTATGACGAACTGGCCCAGACGCTCCACGGGCCGCTGCCAAACGGCATGACGCTGGCGCGCTTCGAGGTGCGCCCGCCCGTCGCCGCGCCTTTCCTCTGGTCGGCGGTGCGCGACGGAACCGTCCTGCGGCTGAGTGGCTACGTGCCGTCCGCCGATGCGCGATCCGAGGTGGCGAAGGCGCTCTCGTCCACCGTGCCCGGCATCGGCATCAAGGACGACACGCTGCTGGCGGATGGTTCGCCGAGCCCCGATCTGTGGATGCGGGCGGTGCGCTTTGCCGGCTCCGCGCTCGCCCAGCTGCCAGAGGGACGGGTGACGCTGTCGGACGCGACCATTTCGGTCGAGGGGGCCGCGCCGAGCTTCACCGCATTCGACATTCTGCTCACGCTGCGCCGGCAGCCGCCGGAGGGCTTCCAGATCATCCGCTTCGCGGTGGAGCCACCGCGCGCGTCGCCGTTCACCTGGCAGATCGAGCGCAGCGCCGAGCAGGCGCGCCTGTCCGGCTTCGCGCCGTCCGAGGACGCGCGCCGCCTGCTGGTGGACGCCGCGCGCTCGGGTTTCCAGGGCATGCAGGTCGCGGACGATCTGCAGCTTGCATCGGGCGGCCCCGCACCGGAGGTGTGGGCGAGCGCCGCCAGCTTCGCGGTCGCGCAGCTCGCCCGAATGCATGCGGGGGCGGCCGAGGTGTCCGGCACACAGATGGTGCTTTCCGGAGAGGCGGCGGATTCGGCGGGCTATCTTGCCGTCATGCAGGCCGTGCGGACGCCTCCGGCCGGAGTCACGGTCGATGCGAAGGGCGTGCGGCCGCCGTCCATCTCGCCCTATGTCTTCTCGGTGCGGCGGGACGCGGGCGAACTCACGGTCTCCGGCTTCTATCCGGACGAAGCGGCCCATGCCGCGATCAAGACGGCGTTGGAGCGCGATTTCCTCAGGGAGAAGGTCAACGACCTGTCGGCCGTCGGCGGGGGCGCGCCGGCCGGCTTCCGCGACGCGCTCCTGGCGGGGCTCGCCCAGCTGTCGCGTCTGTCCTCCGGTGAGGTCAGCATTGCAGACGGGCAGATGCGTCTGATCGGAACGGTTCTCGACGCGACCGTGGCGGGTGAGGTGGAGGCCGCGCTGAAAAGGGCTGTGCGCCCGCCGTTCTCGGTTGAGACCGCGCTTCAGACCGCGCCGCCGGGGCCGGCGGTCGGCATCGCCGAGTGCGGGCGACTGGCGGGCGACCTCCTTTCGCGGGGAAGCATCCGCTTCCTCGGCACCACGGCCGATATCGATCCGCTGAGCCGCGGTCTGGTGGATCGTATCGCCGCCGTGCTGAAGAGGTGCCCGGACGCGATGGTGCGGGTGGCGGGCCATACCGACGGTGTCGGCGATGCGGCGGCCGATGTGCGGCTGTCCGAGGCGCGGGCGAAGTCCGTGGTTGCGGCGCTGGTGGCGGAGGGCGTCGCCGCAGACCGGCTGACGGCAGTCGGTCTCGGCTCAGGCCAGCCGGTGGCGCCGAACGACACGGAAGCGGGCAGGGCGCTCAATCGGCGCATCGAGATCGAGGTGAAGGAGCGCGCGCCATGATCTACCTTGCCATCGCGCTTTGGCCTTACGTGATCGGCGCCGCGGTCATCGGGCTGGCCACGGGCTACGCGCTCGGCCGGAACGCAGGGAGCAGGCCATGACCGCATTCGCCATCGAGGTGGCGCTGCTGCTCGCCGTCGCCTTCGCCGCGGCGCTGGCCATCGGCTATCGCTTTGGCCGGAAGCATCGCCCGCCCCAGCCGGCGCGGCCCGAGCTGCCGCCGGCTCCCGTCATGGTCGAGACTCCGCGCGTGCCCGCCGCATCGAAGCCCGCACCCGAGCCGGAACCGCCGATCCTGATCGCGCCCGGGCCAGCCCCCCAACAGGACCTGTTTGCGCGGCTCGGTATCACCGACATGAATGCGGTTCCGCCTCTGGATGAGGACGAGGAGGACGTGCCGGCCCCGGCCCCGACGCGCCCCGCGCCGCGTTCCCGGCGCCGTCCGCCGGAAAGCCTGCCCGGCGTTCGCCCCCCGGCCCTCGATGCGCCGGAAGGAGAGGGGGCCGACGATCTCAAGCAATTGAGGGGCATCGGGCCGCAGAACGAACAGCGCCTCAACGAGATCGGCATCTTCCATCTTCGGCAGATCGCCGAATGGACGCCGGAGGAAGCGGCCTGGGTCGGCAGCTATCTCGCCTTCCCCGGCCGCATCGAGCGCGAGGACTGGATGGGGCAGGCGAAGGCGATCATCGCGGGCGGGGCACCTGCGCCGCGCCGGAAGCGGTGAGACGGGTCAGCGTCCCCCGCGCAGGTCCGCTTCCATCTGAAGCTTGCTCGGGATGTTGAAGCGCACCTTGTAGACTTGGTAGTTCTCCATCACCCGCTGCACGTAGTTGCGGGTCTCGGAGAACGGGATGGCCTCCACCCAGTCCACCACGTCCACGTCCGGGTCGCGCGGGTCGCCATAGCGGGCGATCCATTTGGCGACGCTGCCGCGGCCGGCGTTGTAGGCGGCGAAGGCCAGCACGTAGTTGCCGCCATATTGCGCCACCAGTTCGCCCAGCTCGGCGGCCCCGAACTGCACGTTGTAGGACTGGTCGGTCATCAGACGGCGCTCGTCATAGGCGACGCCGGTGATCTTCGCGACCTGCCGTCCGGCCTCGGGCGTCACCTGCATGAAGCCCATGGCCTTCGCGCTGGAGACGATGGCGGGATTGAACTGGCTCTCCTGCCGGGCGATGGCATAGACCGCCGCCTTGTCCACCGGGTCACCGATGGGGCTGTAATTGGGCAGGCCGAAGGTGGGGAAGGCCTCGGCCTCCAGCGGATGGCCCTCGGCAAGTCCCTCCTTGCCCACCACCAGCGCGCCGCGCGGATCGTTGTTGGATTCCGCGAGGTTCGCGAGCATCGCGAGCTGGCTCGAATCCTCCATCCGCCAGGCGAGGTCGTAATAGATGGTCAGCGGGATGTCGCGTGCGCCCACGGCATAGAGCATGCGGATGGCCTTCACCGGCTCGAGACGGGCGAAGGTGTCGCGTGCGCCGAAGGACGGCGAGGGCGTGCCGCGCAGGACGACGGGGGCCATGCCCAGCTTGGTGCGCGAGAGCTGGCCGTAATAGGTCGCCGGGAACTTCGCGGCCGCCTGATAGGCGGCGCTGGCGCGGCCACGGTCGCCCATGGCCTCGGCGGCGCGGGCCTGCCAGTAATAGGCGCGCGACAGCGTGATGGGGTGCTTCTGGTCGTCATCGACCTTGGCGAAATGCTGGGCCGCCCGGCTGGGGTCCTTCAGGAAGCGCAGGGCGATCCAGCCGGCCGTCCATTGCTGTTCGGCGCGATAATTGTCCGCCTGCGGCGGCACGCCGGTGGCGGCGACCTTGTAGGCGGTCTGGAAATCGCCGGCATCCAGTAGTTCGCGGGCGACCAGCCGGCGCTCGATCCACCATTCGTCGGGATCCGCCAGCACCTGGTCGGAACTGGCGCCGGCGAGCAGGGCGCGCGCGGCCTCCTGGGGCTTGTCGGCGCGGCGCAGCAACTGGGACTTGGCGAAGAGATAGGCGGGATCGCTGGACAAGGTGAAGGGCACGAGACCGAGCAGCTTCTCGCCGTTCGCCTCCTTGCGGGCGATGGCCATGCGCGCCTTGGTCAGCGCCACGATATCGCTGCCGGCACGCGCGGCGGCGCGCAGGGCACGGTCCGTGTCCGGCTTGTAGCTGAAGTGGTCGGCGCGCAGCTTGTGGTCCGCGCGGGTGAGGAAGCCGGAGAACTCGTCGATGATCTTGCTCTCGAAGAGCTCGTTCAGATCGTCATTGCGCCAGGCATCGCGCACCCATTCGGCAGCATCCTGCCTTTTGCCGATGGAGACGAGATAGCGGGCCAGCGCCACCTTGCCCTCGCCGGACAAGGGCGGCTGTTCTGCGAAGAAGGCCTGGGCCTTGGCGGGATCTTTGTTCTCCTGGAACAGCACGCGCTCGGCTCGGCGGCGCAAGGTGGACTGGGTGGGCCAGCCGGGCTTTTCCTGGATGAACTCGTTGATGGCGTTGAAGCCGAGGTCGTTCGGCGCATGCCGGATGACCAGCCAGGTGACGAGCGTGCGCGCCACCGGATCGTCGAGCTGCTGGGCGGCGCCCATGGCCTCGGCGGCGCGCCCGTTGCGGGCGGCAGAGACAGCCACCTTCAGAGCGGCGAGATCGCCGCCGGCAATATTGGACGACGTGCCGACCGTCGGCGCGGCCTGGGGCGCAGGGGCGACGCGAACCGGCGCGGGCTTGCCGGCGGCGGGCTTGCTCGTCGCGTTCTTGGCGGTCGCGGGTTTCGCGGCGGCCGGCTTCGCAGGCGAGGACGACTTCGCGTCCTTGGACTTTGCGTCCTTGGCCTTGGCATCCTTCGACTTTGTGTCTTTCGACTTGGAATCGGCGGCTTTGCTGTCCTTGGATTTGGCATCCTTGGAGGCGGACGCGGACGGCTTGGCCGGGGGTGTCGGCGCGGATTCCGCGACCGCCGGCATCGCCCCGCTCCAGGCGAGGGCGAGCGCAAGCGCGCTCACGGACATCAGGCTCGATACAGACGACATGAAGCTTCCTCGCGGGCGCGGGCAGTGGCGGCGTGTTCCCCCACCCGCATGTTCGGCCACCGGCGTTGACGAAACCCTAACCTCAATGAAGTCCGAAAAGCCGGCGAAACCACGGCTTTCGCCGACGCTGGGGTTGTGGTCGCGCAAATCTGCCGCCGGCTACCCCTAGAGCACATCGAATTACCATTCCCGAAGGGCATTTTGCCTCCATGGCAAAAGTCCGAGCGGCGCAACCCCTTTCCGGCCGGGCGGCAAAAGGATAAGGGTCAAGGTCCGCACCCGCCGCTCATCCGAGCCGGCGCGGCGCCGGGTCCGGCCGTTCGCGACCGGTTCCGGCCAACCACAAGCTCCCAGGAACCCAAGGCGTTCGCCATGTCGCCCATCCCGTCTGCGTCCCGTTTCCGCGGCTCGTTCACCGCCCTCGTCACCCCGTTCCGCGACGGCGCGCTGGACGAGAAGGCGTTCCGTGCCTTTGTGGACTGGCAGATATCCGAGGGTACGCACGGCCTCGTCCCCGTCGGCACCACCGGCGAGAGCCCGACCGTCTCCCATGAGGAGCACAACCGCGTGGTGGAGTGGACCGTGGAGCAGGCCGCCGGCCGCGTTCCGGTCATGGCCGGCGCCGGCTCCAACAACACCGCCGAGGCCGTCGCGCTGGCCGAGCACGCCCAGAAGGTCGGCGCCGACGCGCTCCTCGTGGTCACGCCCTATTACAACAAGCCCACGCAGGAAGGGCTCTACCGCCACTTCAAGGCCATCGCCGACGCCGTGGACCTGCCGATCTTCATCTACAACATCCCGAGCCGCTCGGTGATCGACATGTCGGTCGAGACCATGGCGCGGCTGTTCGAGATCAAGAACATCGCCGGTGTGAAGGATGCCACCGCCTCCATGACCCGCGTGTCGCTGCAGCGGCAGGTGCTGGGGACGGATTTCATCCAGCTCTCGGGCGAGGACGCCACCGCGCTCGGCTTCATGGCCCATGGCGGCCACGGCTGCATCTCGGTCGCCTCCAACGTCGCGCCGCGCCTGTGCTCGGAGTTCCAGCTGGCCTGCCTCGCCGGCGACTTCAAGGCGGCGCTGGCCATCCAGGACAAGCTGATGCCGCTGCACACGGCGCTGTTCGTGGAGACAAATCCGGCGCCCACCAAGTACGCGCTCTCGCTTCTCGGCAAGATGAGCGAAGAGGCGCGCCTGCCGATGGTGCCGGTGTCCGAGACCACCCGCGCCGTGGTGCGCAGCGCCATGGTGCAGGCCGGCCTCATCAACTGAGGCCGATGGATCTGGGGATCAGGCGACCCGCCGTCGCCTGATGGCCCGTTCTCCAGCGCTCCGCCGACCGCCCTGACCCCTTGCTGCTTGCTTCGGCGGTGCGCTGCGACCACATTCCCCCATCATGACATCCAAGAAGACCGAAGCCCCCCGCAAGATCGCCGCCGACAACCGGCGCGCCCGCTTCGATTTCGAGCTGGGCGAGACGTTCGAGGCCGGCATCTCCCTCACGGGCACCGAGGTGAAGAGCCTGCGCACCGGCAAGGCCACCATCGGCGAGAGCTACGCCGCCCAGAAGGCGGGCGAGATGTGGCTCTACAACGCCTATATCCCGGAATATCTGGAAGCCAACCGCTTCAACCACGAGACCCGCCGGCCCCGGAAACTGCTGCTGCACAAGCGCCAGATCGCCAAGCTCGGGCAGGCCGTGGAGCGTGAGGGCATGACGGTTGTGGCGACCAAGATCTATTTCAACGATCGCGGCCGCGCCAAGGTGGAACTGGCGCTCGCCAAGGGCCGCAAGGCACATGACAAGCGCGAGGCCTCCAAGGAACGCGACTGGGCGCGCGACAAGGCGCGCCTGATGCGCGATCGCGGGTGAGGGAAGGGGCGCCATGCCGGGCAAGATCGCCTTCGACCATTGCGTCGTGCATGTGAGCGATTTCGCCCGCTCGAACGCCTTCTATGCGTCCGTGCTCGGCGCGGAGGTGGTGACGGTGGGCACGGGCTTCGCCTACCGCTTCGGTGACCGCCAGCTGAATCTGCACGGCCCCGGCGTCGAGCCGGTGCCGGTGGCGCGCCTGCCGGTGCAGCCGGGCAATTCCGACCTGTGCTTCCGCTGGGACGGGCCGATCTCCGAGGCCGTCGCGCACCTCGCCGCCCATGGAATCGAGCCGGAGCTCGGCCCGGTCCGACGCTTCGGCGCCCGGGGTCATGGCACCAGCGTCTATTTCCGCGATCCCGACGGATCGCTTCTCGAATTCATCTCCTACGACACCTCTCAGGGGGACGCGTCATGAGCACTTCCGGCTATACCAGCCTGCCCGATGACCTTCCCTCCCCGGAAGACGATGGGCTCGCCGCCCACCTGCCGGGGCTGGAGCTGCCCATCATCAAGCTTCCCGCCACGGACGGGCGGCATATCGACCTGTCGGGCCTCGCCGGTCTGACCGTCGTCTATGCCTATCCGCGCACGGGCGTCCCCGGCCAGCCGTTGCCCGAGGGTTGGGATGCCATCCCCGGCGCGCGCGGCTGCACGCCCCAATCCTGCGCTTTCCGCGACCATTTCGCCGATCTGAGGGCCGCCGGCGTGGAGCACGTGTTCGGCCTCTCGCTCCAGGATAGCGACTACCAGCGCGAGGCGGCGGAGCGGCTCCATTTGCCGTTCCCGCTGCTCTCCGATCATAGGCATGAGCTGACGACGGCGATCCGCCTGCCGACCTTCGAGGTGGAGGGGGCGAAGCTGCTGAAGCGCATCACCCTCATCATCGAGGAGGGCGCCATCAGCCATGTCTTCTATCCGGTCTTCCCGCCGGACCGGAACGCGGCGGACGTGCTGGCCCATCTGCGCCGGCGGCGGGAGGACTGACCGCGCTCAGCCCGGGCAGGTCAGCCGAGGCTGGCGCGGACCGCGGAAAAGACGGAGCGGAACATCTCCGGCGTCAGCACGCCGGTGTTCGTGTTGTAGCGCGAGCAGTGGTAGCTCGCAAACAGCCGCACGCTGCCCACCTCGTCCGAAACGCCGTGGCCGAACTTCAGCCGCGAGGCCTTCTGGCCCAGCGCTGCGAGCGTCGAATCGTGGGCGATCTTGCCCAGCGTGACGATGGCTTTCAGCGCCGGCATCTCGGCGATGGCGGCGGAGAGGAAGGGCCGGCAGGTGCGGATTTCCTCGGGCGTCGGCTTGTTCTGGGGCGGCACGCAGCGCACCGCATTGACGATGCGCGCGCCGGTGAGGGTCAGGCCATCTTCCGGGTGCGCCGCATAGGGGTCGCGGGCGAAGCCGTATTCGATCAGCGTCGCGTAGAGCAGATCGCCGGCATAGTCGCCGGTGAACGGGCGACCCGTGCGATTGGCGCCACGCAGGCCGGGCGCGAGACCGACGATCAGCAGGGGCGCGTCGACCGGCCCGAAGGCAGGCACGGGGGCATTGTGCCAGCCGGGTTCATTCGCCCGCCATTCCTCGCGGAAATCCACAAGGCGCGGGCAAAGTGGGCAGTCGCGCCCCGGCTCGGACGCCGCGGCAGGCCGGGCGGCGGCCGTCTTGGCAGCCATCTTGGCGGGCACAGGCGGCGTCAGTCGTTGCCGTCGCCGGCCGCGGTCGTGGCGCTGCGCCGCTCGAGGAAGCGGGGCGTCTCCTGCATCCGGCCCTGCCGCTCGGAGGGGTCCCGGCCGATCTTGGGCTGAAGATCCACCAGATCGATGAAGATGTCCGCCTGGCGGCGCAGGTCGTCGGCGATCAGCGGCGGCTGGGTGGAGATGGTGGACACCACCGAGACGCGCACGCCCTTGCGCTGCAACGCTTCCACCAGCGAGCGGAAGTCCCCGTCGCCGGAGAACAGCACGATGTGGTCCACGTGCTCGGCGAGCTCCATGGCGTCCACGGCGATCTCGATGTCCATGTTGCCGCGCACGCGGCGCCGCCCCTGCGCGTCGGTGAACTCACGGGCGAGTTTGGTGACGACCGAATAGCCATTGTAGTCCAGCCAGTCGAGCAACGGCCGGATGGAGGAGTATTCCTGATCCTCGATCAGCGTCGTGTAGTAGAACGCGCGAAGGAGGTATCCGCGGCTCTGGAACTCCTTGAGGAGCCGCTTGTAGTCGATATCGAAGCCCAACGCCTTGGTCGCGGAATAAAGGTTGGCGCCATCAATGAGAAGAGCGATCTTTTCCTGGCCCTGCATACAAAAGTCCGCCGATGGAATGGGAAGGGCAGAACGGGAACGGCTGCAAACCACGTCGTCCTGCCGCCTTTCTCCGACGAAGAACCGTTCAAGGCAAGCGAAAAAGGCGCGGCGTCCGGCCGGCGGGGTTGCCCCTTCGGCCGAAGTGCTGTATCGACCTCCTCTTCTCAAGGCCTGTATTCTGTGCGCATCGCGCATGAGGGAGTGACGAGCCCATGGCCCGTGTCACAGTAGAAGACTGCATCGACAAGGTGGACAACCGGTTTGAGCTGGTCCTGCTCGCCGCCCACCGCGCGCGCATGATCTCGTCCGGCCAGCAGATCACCATCGACCGGGACAACGACAAGAACCCCGTCGTCGCCCTGCGCGAGATCGCCGATGAGACCGTGAGCCCCGAGGATCTCAAGGAAGACCTCATCCACTCGCTGCAGAAGTACACCGAGGTGGATGAGCCCGAGCCCGAGGCCGTGCCGCTCATCGCCTCCAGTGACAGCTCGGGCGGCGAGGACAGCGACGTCATGCTCGACCGCATGACCGAGGAAGAGCTGCTTGCCGGCCTTCAGGGCCTCGTGCCCCCCGAGCACAACGACGACGACGAGGGCTGATCGACGCTTCGGCGTCTGACCCAGCGTTCGCGGCCGGGCTCTGCCCGGCCGTTTGCGTTCCAGGCGCCCGTCGCCGGCCGACGAGTGCTAAACGATTTGCCCGGCGGTTGACGCTTCCATCCCGCAAGCCTAACGTCTGCCCATGCTTCGTTCCGGATGCCATATGCCGGTTGTATTTCCGGCCCTGCGGCGAATTCCTCGCCCGGTCGACACTGTCGGCCGGGTAGACTTGCGCGCCTGAGGCTGTCCGAGGCCGCGGCGCGATCCTTCGCCGGGACCGGCCCATCTGTTGGCCCAGCCGGTGATTTGCCCAGAGAATCGCGCGGCCAAGCCCGCCTCAGTCCGGATCGTTTCCATGTCCAGCCGTGAAACCTCCGTCCATCGCGACGGCTCGCCTTCCGCTCGCCCGCACCAGCCCGCCCATCGCCTCTCCGTCCTGGCCGAGCCGGATACCAACCTGCTGCTGCGCCTGCTGGAGCCGTTCGTGATCCACGACGTCCTGCCAAGCCGGGTCGATTGCAGCGCGGGCGCCGATGCGCTCGCGGTCGTCATTGAATTCAGCGCGGAAGAGGCGGTCGCGGTGCGCCTCGGCCAGCGGCTCGGCGTCATGGTTGGAGTCCGCGCGGCGGATCTCACGCCGGCCGCAGAGACGGCGCAGATGCGGGCGGCCTGACGGACGCGGCCATGCTGAACACGCTCGCCGACATCTCCGTCATCGTCCTTCCCGTGTTCGGCATGGTGCTGGTGGGCTATATCGCCGCGCGCATCGGCCTCGTCAGCGAACGGGCGACGGACGGGCTGGCGGAGTTCGTGTTCAGCCTGTCTGTGCCGGTTCTCATCTTCAAGACGCTGAGCGAATCGAAGCTGCCGGAGGCGCAGCCCTGGGGTTACTGGATCGCGTATTTCGCTGGCGCCTTCTTCGTGTTCGCCATCGCCATGGTGGCGGCGGAGCGCCTGTTCGGGCGGGGCCGGCAGGAGGCGGTGATCCACGGCTTCGCCGCCGGCCAGGCCAACACCGTGTTCGTCGGCGTGCCGCTGATCCTGAAGGCCTATGGGGAGGCGGGGGCGGTGCCGCTGTTCCTCCTCATCGCCATCCATCTGCCGGTGATGCTGGTGGCGGCCACCGTGCTGCTCGAAGGGAGCAGCGGCTTCTCCCGGGCGACCATGGTCCGGCTCGGCAAGGCGCTGGCGTTCAATCCCATCCTGCTGGGCATCTATGCCGGCGCGCTGGCCAAGATCACCGGCATCCAGGCCACCGGTGTGCCGAAGCAGATGATCGACCTTCTGGCGGCCGCTGCGACGCCCTGCGCTCTGATCTCCCTCGGTCTCTCGCTGAAGCGCTACGGCATGGCGGGTGGTGACCTCGTGCCTTCGGCGCTGATCAGCGTGCTCAAGCTCATCGTCCACCCGGCGGCGGTCTTTGCGCTGACGATGGTCTTCTCCATGCCGCCCGTATGGGCCGGCGTCGCGGTGCTGTTCGCGGCCATGCCGAGCGGAATCAACGGCTATCTGCTGGCCCAGCGCTATGGCGTGGGCATCGGCACCTCCACCAGCGCGGTCTCGCTCTCCACCGGGCTCGCGGTCTTCACCGTGGCGCTCTGGCTCTACATCCTCGGGGTCGGCTGACCCGCATCGAGGCCGAGGCGGGCTCGGACATCCCCGGGCGTCGCGCCGCAATTGCGCAGCGCGAGCAGGCTGGTGGCCGAATTGCTCTTGGAGAGCTTGTGGCCGCTGGCATCCAGGATCAGCCGGTGGTGGTGATAGACCGGCGTCGCCAAGCCCAGCAGCCGCTGCAGCAGCACGTGGACCGACGTGGCGTGGTAGAGGTCCATGCCCCGGATGACGCGGGTGATGCCCTGCAGCGCGTCGTCCACCACGACCGAGAGATGGTAGGAGGTCGGCACGTCCCGGCGCGCCAGCACCACGTCGCCCCATTGCGCCGGATCGGCCGGGATGGCGACGGCCGGCCCCTCCGGCATCCCCTCCGCCTCGGGCCAGAAAAGCGGCCCGGCACCGGCAGCCTCCAGCGCCGCCGCCATATCGAGCCGCAGCACGTAGGGCTCCCCCTCCGCCTTCCGCTTCGCCCGCGCCTCGTCCGCGAGCGCCGATCGGGGGAAGGGAAAGAGCGGCGCCCCGTCCGGATCGCGCGGGGCAGGGCGCCCCAGCTTCGCCTCGCTCTCGATTACGGCGCGGGCGATGTCGGATCGGCTCTCGAAAGCGGGATAGATGAGTCCCATTCCCTCCAGCCGGTCCAGCGCGGCGGCATAGTCGGCGAAATGCTCCGACTGGCGCCGCGGCGCGGCTGCGGGCACGATGCCGAGCCAGGCGAGGTCATCAAGGATGCCCTGCTCGAATTCGGGTCGACAGCGTGTCGTGTCGATGTCCTCCATGCGCAGCAGAAACGCGCCGCCCGTGCGCGCCGCCGCCTCGGCATTCACCAGCGCCGAGAAGGCGTGGCCGAGGTGCAGCCGGCCGTTGGGGCTGGGCGCGAAGCGGCAAATGAAGGGCAGGGAAGGTTCGGGCATGGCGTCGATCATTAGAGCGATATCGCGCGGCCGCGAACAAGTCTCTGGAGACGAACGATGAACGAGCCGCTGCTCACCGATCAAGGCGTGTTCGACCGCGCCTTCGCGCAGTTGCTGGGGCTTGATGACCGGCTCGTCCCCGTGGCGGAAGTCGCCGGCCGACCAGCCCTGCGCCGTCGCCCGCCGGGGTTTGCGGGCCTGTGCGCCGTGGTGATTGCGCAGCAATTGTCCGTCGCCTCGGCCCGCGCCATCACCGGCCGGTTCGAGGCCGCGCTGGGCGGAACGCCGACGGTCGAGGCCATGCTTTGCGCGCCCGTGGAGACGCTGCGTGCCGCCGGCCTGTCGGCGCCCAAGATCCGCACGCTCACCGGGATCGCGCGTGCGCTCGCCGAGGGCGAAGTGGATCTCGAAGCCGTGGCCCGGATGGAGGCCGATGCGGCGGCCGAGGTGATGACGCGCCTGCCCGGAATCGGGCTGTGGACCGCCGACATCTACCTCCTCTTCTGCCTCGGCCGCGCCGACGCCTTCCCCCATGGCGATCTCGCGCTTCAGGTGGCGCTGGGCGAGGCTCTGGAACTGGGAGGCCGCTGCACGCCCCTCGGCCTGCGCGCCATCGCCGAGGACTGGCGGCCGCTGCGCGGCGTGGCGGCGCATCTTCTGTGGGCCTATTATGGTGCCCGGCGCGCCCGCCTCGGCGCCCCGGCCTGAAACGAGCGCAGACCCATGTCCTTCCCCCTCGATGGCGTTTCCCTCGACGAGCCCATCCTTGACGGCCCGCGCCTGCGTCCGCGCAACGGCGGCGCGCCCGACAGCCTTGTCGTGCTGCTGCACGGCTATGGCGCGGACGGGCGCGACCTCATCGACCTCGGCAACGCCTGGGCCGATCTCCTGCCTGGGACGGCCTTCATTTCCCCCCACGCCCCCGACCCATGCGGGGAGGCGCCCGTGGGCCGTCAGTGGTTCCCGCTGAGCTTCCGTGATCCCCACGAACTGACCCGGGGCGCTGAGGCTGCGGCGCCCGTGCTCGCGGCCTTTCTCAAGGTGGAACTGGCGAAATACGATCTGCCGCCCTCCCGGCTGGCGCTGGTGGGCTTCAGCCAGGGCGCCATGATGGCGCTGAAGATCGCGACCACCGCCGCCGTCGCTCCCGCTGCCGTGGTGGCCTATTCCGGGCTGTGGGTGGAGGCGGCGGGCGGGGTGCCGCGCGATCTGCAACTGCGCACGCGCCCACCCATCCTGCTCGTGCATGGCACCGAGGATGAAGTGATTCCCGCGCAGGCGCTGTTCGCGTCCGCGCGCGGCCTCGCCGATGCCGGCGTGCCGGTGGAATGGCACCTCAGCCAAGGGCTAGGGCATGGCATCGACGACGCCGGCCTCGCCCACGGCGGGGCTTTTCTCGCCGAATTCCTCGCGCCAGGGAGGCGATGAAGACGGTAGCGGGGGCAGGCTCGGCCGCCGGCGCAGTAAACGACGGGAGCGCGCCGTGGTTTGGCGCTCGGCTTCACAACAATGACACGGAGCATATAGAGTATCCGCCGCGCACAGGGATCGTCAGGCGCGATTCGGGTGCGCAGACGAGGAGGTCGGTCCTTGACCACTGCTTTGTCATCAGGTGCCTGGCCAGCGCTCGTGCTCAACGCGGACTACCGCCCGTTGAGCTATTACCCGCTGTCGGTCTGGAGCTGGCAAGACGCCATCAAGGCTGTCTTCCTCGACCGGGTGAATATCGTCGAATATTACGACAAGGCGGTGCGAAGTCCGGGTTTTGAAATCAGGCTGCCGAGCGTCGTGTCTCTGCGCACCTTCGTGAAGCCCACTCGCCAACCAGCCTTTACCCGTTTCAACGTCTTCCTGCGGGACCGCTTCTCCTGCCAATATTGCGGTTCACGCGACGATCTCACGTTCGACCATGTGATCCCGCGCTCGAAGGGCGGCCAGACAACCTGGGAGAACGTGGTCGCGGCCTGTTCCCCCTGCAACCTGCGCAAGGGCGGCCATATGCCGGCGGACGCGGGGATGTGGCCCGCGCAGACGCCCTTCCAGCCTTCCGTGCACGATCTCCACCAGAACGGCCGGCACTTCCCGCCGAACTATCTGCACGAGAGCTGGATGGACTATCTCTACTGGGATACCGAACTCGATCCCTGAGCCCCGCTCAGGCCTTGCGACCGGTCGTCGCGCCTGCGAAGCCCACGGCCGCCAGAGCAAGCGCGATCAGCGCGTTCCACCCCGCCATGGACAGCCCGAACATCCGCCACGCCGCTTCGTCGCAGCGCGGCACGCGCGCGCCCTTGAGCGCCGAGAGCACGTTTGTGGTGGCCACCGGCGCGCCAGTGCAGGCCGTCGGGCCGGTCCAGAACTGCCATTCGATGCCAGCGTGATAGACCGCGATCCCGGCGTTGACGAGCATCGCCACGCCCAGCAGCGCCAGAAGCACCCGCGCCGGACTTGAGCGATCGCTGCGGGCAAGGAAGAAGGCGATCAGCCCCAGCGGCACGGCGGCGTAATAGGCAATGCGCTGGTCGAGGCACAGCGGGCAGGGCGCGAGGCCAACCACGAGCTGGAAATACCAGGCCGCCGAAAGAGCCATGACAGAGCCTGCCACCAGCAGCAGGGACGCGGTTTCCTTCGTGGTCGGATACAAGGCAGGCTCCCTATGCGGTCGGCGGCGCAGCCCCGGCGATAGCTTGGCGGGGGCGCCATTGTCCATGCTCCGAGCGGGGATTGACGCTCATGTGACTGGCGATGACGCAGGGGACGATGGTGTGCCCCTACCTTGGAAATGTTCTTACTCAGGCCCTGCCGTATGGCGCTGCCCTGCAGCATGGGGTATAAATTTGCTAGTCGTCTTCGGAGGCATTCGCATTGCGTTTCCCTCGGCGGCGCATATTTTGGTTTTAGCTAGCGAAGATTGCAGCCGAAATGACCGAGATGCCCCGCGCCCGTACCACCTTCACCACCTCCTTCTCCCAGGGCGGTGACATGCAGGTTGAGCCGGTCCTTCCCGTCGCCCAGCTTCGGGATGTTAACACCGCGCGTCGCACCGGCTGCCCCTTCCACGACGTCCGCGAAATGCTCAAGGAGGTTGGCCTGCGGCCGACCCGTCAGCGCCTTGCCCTCGGCTGGCTTCTGTTTGCCAAGGGCGACCGGCACGTCACTGCGGAAATCCTGCACGAGGAAGCCATCAAGGCACGCTTCCCGGTGTCGCTGGCGACCGTCTACAACACCTTGCACCAGTTCACGGAAGTGAGCCTGCTGCGCGAGGTGGCCGTGGACGGGTCCAAGACCTATTTCGACACCAACGCCTCCGACCACCACCACTTCTTCGTCGAGGGCCAGAACGACCTCGTCGACATTCCCGCCGCCGATGTGTCGGTGAACCTGCTGCCCGAGCCGCCGGAAGGCTTCGAGGTCGCGCGGGTGGACGTGGTGGTTCGGCTGCGCCGCAAGGGCTCGAACCGCGGCTGATTCGATCTTAGATTTCAGTATGATAGGCCGGGCATTGCCCGGCCTTTTCCATGTCCGGGCTCTGCATCAGATGGTGCGCAGCGGCTTTTCCAGGACCGCCAGCACGCGGGGCAATTCGTGGCCGCGCTTGAGGATGAGGCCGGTCTGCGAGACCACGCTGTACATGCCCTGCTTGCGGGCGAGGCGCGGGTCCTTCTCGATGCGGTAGAGCGGCACGTCCATGGACCGCCGATAGATGGCGAAGACGGCCTTGTCGCGTTGAAAATCAATGGCATAGTCGCGCCACTCGCCCTGGGCGACCATGCGGCCGTAGAGGTCGAGGATGCGGTCCAGCTCGCGGCGGTCGAAGGTGACGCGGAGGGGGACGGGCGCGGGCGTGGAGGGCTGAACCGGCGTTCCACCGCGCCGGGGCAGGACTATAGGTTCGATGTCTCCCATCGGGCCTCCTGGTCCTTGTCTGGCGCCGCTTTCCGGCGGGGGTGCCGAAGGCGGACGCGCGTATCGCTCATGATCCCTCCACCGGCCAACCCTTTCAAGGCCAATCCGTAGCCGGCTGCTCCACATGGTCTGAGCATACTCGAATACCCATCACGCCAACGTCAATGGAATCACAGTGTCGCCGAAATTCGGCCAATCGCATGCCGCGGCGGAGCGCGATCTTTCTTCGCGTAGCAGGGCCGGTTCGTGAGGCGCTCCGGTCTATCCCAGCCCCCCAGCCCCCCGGGGTGCATCCGAACCGGCCAGGCTACGCACCGACTTCAGACCCCCGATGCAGGCCATCCCCAGCGGATGGCCTTTTTTTTTGGGCCCGCGCGAGAGCCCGTTTCCCGAGCCGAATCGACTTGGGAGAATCGGAAGCGATTCAGGTGCGCCGAACCGCGCCGTTCAGGCCGGTTCGATGGCCGTTCGGGAGAGTGCCGAGTCGGTCGAGAGGGTCAGTCGAGCGGAAAGAGGGTCGCGCCGACGATCTGGCCGGGGGTGGCCGGGGTGCCCGTCTGCACCATCACCGCCACCGCGTCGCTGCCGTCGCGGTGGATGTCCTTCAGCGGCACCTTGAAGGTGCGGGCGTCCCCCTCCCAGCGGGCAACGCGGGTCCAGCCGCGCACCACATTGGCGTAGGTCACGTTGCGACCGCCGTTCTCGCCCCGGCCGATGGAGACCGTCTGGGCGCGGGCGACGGGGCAGGCCCACACCTCGGCGCCGTCGGCGATGGTGAGGGACTGGGGCAGGGTGATCTCGATGTCCTCGCCTTCGCGCTTCACCTCCACCGGAAGGGAGAGGCCGCCGGAGGCGCGGGCGGTCATGACGGCGCGCTGCACCGCGGCACGATCGCTGCCCTTGGCGACGATCTGCCCGTCGATGACCATCTGGGGGGTATACACCTTCTTGTCCGGCCGCTGCTCGGCATAGGCCTTCTGGCGCAGGGAATGGCCGTGCAGGGCGAGGGTGTCCTTCCAGCCCACATAGTCCCAGTAATCCACCGAGAGGGTGAGCGCGAGCACCTGCGGATCCTTGGCGAGATCGTTCAGCAGCGCGTCGGCGGGCGGGCAGGAGGCGCAGCCCTGGCTCGTGAACAGTTCCACCACCACTTTCGGCTGGGTCTGCGCCAGCGCCGGCGAGGCGGCGAGGGCAAGGACGAGCGCAAGGGCGGAGCGGTTCAACATCATCGGGCGCAATGGGTTGTTGGAATGTGTTTCCGAGATAGCGGACTGACGCAGCGCACTCCAGTCACAAAGGGGTGCGGGGCGGTATCTTTGAGCCGCCCAAGGCGCCGCTCCCGACGCGAAAACGCCGGCCCGACAGGCATCGGGCCGGCGCTCATCACGGTTCCGTCAGCGCCCTAAAGCGCCGAACGATCAGGCGGCCAGCGAGCGCAGCACG
This sequence comes from Xanthobacter flavus, assembly GCF_017875275.1. Classification (NCBI taxonomy): domain Bacteria; kingdom Pseudomonadati; phylum Pseudomonadota; class Alphaproteobacteria; order Hyphomicrobiales; family Xanthobacteraceae; genus Xanthobacter; species Xanthobacter flavus. The sequence continues at coordinate 5,325,284 of NZ_JAGGML010000001.1, read as the reverse complement.
TAGGGCAGGATGCCGCCGTTGCGGAAGTAATCCAGCTCATCCAGCGTATCGATACGGCAGATCAACTCGACGTTCTTCACGGTGCCGTCGGCGAACTTGATCTCGGCGGTGAGCGTCTGGCGGGGCTTGAGGTCGCCCTCGATGCCCTTGAGGGTGACGATCTCGTCGCCCTTGATGCCGAGGCTCTGCCAGCTCTCGCCGTCCTTGAACACCAGCGGCACGATGCCCATGCCGACCAGGTTCGAGCGGTGGATGCGCTCGAAGGACTGGGCCACAACGGCGCGCACGCCGAGCAGCTTGGTGCCCTTCGCCGCCCAGTCGCGGGAGGAGCCGGTGCCGTATTCCTTGCCGGCGAACACCACCAGCGGCACGCCCTCGGCACGGTACTGCATGGCCGCGTCGTAGATGGGCAGCTGGGCGCCGTCCGGATAGTGGATGGTGACGCCACCTTCCACGCCGGGCACCATCTGGTTCTTGATGCGGATGTTGGCGAAGGTGCCGCGCATCATCACTTCATGGTTGCCGCGGCGGGTGCCGTACTGGTTGAAGTCCACCGGGCGCACCTGATGATCGATCAGGTACTGGCCCGCCGGGGACGCCTGCTTGATGGAGCCGGCCGGCGAGATGTGGTCGGTGGTGATGCTGTCGAGGAACAGACCCATGATCCGGGCATCGATGATGTCCTTGACCGGCTCCGGCTCCTTCTGCATCCCGACGAAATAGGGCGGGTTCTGCACGTAGGTGGAGGCATCCTGCCAGGCGTAGGTCTGGCCGGTGGGCACGGCGATCTTCTGCCAGTGCTCGTCGCCCTTGAAGACGTCGGAATACTTTTCCTTGAACATCTTCTTGGTGACGTTCTCGCGGATGTACTGGGCCACTTCCTTGTTGGAGGGCCAGATGTCCTTGAGATAGACGGGGTTGCCGTCCTTGTCCGTGCCGAGGGGCTCGGTGGTGAGGTCCACCTGCAGCGAGCCGGCGATCGCATAGGCGACCACGAGGGGCGGGGAGGCGAGGTAGTTCGCCTTCACGTCCGGGTTCACGCGGCCTTCGAAGTTGCGGTTGCCGGAGATGACGGCGCCGGCCACGAGGTCGTTGGTGTTGATGGCCTCGGAGATGGCTTCCGGCAGCGGGCCGGAATTGCCGATGCAGGTGGTGCAGCCGAAGCCGACCAGGTTGAAGCCGAGCTTGTCGAGGTCGTCCTGCAGGTCGGCGGCCTTCAGGTAGCCTTCCACCACCTGCGAGCCGGGCGCCAGCGAGGTCTTCACCCACGGCTTGGAGCGCAGGCCCTTCTTCACGGCCGCCTTGGCGAGAAGGCCGGCGGCGATAAGCACCGAGGGGTTGGAGGTGTTGGTGCAGGAGGTGATGGCGGCGATCACCACGTCGCCGTGGCCGAGCGTGTAGTCGGTGCCGGAGACGGGGACGCGCTTGGCGGCCTCACCGGGCTTCTTGAACTCGCCTTCCAAGGCAGCGAGGAAGCCGGTCTTGCTCTCGGAGAGCAGCACGCGGTCCTGCGGGCGCTTGGGGCCGGCCATGGAGGGCAGCACGGTGTCGAGGTCCAGCTCCAGGGTGTCGGTGAACACCGGGTCCGGAGTGTCCTTCTTGCGCCACATGCCCTGGGCCTTGGAGTACTTCTCCACCAGCTCCACGCGGCTGTCCTTGCGGCCGGTCTCTTCGAGATAGTCGATGGTCTCGCGATCCACCGGGAAGAAGCCGCAGGTGGCGCCGTATTCGGGGGCCATGTTGGCGATGGTGGCGCGGTCGGCGAGGGAGAGGTGCTCCAGGCCGGGGCCGTAGAACTCCACGAACTTGCCCACCACGCCCTTCTTGCGCAGCATCTGCGTGACGGTCAGCACGAGGTCGGTGGCGGTGATGCCCTCGCGCAGCTTGCCGGAGAGCCGGAAGCCGATCACCTCGGGGATGAGCATGGAGATGGGCTGGCCGAGCATGGCCGCCTCGGCCTCGATGCCGCCCACGCCCCAGCCGAGCACGCCCAGGCCGTTGACCATGGTGGTGTGCGAGTCGGTGCCCACCAGCGTATCGGGATAGGCCACCTCGACCTTCTTGCCGTCGATCTCTTCCTTGCGGGTCCAGACCGTCTGGGCGAGGTACTCGAGGTTCACCTGATGGCAGATGCCGGTGCCGGGCGGGACGACGCGGAAGTTGTCGAACGCGTTCTGGCCCCACTTCAGGAAGCGGTAGCGCTCCTGGTTCTGCTTGTATTCTTCCTCGACGTTCTTGCCGAACGCCTTGTTGTCACCGAAGAAGTTCACGATCACTGAGTGATCGATGACGAGATCCACGGGAACCAGCGGGTTGATGCGCTCGGGATCGCCGCCGAGGGCCACCATCGCGTCGCGCATGGCGGCGAGGTCCACCACCGCGGGAACGCCGGTGAAGTCCTGCATCAGCACGCGCGCGGGGCGGTAGGCGATTTCCTTTTCCGCCTTGCCGCGATTGTTCACCCAGTCGGCGACGGAGATGACGTCGTCCTTCGTGACGGACCGGCCATCCTCGAAGCGCAGCAGGTTCTCGAGCAGCACCTTCATGGAGAAGGGGAGCGCGGAAATGCCCGGAAGGCCATTCTTCTCCGCCAGCTCGAGATCGTAATAGACGTACTCTTTGTCGTCTACCGTCAGGGTTGTGCGGCACTTGAAGCTGTCGAGGGAGGTCACGGCTGGAAAACTCCGGTTCGATGATCGACCGAAACAGCACCTCCTGCGAGGGTGGAGGTCTTCTCCCCACCACCTTGGACGGCGCGGCTGCGGGCTTTATAGAGCCATTTCAAAGCGCGGTCATGCGATAACAGCGTTGAATGTGCAATGCACCAAAAGGCAGGGGTCGGCAACGCATGACTGTCAAGGCGCTGGTAGGGGATAACCTGTCCTGCCGAAGAGGATTCCGGCTCCTGTTCGAGGGGCTCGCCGTTTCGGCTGAGGCCGGCCGCGCGCTGGTGGTGGTCGGGCCGAACGGCGCCGGCAAATCCTCGCTGCTGCGCATCCTCGCGGGGCTGCTGGCGCCCACCGCTGGCACCGTGCGTCTGGATGACGGCTCTTCGGGGGGCGGGGAGAACGTGGGCGAGCAGATCCATTATCTCGGGCATGACGATGCGGTGAAGGGCGCGCTCACGGTGGCCGCCAACCTCGCCTTCTGGCGCACCGTGCTCGGCGGCGGCGGTCTCGCGGTGGAGGAGGCGCTGGAGGAGGTGGGCCTCGGCGGCCTCGGGCGGCTGCGCGCGCAGGTGCTCTCCGCCGGCCAGAAGCGCCGCCTCGCCATCGCCCGCCTGCTGGTGGCGAAGCGGCCGATCTGGGTGCTGGACGAGCCGACCACCGCGCTGGACGTGAAGGCGCAGGCCCGCTTCGCCGCCTTCGGCCGCGCGCATCTGGCCGCCGGCGGCCTGCTCATCGCCGCCACCCACGCGCCGCTCGACCTCGGCGAGACGGACGAACTGCGGCTGGGAGGGGTGGGAGCATGATCGCCGCCTTCCTTGCCATCGTGCGCCGGGATCTGGCGCTGTCGCTGGGCTCCGGCGGGGGCGCGGGGCTGGGGGTGGTGTTCTTCCTCTCCGTGGTGACGGTGGTGCCGTTCGCTGTGGGGCCGGACCTCGTGCTGCTGGCGCGGATCGGCCCGGCGATCCTGTGGATCGGCGCGCTGCTCGCGAGCCTTATCGGGCTGGAGCGCCTGTTCGCCGCCGATGCGGAGGACGGCTCCCTCGATGCGCTCACCCTTTCCGCGCTGCCGCTGGAACTGACCGCCGCCGCCAAGGGCCTCGCCCACTGGCTCGCCACCGGCCTGCCCCTGGTGCTCGCTGCGCCGGTGCTGGCGCTGATGCTGAATCTTGAGCCCGCCGCCATCGGCGCGGTCGTGCTCACTTTGCTGGTGGGCACGCCCGCCGTGACCTTCCTCGGTCTCATCGGCGCGGCCTTCGCCGGGGCGTTCCGGCGGGGTGGGCTCTTGATCGCGGTGCTGGTGATCCCGCTCACCATCCCGGTGCTGATCTTCGCCGTCTCGGCGACGCAGGCGGCTGTGACGGGCCCGGTGCCGTTCGGCACGCCGTTCCGGGTGCTGGCGGGTCTGGCTCTGTTCGCGCTGGTGCTGGGGCCGGTGGCGGCTGCGGCGGCGCTCCGGGCGGCACGGAGTTAGGAAAGACTACTCGGCGGCGGTGGGCGTGGCGGCGAGTTCCGCCTCCAGCTCGGCCACGGCCGCGCGCGTTGCCGCATCGGCGGCCTGTTCAATGGTGCGGTAGTTCGCGACGACGCACGCGCCCAGCGCGGTGAGCGCGGTGCCGCCGCCGTGCCTGCCGCCGGAGCGGGCCGAAACGAGCGGGGAGGGGAACAGCGCGTTCAGTTCCTCCACCAGCTCCCACGCCCGGCGATAGGACATGTCCATCTCGCGCCCCGCCGCCGAGATGGAGCCGAGGGCGGCGATCTTCTCCAGAAGCTCGATCTTGCCGGGGCCGAGCCGGCCGCCGGGGGCAAGATCGATTCGCACGCTCAGCGACGCCATGGACCCTCGCACGCTGTATACGCCGCGCGCAGCTTAACAAATGGCGGGCCGCCTTGTCGCCGGTCCATGGCCGTGGAGGAGGAAGCCGACCCCGCGCTCACCCTTCCTTTACGATGCGCCCGTCACAATCTCGCCTGCGCCATTGAGGATAAGCCATGGCACACGCTGCCATCGAGAGTTCCGCCGTGACCTCCCTCGCCGCCCAATTGCCCGCGACTGCGTCCCTGCCGGATGTCGCGCCGACCATTCTCGTGTTCGATTCGGGGGTGGGCGGCCTCACCGTCTTCCGGGAGGTGGCGAAGGCCCGGCCGGACGCGCGGCTCGTCTATGCGGCGGACGACGCGGCCTTTCCCTATGGCGCGCTCCCCGACGACGTGATGCTGGAGCGCGTCGGCCACGTGGTGGACCGGCTGATCGCGGACGTAGCGCCCGATCTCGTCATCATCGCCTGCAACACCATTTCCACGCTGGCGCTGCCGAGCCTGCGCGCGCGCCATCAACTGCCCTTCATCGGCACCGTGCCGGCCATCAAGCCGGCGTGCATCGCCTCCCGCACCAAGCGGGTGAGCGTGCTCGCCACGCCCGGTACCGTGCGGCGGGACTATACGGCCGGCCTCGTGCGCGAGTTCGCGCAGGGGTGCGACGTGGCCCTCGTGCCCAGCGACCGGCTCGCGGGCCTCGCCGAGGCGGCCATGGCGGGGGATCCGGTGGACGACGCGGACATCGCCGCCGAAATCGCGCCCTGCTTCGTCTCCGCCGACGGCCGGCGCACCGACACGGTGGTGCTCGCCTGCACCCATTATCCGCTGCTGGTGGATCGCTTCGAGCGCCTCGCGCCGTGGCCCGTCACCTGGATGGACCCGGCGCCCGCCATCGCCCGGCGGGTGACGCAGCTCATCGGCCCGGCGGCGGCCCTGCCCGATACGGCGCCCGTGCGCCTCATCTCCACGCTCAGGCCGTTCGAGCCGGAGCGTGTCACCGCCATCGTCGGCCGCACCGTGGCCGATCCCGAAGTGCTGGCCTCCGCCCGTCCCTTCACCTCCTCTAGCTGACCTGACCGGGAGAGACATGACCGACGACCGATCCCGCCTTCTCATCGGCCGCCGCGCCTTCACCCTCTCTCTCGCGGGGAGCGCCTTTCTCGCCGGCTCGGGCCTTCTGGCCCCGCCCGTCTTCGCCCAGCAGGCGGCGCAGTCCTTCCCCAAATGGGTCGAGACCTTCCGTGCCCGCGCGCGCGCCCGCGGCGTCTCCGATGCCACCTACAACAGGGTGTTCAGCGGCCTGAAGCCCGACACCTCGGTGTATGAGCAGGACCGCAACCAGGCGGAATTCACCGAGCAGTCCTGGCAGTATCTCAACCGCCGCGTCTCCGACTGGCGCATCGCCACCGGCAAGCAGAAGGCGAAGCAGTATTCCGCACTGTTCGACCGGATCGAGCAGGCGTTCGGCGTCGATCGCCGCGTGATGCTCGGCTATTGGGGCATGGAAAGCGCCTATGGCGAGGTGCTCTCCAATCCGACGCACATGAAGCCCGTGTTCAATTCGCTGGCGGCGCTGGCGTGGGGCGATGCGCGGCGGCGGAAATACTGGGAGGCGGAGCTTCTCAACGCTTTGGTCATCGTCGAGCGCGGCTGGGGCACGCCGCAGGAGATGACCGGCTCGTGGGCCGGCGCCATGGGTCACACCCAGTGGATGCCCGAGGTATGGCTCAACATGGGCGTGGATTTCGACGGCGACGGCCGCATCTCGCCCTTCGGCAAGCCGGACGACGCCCTCGCCGGCACGGCCAACTATCTCGTGAAGCGCGGCAAGTACCGGCGCGGCGAGCCGTGGGGCTTCGAGGCCAAGCTGCCGGGCAATTTCAATTCCGACCTCGCCGACAACAAGACGCGCCGGCCGCTGTCGCAATGGAGCGAACTCGGCATCACCACCATCGAGGGGCAGTCGCTCTCGGCCTATGACGAGCCGGCGCGGCTCTGGCTGCCGGGCGGGCCCGGCGGGCCGGCGCTGCTGCTGCTCCACAATTTCTATGCGGTGCGTTCCTACAACCCCTCGTCCAACTACGCGCTGGCGGTGGTGCATCTGGGCGACCGGGTGATGGGGGAGGGGCCGTTCGTCGCCTCCTGGCCCGGTGGGGAGCGGGCGCTGACGCTGGCGGAAATCCAGGAGCTCCAGCAGCGACTCACGGCGGCCGGCTTCAGCACCGGCGGCACCGATGGGCGCGTGGGCGGCGATACCATGCGCGCCGTGCGGGCCTTCCAGCAGAAGGCGGGAATCACCCCGGCGGACGGCTACGCCTCCCTCGCGGTGCTGAACGCCTTGCGGCAAGGACGGTAGGGGCTGGGGCCGCAGGGTCATAGCCCGGCCGCGGCCACAAAAAGAAAAGGGCACCCGGAGGGCGCCCTATCCAGTCACGATGAACCTGAGATTGTAGGCCGCGCAGCGCCGTTGTCCAGCGCCGCAGCGGAATCACTTGATCTTCGTCTCGCGGAACTCGACGTGCTTGCGCACCACCGGGTCGTACTTCTTGAGCACGATCTTGTCGGTCTTGGTGCGGGAATTCTTCTTGGTGACGTAGAACACGCCCGTGTCCGCCGAGGACAGGAGCTTGATCTTGATGGTAGCAGCCTTGGCCATGTCTTGATCCCTGGGTGCCGCGTGCGGCGTGCGACCGTCTGGTTTTTGCAAACCGTGAGGTGGCGAAAAGAAGAACGGACGCGCTGCCGGTCTCCGGCGGCTCGTGGGCGCGGAACCTCTCTCAATGCGCCCCCAATGTCAAGCGCGGGGGCTTTGAGACGGCCTCACGCGGCCCGCCGGCCCCGCGTCATCAGCCGCCCGGCGACGATGGCGGCATAGACGGCCAGCATGGTGAAGATGACGAAGGCGAAGCCATACGGGTTGTAGAGGTCCATGCCGGCGCCGGCGAGCGGCGGGCCGGCGATGAGGCCCACGGAATAGAGCATCACGAACGCCGCATTGGCCGCCGCGAGGTCCGCACCATGGAATCGCTCGCCGAGATGGGCGAGGCCCACGGTGTAGAGCGAGCCCACCACGCCCGTGGCGAGGAAGATCATCGCCAGGAACCACGGGCTCGATACCGGAACGAACGGCAGGGTGAAGGCGCCAGCCGCGCCCGCCAGCGAGCAGCAGAGCAGCAGAAGCCGCCGGTCCACCTTGTCCGAGATGAGGCCGATGGGGATCTGGAAGGCAACGTTGCCCAAGACCGCCGCCGTCAGCAGCAGTGCCGCGCTGGTCTCCGAGAGGCCGAGGCGCAGGCCGTAGAGCGGCAGGAAGGTCATCACCGCCGTCTCGATGGCGCCGAACACCAGCGCCGCCAGCACGGCGGAGGGCGAGCGGCGCACGAAGGTGAGCACGCCGTGGTGGCTGTCGTCATGGATGCGGGGGGTGATTCCCCGCGCCAGCAGGATCGGGATGGCGCCCAGCAGCAGCACCACCGCGCCGGCGAGGTAGGGCTCCCATCCCGAGGCGCCGAGCACGCTGAGGATGGTCGGCCCCAGCGCCGCGCCCAGCGAGAGCGCGGTGGCATAGATGCCCATGATGAGCCCGCGCCGGTTGGGCGGGGCCAGAGCATTGATCCAGAATTCCGAGACGGCGAACAGGATGCACAGCGCCGCGCCGAAGGCGAAGCGCAGCGGGAACCACATGAGGAAGGACGGCGCCGCCTTGAAGCCCACGAGGCTCGCGGAGGCCAGAACGATAGCCCCCACCAGCAGCGCCCTCAGCCCAAGCTTGCGCACCAGCAGCGGCACGAACGGCGCGGTGAAGATGGTGGCGATGCCGGCCACCGCCGTGTTGATGCCGATCCACTTGCTGGTCACGCCGCGCGATTCCAGCTCCAGCGCCAAAAGGGGAATGGACAGGCTGATGCCGACGCCCACGACCGTGATGGCGGAGATGGCGGCCGCGATGGAGGCCGTCCGGCTCATGTGGCCGAGGGACCCGTGGGGTGCATGCATCGCGTTCGGCTTCAATCCAGGAGGGTACGGACGAAGCGTCCGCGGACCATGGCGTAGGAGGGCACCGGCAGGCGCAGGCCGAACCCGGCGTCGATGCGGGCGGCCAGTTCTTCCAGCACCACGCGGGTGATGGTGGGAAGCTCCTGCTTCTCCGTCTCCGCGAAGGTGAGCCAGGCGAGGTCGATGAGTTCCGATTCCTCGCCCACGAGCCCCTTCACCTCGTCGCACACGGCCGAGGCGTCGGCGGCGAAGAAGCGGGTGTCGAAGCGGCGGGGGCGGCGGGGCGGCGTGATGGCGCGGGCGACGAAGGTGAGGGCGCTCAGATCGGGGAACACCCCGCGCTCCTCGAAGGCGCGCCAGTCGTCGCCGGGGGATTCGGGAGCGCCGCAGTCCTTGGTGCCGACGAGGAGGCCGGTCTCCTCATACATCTCGCGGATGGCGGCGGCGGCGAGGCCGCGCGCCCGGCCGAGGCTCGGGCGCTGGACATGGGCCATCAGCCGGCGCTCGCTGTCCGGATCGAGACAGCCAAAGACCGGCATGGCCTTGTCCGCCTTCTCCAGCCGGCCGCCGGGAAACACGAAGACGCCCGGCAGGAACTTGAGCTTGGGATGCCGCCGACCCATCAGCACGCGCGGCTTCCTGCCCTTGCGGTCGATGAGGATGAGGGTCGCGGCGTCGCTCGGGCGCACGTTGGGAGACGCCTGAAGGCGCTCGGCTTCGGTCAGGCGGGTGGCGAAATCGGTCATGGGTCTCAACGGGTCGGGCGGACGGCGCGGATGACGGGGCGGACGGCGCCATCGGGCGGTGCCTCCCGCTCCTCGCTGCGGGAATCGAAGCCGTGCATGCGCAGCGCCCACTGGAGATTGACCAGCATCCCCTTCAGCGGCGGCAGCAGCACGAGGCTGAGCCCGAGGGTCAGCGGCAGCCAGAGGGAGAGGTGCACCCACACCTCCGGCCGGTACAATTCCTCCACCAGCACCATGAGCGGCACCACGATGTGGCCGACCACGAAGATCACCGCATAGGGCGGCGCGTCGTCGGCGCGGTGGTGGTACAGCTCCTCGCCGCAGGTGGCGCAGAAGGGTGTGACCTTCAGGTAGCTGGAAAACATGCTGCCGGCGCCGCAGGCCGGGCACAGGCACCGTGCGCCGCGCATCATCGCGCCGGGCACCTCCCGGCGGGGCGGGGGCAGCTCGAAGGCGCCGCCGGCGGGCGTGCCCGCAGCAGGACCCGTCGCCGCCTCTTCCGGCTGCGCCAGCTTCTGGGTCACGGTCATGCCGGTCGGCGTGGTCACGGTCCTGAACCTCTCGGTCGCCCCTGAGGAGCACGTCTCAAACGTTTGCGCGGCCGGGCGCCTCAGCGCCCGCCGCGGCCGGGTTTCGCTTTCCCGGAGCCTGCCTTACCGGGTTTCGCCCGGCCCGGCATGGATTTGCCCGGCCTTCCCGCGAAACCCGACGGCGCGCCACGGCGCTGCGGTCCGCCGCGCGGACCCTTTACATAGGAGCCTTCGCTCAGAAGCTCAAACCGGAGCGCGCCGGCCACCGGCGCGGCCTCCACCAGCTTGACCTCCACCCGGTCGCCGATGCGGTGCATCTCGCCGGTGCGGTCCCCCACCAGCGCCTGCCGCACTTCGTCGTAACGGTAATAGTCCTGGCCGAGGGTCGAGGCGGGAATGAAGCCGTCCGCCCCGGTGATGTCGAGCGCGACGAAGAGTCCCGCCTTGGTCGCGCCGGTGATGCGGGCATTGAAGGTGGCGCCGATCTGGTCGGCGAGATGATGGGCGATGAGCCGGTCCACCGTCTCGCGCTCCGCCGCCATGGCGCGACGTTCCGTAACGGAAATCGCCGCCGCCACCTCGCCGAGGCTTTCGACGGTAGCGTCTTCCGGCAGCCCGTCCTTGCCCACGCCCAGCGCCCGCACGAGCCCGCGATGGACGATGAGGTCCGCATATCGGCGGATGGGCGAGGTGAAATGCGCGTAGCGGCGCAGATTCAGGCCGAAATGGCCGTAGTTCTCCGAGGCGTATTCCGCCTGGCTCTGGCTGCGCAGGATCACCTGATTGACCAGCGGGGCAGCGTCCGTGTCCTTCACCTCGTCCAGGATGCGGTTGAAGTGGGAGGGGCGCACCTGGTCCGTCTTCGGCAGGCCGATGTCCAGCGTCTTCAGGAAGTCGCGCAGGGCCGAGAGCTTGGCCAAGGTCGGGCCGTCATGGACGCGGTAGATGAGGGGAGTCTTCTTCTCCTCCAGCGTCTCGGCGGCGGCGACGTTGGCGAGGATCATGAATTCCTCGATCAGCCGGTGGGCGTCGAGCCGCTCGGGCACGATCACCCGGTCCACCGTTCCGTCGGGCTTCAGAATGATCTTGCGCTCGGGCAGGTCGAGGTCGAGGGGCTGGCGGGCGTCGCGCGCTTTCTTCACGCAGGCATAGGCGGCATAGAGGGGCTTGAGCACGCCCTCCACCAGCGGATCGGTGATGTCGTCGGTGCGGCCCTCGATGGCGTTCTGCGCCTGCGCATAGGCGAGCTTGCCAGCCGAGCGCATGAGGATGCGGTGGAAACTGTGGCTGCGCTTCCTCCCATCCGCACCGATGACGAGCCGCACCGCCAGCGCCGGCCGGTCCTCGTCGGGGCGCAGGGAACACAGATCGTTGGAGATGCGCTCCGGCAGCATGGGCACGACGCGATCGGGGAAATAGACCGAGTTGCCGCGGATCAGCGCCTCGCGGTCCAGCGCCGTGCCGGGCCGCACATAGGCCGAGACGTCGGCAATAGCGACGGTGACGACGAAGCCGCCGTCCTCGTCCGCCGCTGCGTGCACGGCGTCGTCATGGTCCTTGGCGTCGGGCGGGTCGATGGTGACGAGGGGCAAATCGCGCCAGTCCTCGCGGCCGCGCACGGTGATCTTCTTCGCCGCCTCGGCCTCTTTCAGCACAACGTCCGGGAAGGCGTTGGGGATGCCGTGGGCGTGGATGGCGATGAGGCTCACCGCCTTCTCGGACTTGAGCGAGCCGAGCCGCTCCTTCACCCGCGCCGTGGGCAGGCCGAACACGCGCTGGCGCATCAGTTCGACGGTGACGAGATCGCCGTCCTCGGCCTCCTGCTCGGCGCCGGGGGGCACCTGCAGTTCACGCCCGAGCTGCTTCTTGTCGATGGGGATGATGCGCCCGCCGCCACCCTGAGGGGCAGCGCGGAAGATGCCCATGGTCTGCTTGCGGGCCTTCTCCAGCACCTTGATGACGCGGCCGACATGGGGCACCGCATGCTCGATGGAGCCTTCCACGATGCGCAGCAGCACGCGGTCCGACAGCCCCGGCGCCGGCCCCGACGCGCGGCGCGGCACCTGCACGAGGATGGGCGGCGCCTCGCCCTGGGCTTCCGTGTCCCATTCCACCGGGATGGCGATCAGCTCGCCGTCGCCGTCGCGGGAGACGATATCGGCCAGCACCACCGCCGGCAGCGCGCCGGGCACATGGAGGCGGCGCCGCTCGCGGCTCACCGTGCCTTCCTCGGAGAGGCCGCGCAGGAGCTGCTTCAATTCCACCTTCTGCGCCGCCGACAGCCCGAAGGCGCGGGCGATCTCGCGCTTGCCCACCTCGCCGTTCTGGGAGGCGATGAAGGCCAGCACCTGCGCCTTGGTCGGCATCTCCCCGGTGGCCAGCGGGGCGACGGCGAGCGCCGCCGCCTCATGCGCGGCCGCCGCCTGCTTGCGCGCGGCACGGGATTTCGTCGCGCGCACCGGCTTGGCGGGGGCGCCGTCCTTGCTGGAATGGCGGGTGGGCGGCTTGGTGGGGCGCTTGGTGGGTGGCTTGGGCAATGGGTCTTTCCGGTTTCATCCGGACGCTACCCGGAACAAGCGCCTGCCGCCAGTGGCCGTTCCTTCGCGCTGCCGTCGCCCTCCGGCGTGACCGGAGGGCCCATCGCTGGGCTGGAGCGGGCGTTCGAACATGGGGCAAACGGCGAAATGGGTCCTCCGATCACGTCGGAGGACGACGGTGGCGGGTTTGCCTCGGCACCTTGCGCAGCAGGGGCTCGCGCGGTGCTGGCCGCTCGTCCTCCCCTCTCCCCTCGCGGGAGAGGGGCCGGGGGTGAGGGGGCTGGTTGCGTCTTCCCGGCGTCGGGGCGAGGGGAGACACACCCCTCACCCCAGCCCTCTCCCAACCGAACGCGGCTGTTGCCGAGTTCGGCTCGCGAAGGCCGAAGTCGGCAACAGCCGACTTCGAGGGGAGAGGGAGCCCGCCGGTTCTGGTCCATACCAAGCGAGACACGTCCGTGGCTTCCCTTGGATACCGGCAGAGGCTAGAAAGCCGCGTGTCGAACACGATCCCCCTATCCCCCCCAAGATCCGCCTCATGAGCCCCGGCTTCCTTCTCGCGTGGCTCGGACGGCGGAGCGCGCCGGCGGTGGCGGTGAGCGTGTTCATCGGGCTGGCGCTGCCGCCCTTCGCGGCGCTGGCGAAGCCGCTGGTGGTGCCGACCATCCTGGCGCTGCTGGTGCTGGCCTTCGTGCGCACATCCATGGCCGGCGCCTTCACCGCGCGCCGCGCAGGCATTGCCGTGCTGGCCTGTGGCTGGGTCATGCTGGCGCTGCCGCTCATGATGGGGCTGGCGACGCGGCTTCTGGGCGAGCCCAACGCCATCGTCCTCGCCCTCATCATGCAGGCCTCGGCCCCGCCCATCATGTCGGCCCCCGCCTTCGCGGCGCTGCTGGGGCTCGATGCGCGGCTGGTGCTGGTGACCATGCTCGGCGGCATGGCGCTGACGCCGCTCACCGCGCCCGGGCTGGTGTTCCATTTCTCCGGCGGCGCGCTGGCGCTCGATCCGCTGGCGCTGGCGCTCAGGCTCGCCGCGGTGGTGGGCGGCACCATGGGGGCGGGCCTTCTCATCCGCCGGCTGCTGGGGCTGAGGCGCGTGGAGGCCATTTCCGCCCATCTCGACGGGCTGAACGTGGTGCTGCTGGGCCTTCTCGCCGTTGGGCTGATGGACGGCGTGACCTATGCCTTCCTCGACCAGCCGGGCTTCATGGCGGGGCTGGTCGCCTTGGCCTTCTTCGTCTCGCTGCTGGGCTTCGGCGCCACCGCGCTGCTCTTCCGCGCCGTCGATCCGGGCGATGCGATGATGCTCGGCTTCTGCGGCGGCCACCGCAACATGGCGGTAGTGATCGCCGCCACCGGCGCCGTCCTGCCGCACGAGACCTGGCTTTACGTAGCGGCAGCACAATTCCCCATCTACCTGCTGCCGGTGGTGATGCTGCCGCTGGCGCGCCGCGTCAGCGCCGCCGGCCGCCGCAAGGCGTGAGCCGCGCCGCTACCCCCGGCCGCCCGCATCTGCTAGACGAGCCGCCTGCCTGACATTTTGACGAGCAACGCCCCATGATCCCGCGTTACAGCCGGCCGGAAATGGCCTCCATCTGGTCCCCCGAGGCCCGCTTCCGCATCTGGTTCGAGATCGAGGCCCATGCCGCCGACGCCATGGCCGAGCTTGGCATCGTGCCGAAGGAGGCCGCGGCGAAGATCTGGGAGCTGGGCGGCAAGGCCGAGTTCGACGTGGAGCGCATCGACGCCATCGAGCGCGAGGTGAAGCACGACGTCATCGCCTTCCTCACCCATCTCGCCGAGTTCGTGGGGCCGGAGGCGCGCTTCGTTCATCAGGGCATGACCTCGTCCGACGTGCTGGATACCTGCCTCGCCGTGCAGCTCGCCCGCGCTGCCGACCTGCTGATCGCCGACGTGGACAAGCTTCTTGCGGTTCTCGAACGCCGGGCGTTCGAGTTCAAGCTCACGCCCACGGTGGGCCGTTCCCACGGCATCCATGCGGAGCCCACCACCTTCGGCGTGAAGCTCGCCATCGCCGCGGCCGAGTTCCAGCGCTCGCGCGCCCGCCTCGTGGCGGCGCGGGAGGAGATCGCCACCTGCGCCATCTCCGGCGCGGTGGGCACCTTCGCCCATATCGATCCGGCGGTTGAGGCCCATGTGGCGGAGAAGATGGGGCTGAAGGTGGAGACCGTCTCCACCCAGGTGATCCCGCGCGACCGGCACGCCATGTTCTTCGCCGTGCTCGGCGTGGTGGCCTCCTCGGTTGAGCGGCTCGCCACCGAGGTGCGGCATCTCCAGCGCACCGAGGTGCTGGAGGCGGAGGAGTATTTCTCCCCGGAGCAGAAGGGCTCCTCGGCCATGCCGCACAAGCGCAACCCGGTGCTCACCGAGAACCTCACCGGCCTTGCCCGCATGGTGCGCGCCTATGTGACCCCGGCGCTGGAGAACGTGGCCCTGTGGCACGAGCGGGACATCTCCCACTCGTCCGTCGAGCGCATGATCGGCCCCGATGCCACCGTGACTTTGGACTTCGCCTTGTCGCGCCTCACCGGCGTGATGGACAAGCTCGTCGTCCATACCGACAACATGCAGAAGAACATGGACAAGCTGGGTGGCCTCATCCACTCCCAGCGCGTCCTCCTCGCCCTCACCCAGAAGGGCGCCAGCCGCGAGGACAGCTACCGCCTCGTCCAGCGCAACGCCATGCGCGTCTGGCGCGGCGAGGGCGACTTCCGCACCTTCCTTCTGGAAGACGCCGACGTGCGGAAGTACCTGTCCGAGGAGGACATCAACGAGAAGTTCGACCTCGGCTACCACTTCAAGAACGTGGACAACATCTTCAAGCGGGTGTTCGGGCGGGCGTGAGGTCATGCCTCTGTGCCCCGGACAAGCGACGGCGAAGCCGGAGCGCTGATCCGGGGCCCAGCGCAAGACTTCCGCGCAGCGGTCTAACTCCAAGGGTGGTCAGGTTCGGAAGCGCCTTCGGCGAACCCTTGCGCTGGGCCCCGGCTCGCATTCCGCTCCGCTGCATGCGTCCGGGGCGCGAGGCTGGCTCCAAGGACGAGCGGCGGCATAGACGGAGCGGCACCCCTACCAGTCCGCGCCACCCGCCCCCAGCCGTTGCACCGGCAGCCCTTCGCCTTCCAGCGCGGTCTGGATCAGCTCCGCGTGCGCCTGGTCGCGCGTTTCCACCGTCAGGTCGAGGCGGGTGCCCTTGGCGGGGACGTCGAGGAAGGTGCGGCGGTGGTGCACCTCAAGGATGTTGGCGCCGAGCTTGCCGAGCAGGGTGGCGATGCGCCCCAGCATGCCCGGCCGGTCGAGGATGGTGAGGCGGAAGGAGACGATGCGCTCTTCCCGCTCCAGCTCGCGCAGCAGGATGCCGGCGATCATGCGCGGGTCGATGTTGCCGCCGGAGACGACGAGGCCCACCGTCTTGCCGCGGAAGCGCTCCGGCTCGGCGATGAGGGCGGCGAGGCCCGCGGCGCCGGCGCCTTCGGCCAGCGTCTTCTGGTGCATGAGGAAGGCGTTCACCGCCCGCTCCAGCGCCGTCTCGTCCACCAGCACCACATGGGGCACGAGGCGCCGCACGATCTGCGCGGTGATCTCGCCCACATTGCGCACGGCGATGCCCTCGGCCAGCGTCGGGCCGCCGCAGGGGCGGGCCTCGCCGGTCATGGCGGTCCACATGGCCGGATAGAGCTGGGTCTCGACGCCCACCACCTGCGTGGCGGGCGAGCGGCCGGCGAAGGCCACCGCCATGCCGGCGATGAGCCCGCCGCCGCCGATGGGCACCAGCACGGCGTCGAAGGCCGGGCCGTCCTCGATCATCTCCAGCGCCACGGAGCCCTGGCCGGCGATCACGTCCACATCGTCATAGGGGTGGACGAAGACACGGCCCTGCGCCTTCGAGATGCGCTCGGCCTCCTCATAGGCATCCGCGACGGTCTCGCCGAACAGCACCACCTCGGCGCCGAACGACTCGGTGGCGGCCACCTTCACCTGCGGCGTCGTCTCCGGCATCACGATGAGGGTGGAGATGCCGAGCCGGGTGCCGTGATAGGCCACCGCCTGCGCATGGTTGCCGGCCGACATGGCGACAGCGCCGCGCCGCGCCTCGTCCGGCGTGAGGCGCGAGAGCTTCACCAGCGCGCCGCGCTCCTTGAAGGAGGCGGTGGCCTGAAGGTTCTCGTACTTCACATACACCTCGGCGCCGGTGAAGGCGGAGAGGCGCGGGGCGCGCAGCGTCGGCGTGCGGAGCACCGAGGCGCGCACCAGCGGCCACGCGCCCTCCACGTCGGCGAGGGTGACGGGTAAGTCCTGTTCGAATTCCAGCGCCGTCGCGGGCACGGTCATCAGTCTTCTCCCGCGAGGAGCCTCAGCCCCGTTCGGCCAGGGCCTGCGCCACACGCGGCGCGAAATAGGTGAGGATGCCGTCCGCGCCGGCGCGCTTGAAGGCGAGCAGGCTCTCCGGGACGATGCGGTCGCCGTCCACCCAGCCGTTGCGGATGGCGCCCTCGATCATCGCGTACTCGCCGGACACCTGATAGGCGAAGGTGGGCAGGCCGAACGCCTCCTTCAGCCGCCACACGATGTCGAGATAGGGCAGGCCGGGCTTCACCATGAGCATGTCCGCGCCTTCCTCCACGTCGAGGGCGGCCTCGCGGATGGCTTCGAGGCCATTGCCGGGGTCCATCTGGTACGTGCGCTTGTCGCCCGAGAGGGTCTTGGCGGTGCCGATGGCGTCGCGGAACGGGCCGTAGAAGGCGGAGGCATATTTCGCCGCATAGGACATGATCTGCACGTCCTCGAAGCCGTTGGCGTCGAGCCCGGCGCGGATGGCGCCGACGCGGCCGTCCATCATGTCGGACGGGGCGATGACGTCGGCGCCGGCCTCGGCCTGGACCAGCGCCTGACGCACGAGGAGTTCCACCGTCTCGTCATTGAGGATGCGGCCATCCTCCAGCAGGCCGTCATGGCCGTGGCTGGTGAAGGGGTCGAGGGCCACGTCGGTGATGAGGCCGAGATTGGGGATCTCGGCCTTGATGGCGCGGAGCGTCTGGCAGACGAGGTTGTTGTCGTTCAGCGCCTCGCTGCCGGTGGGGTCGCGGCGGGCGGGGTCGATATAAGGGAAGATGGCGAGGGCGGGGATCTTCAGCTTCGCCGCGCTCTCGGCCGCGCGCACCGCCTCGTCCACCGTCAGGCGCTCGACGCCGGGCATGGAGGGGATGGGGGTGCGGGTGGCCGCGCCGTTCATCACGAAGATCGGCCAGATCAGGTCGTCGACGGTCAGTGTGGCCTCGCGCACCAGCCGGCGCGACCAGTCCGTCTTCCGGTTCCGCCGGGGGCGGTGGACGAGACCCAGCCGGCTGGCGGCGGCCTCGGCTTCGGAAACGGCATGCAGGCGGGGCTTGGAGAGGGGCATGATGCGCTCGTTCTTCGTTCGCCCGCGACGGGGCGCTGTCGGTTCTTATAGACTCCCGGTCCGCCGCCCGCGAGTGGCGCGCGGCACAGGGTCACGGCAAGTTCAGCGTGTGCGCCCAAGGTGCGCTGCTGCACGGCCAAGGTGCGCCGGCCCGCGTTGACGCTCCTGTCGGCCGCGTCTAACCCTGCCGGCAACGACCGTCGCTCAGCGGCGGGGGCGGCAAGGGGAGGGGTGAATGACCACGGAGCCTGAAGTCCTGCTGGAGGTGAAGGGCGAAGCCGGTGTCATCACCCTCAACCGGCCGAAGGCGCTCAACGCGCTCAACCTCTCCATGGTCCGCGAGATCCTGCCGCGCCTTCGGGCCTGGGCGCGCGACCCGGCCGTCACCCGCGTGGTCATCAAGGCGGCGGGCGAGAAGGCCTTCTGCGCCGGCGGCGACGTGCGCACGCTCTACGATCTCGGCCGCGCTGGCAACACCGCCGAATCGCTCGCCTTCTGGCGCGAGGAATATGTCCTCAACGACTATATCGGCAGCTTCCCCAAGCCCTATGTGGCGCTGATCGACGGCATCTGCATGGGCGGCGGCTTCGGCCTCTCGGCCCATGGCGCGCACCGTGTGGCGGGCGACAAATATCTGTTCGCCATGCCGGAAGTGAACATCGGCCTGTTCCCGGACGTGGGCGGCACCCATGTGCTGCCGCGCCTGCCCGGCGCCTTCGGCGTGTTCCTGGCGCTGACCGGCACGCGAATCCGCGCCGCCGAGGCCTTCGCCTGCGGCCTTGCGACCGACGTGGTGCCGAGCGCCGCCTTCCCGGCGCTGGAAGAGGCGCTGTGCGCCGGCGGCGGGGTGGAGCGCATCATCTGCGACCATCGCATCGAGCCCGGCCCCGGCGCCTTCGCCGACCGCGCGGACTTCATCGCCGACGCCTTCGGGCGGGGCCATCTCGCCGGCATCCTCGGCGCGCTGCAGGCGGCCGCGGAGGGCGAGGGCCCCCATGCGGACTTCGCCGCTTCGCTCCTCAAGGACATCGCCGGCAAGTCGCCCACCAGCCTCGCCATCGCCATGGAGCAGATGAAGCGCGGGCCGGACCTCGACCTCGGGGACTGCCTGAAGCTGGAATTCCGGGTGGTGAGCCGCGTCGCGGCGGGGCACGATTTCTACGAGGGCGTGCGCGCGGTGCTCGTCGATCGCGACAACGCGCCCCAGTGGCAGCCGCCGACCCTCGCGGAGGTGGACCCGGCCGTCATCGCGGCGCATTTCGATCCCATACCCGACGAACTGGAACTTCTGGCCCCCGGCACATGAGTCATTACGATCCCATCGACGCCAGCGCCCGCGCCCAATGGGAGAATCTCTCGCCCTGGCGGCGGCGGCTGTTTTTGTTCCTGCGGGGCGTCGCGGCCTTCCTGCTGCTGGAAGGCATCATCCACTGGGCGGTGATCCTCGGCATCGGCGATGGGCCGGCGAGTCGCTTCGAGGCCATGCCCATGGCCGCGCAGGCGGCGGTGATCTGGGCGGCGATCATCGATCCCATCGCCGGGGTCGGCCTGTGGCTGCGGGCCGGCTGGGCGATCGTGCTGTGGCTCCTGGCGACGCTGACGCAGGTGGTGCTCGGCGTGTGGGCGCCGGCTGGCATGACGCGGCTGATGCTCTTCACCCTCGTCGAGCTGGCGCTGGTGGTGGCCTATGCCGTGCTCTCCATCCGCGCCGCGCGGGAGAGCGACCAGGACTGAGCATCCGGCCCTGACGCAATTCCTTCATGCATCCGGTATTCCTTGCGCCGGCAATGCTGACGGAGGCGGGAATGGACGCGACGCTCTGGGACGAGATGGACGGCTACATCGGCGAGAAGCTCTTGCCGGCGGACCCGGTGCTCGACGCCGTGCAGGCGGCCTGCGAGCGGGCTGGCCTTCCCGCCATCAGCGTCTCGGCGGCGCAGGGCCAGATGCTGCACATCTTCGCCCGCATGATGGGCGCCAAGCGCATCCTCGAAATCGGCACGCTCGGCGGCTACAGCACCCTTTTCCTCGCCCGCGCGCTGCCCGAGGGCGGCACGGTGGTGACGCTGGAGGCGGACGCCCACCACGCCGAGGTCGCCCGCGCCAATTTCGCCCGCGCGGGCCTGTCGGAGCGCATCGACCTGCGGGTCGGCCGGGCCGTGGAGACGCTGCCGGTGCTGGAGGCGGAAGGGGCGGGGCCGTTCGATCTGATCTTCATCGACGCCGACAAGCCGAGCAATCCCGCCTATCTCGACTTTGCGCTGCGCCTGTCTCGGCCGGGCACGCTGATCGTCTGCGACAACGTGGTGCGCGGCGGCAGGGTGCTCGACGGCGAGAGCGCGGACGCCTCCGTCATCGGCATCCGCCGCACCTATGACATGGCCGGCGCCGACCCCCGCCTCACCGCCACGGCCGTGCAGACCGTGGGCGCCAAGGGCTATGACGGCTTCGCGCTGCTGCTGGTGGGGTGAAGGTGGCGCCCTTGCCGTCTTCCTTGCCGTCGCCCTCCGGTTTGACCGGAGGGCCCATCCCTCCACCGGGCTCAGCCTGCGGCGGTTGGTGCAAATGGCGCCATGGGTGGTCCGGTCCAGCCGGACCACGACGGCGGCGTCAGGACCAGCTGCCCAGATAGGCCAGCGTCGCGATGACGAGGATGATCGCCACGATGATCCAGTGGCGGGCGGCGAAATTGTGCAGGATCATGGGGCTCGTCAGTCGTCGTTGGAGGCGTTGAGGTCTTCGGCGCGGATGCCTGCGTCGCGGGACACGATCTCGACGCCCACGCCGCTGTCGTTCAGGAAATTGATGCCTTCCCCCGCCAGCGTGGCGCTCAGGCGGGCGCGCGTCGATGCGAGGGCCTCGATCGTCACGGCATCCTGCTCCACCACCTTCACCGTGTCGGCGGTCACGCCCGCGCGCTCGGCCAGATCCTTGCGCGACCAGCCGAGCAGGGCGCGGCCGGCCTTGATCTGGCGGCCGTTGACCATGGAATGCGGCACGAAATCCTCCCGTCGTTGGGACCGGAAGATGGCACGCCGCCCCGCCCGCCACAATGCAAGGGCGGCGGCAGGCTTAACGCAGCGTCTGCCTCAGAACTTCTCCACCCACGGCCTCAGCTCCATCTCGGAGGTCCACGCCGAGCGGTGCTGGCGGTGGACGGCGAGGTAGGTGTCGGCGATGGCGTCGGGATCGAGCCACTTGTCCGCCGGCCCCGGCTCGCCCGCCGTCGCCCAGGACGAGGCGATGCCGCCGTCGAGGATGAAGTGCGCCACATGGATGCCGCGCGGCCCCAGCTCGCGGGCGAGGCCTTGCGCCAGCGCGCGCAAGGCGAACTTGGCCATGGCGAAGGGCACCGAATGGGGCATGGCCTTCACGCTGGCGGTGGCGCCGGTGAAGAAGAGCGAGCCCTTGCCCCGCGCCAGCATGCGCCGCGCCGCCGCCTGGGCGGTGAGGAAGCCGCCGAAGGCGCCGACGGCATAGGCGTCCATCACGTCGGCCGGATCGAGCACTTCCACCGGCCCGCGATAGCGCATGGCGGCATTGAACACCACGAGGTCGGGCGGGCCGAACGCCTTGTCCACCTCGGCGAACACGCCCTCGATGGCGACCGGGTTCTGGGCGTCGGCGGCGTAGGCGCGGGCGCCCGTCTCGGCGATGAGCGGAGCGAGCTTGTCCACGTCGCGCGCCACCAAAGCGATGCGGAAGCCCTCGCGGGCGAGGCGGCGGGCGAGGGCGGCGGACAGCCCCTTGCCCGCGCCGACGATGATGGCGGTCTCAACGGCGGTCTGTTCTGTCACGGTCGAACTCCGGCTGTGGCCGCGCGGCGGCACTCCACCGCGCAGCACCTGAACAACGGATCATGCGGATCGGCTGCGGCGCCCTCAGGGCGCGGCGAACAGGGGCTCTATGCCTTCGGTGTCGATATAGACGACGCCATCCTCCACCTTCACCGGATATTCCGCGAGCGCGCTTTCCTGCGGCTCGATCGGCGCGCCGGAATTCAAGTCCCAGGTCCAGTGGTGGAGGGGGCAGGTGATGACGGTGCCGTCGAACTCCGCTTCCTTGAGCGGCGTGTTGGAATGGGGACAGACGCCCTGGAAGGCGCGGATCTCCCCATTGTCAGGCCAGGCGAGGACGATGAGGTGGCTGTCGGCGATCACCAGCCGCATGCCGCCTTCAGCAACGGTTTCCGCTTTGCAGACGCGCGTGAACATCTTGAAAAACTCGATCGGCTAAGAATAGACGGATCATCGCGCGTTGCGGCGCGATAGGAAAGGGCGAACGCGCTAGCCCCTCCTGCCGCGCTGCGAAAGCGGCATGGCCAAGCGGCGCGAAATCTGTGAAGCTGAAGGCACTTTTTCAGTTCGGGCGTTTGGCCCGGTCGATTTGCGTCGCCCTTTGCGTATCCTCCTTTGCCTCTGGACGTTCTTTCATGATCCTGCCCGAGACCAGCCGGCTGAAGCCGTTCCTTCTCCAGCGCCGCGACCAGCTCGCCAAGGCCAAGGCCCGGCGCTCGCTGGGCCAGATCCAGGGCAAGGTGGGCGAGATGCCCATGACGCGCGGCTTCCACGGCGCGCTCGCCGCCGCCTTCCGCGCCACCGGCAAGCCCGGCATCGTCTGCGAGCTGAAGGGTGGCTCCCCGTTCGAGCCGGCATTGAAAATTATGGTGCCCTACAAGGCGCTGGCCGAGGATTTCGAGGCGGTGGGCGCGGCGGCCCTCTCGGTGGCGGTGGAGCGGCAGGCCTTCCGGGGCTCCTACTCGGACCTCGCCACCGTGCGCGGGGCGGTGGACCTCACCCTCCTCGCGCAGGACATCATCTACGACGTCTACCAGATCCTTGAGGCGCGGCTCGCCGGCGCCGACGCGGTGATGCTCTCCGCCGCCCTGCTGGGGCCGGACCTTGCCGCCTATCGCGAGCGCGCCGCCTCCATCGCCCTCGACGTGCTGGTCATGGTCCATACCCCGCAAGACGTGGAAACGGCGCTGGCGGCGGGGGCGGATTTCATCTGCGTCACCAACCGCAACATCCACACCTTCGAGCTTGTGCCCGGCACCTGCGAGGCGCTGATCCCGCTCATTCCGCCGGACAAGGCGTTCGTGGTGGCGGAAGGCGGCCTCGGCACGGCGGAGGACCGCGCGCGGCTCGGCGCGGCCGGCGCGAAGGCGCTCCTCATGGGCACGGCCCTGATGCGGGATGAGGATCCCGCCGGCGTGCTGGAGCGCGTGCTCGGCATCGAGACGGTGGGCTGAGGCTTTCACCGTCTGGCCTGCACCGTCTGGCCTGCACCATCTGGCCTGCTTCCTGCTTGGAGGGGCATGGCGCGCGCTCCGGGCGACGGCGGACGCGCGGCGCCGCAGCATGTCGGCGACGGCTTGCGCCTGTTCTTCCAAGGACTTGCGCCGGTTGCGCGGACGTGCCCCCCGGAACAGGACAGGAGGCTCGGCGTGCCGCTCTACAATTTCCATTGTCCCGATTGCGACAATGAGTTCGAACTCCTCATCTCGTCGTCCGACACGCCCGTCTGCCCGTCGTGCGGCAGCACCCGCGCGGAGCAGATGGTGTCGCGCATCGCCCCCGACCAGAAGCTGAAGGCGGTGGCCAAGGCGTGGCGCGCGCAGGCGACGAAGGAAGGCCACACCAGCAATTTCAGCGCCGGCGAACGCAAGCGCTGAAGCGGCGCGGGCAAGGCGGCAGGGGAGGGGCAGAAGCGGGTGGTCCCCGGCGCAACCGCCGGGGCACGCAAAATGCTTGGGTGACCCCTGTCTGGATTGTTGGCCGAAACCCGCCGGGACCGAGGGCGGCCGGAAGGCGATCCATGCTCTCGCCCCGGAGCCTTCCCATGACAACGCCCACGCCCCACGAGCCTTCCGCGCAGCCTTTCGCCCTCTCCCTTGCGGCCGACGCGGACTACGTTTCCCCCGCCTATCTGCGCACCCCCTTTCGCTCGTTCCTCGTCAGCCATGAGCGCGGCCTCTACTGGCTGCGAATGCCAGCCGGCGCCGGCAAGACCGCGTTCCTGCGGGGCATCGTCGCCCGCCGGACCGGGAAGGACGGCAGCCCGGAGGGGATCGACAGCGCCATTTCCTCCGGCGCCCGCGCCATCGCCGTGGGTCTTGGCGCGGCGACGAGCCCGGCCGCGCTGGTGGAGGCGCTGAACGGCGCGTTCGCGGCGGAATTCGCCTGTCCCGCCCCCAATGCGGAAGCGGCGGCGGACAGCGCGGACACCTTCGCGGCCTGGCTCGGCGCGCTCGCCGCAGCGGCGGCGGGGCAGGGGGCGAAGCGGCTTCTGGTCTGCATCGACGGACTTGAGAAGGCCGACGCGGCGACCCTCGCACTCCTGCCGGGGCTATCGAACCTCCCGCCCGGCGTCGTCCTCCTCCTCGCCTCGCGGCCGGCGGAGGACTGGCCGGCCGCGCATTACGCGGCGGCGGCGGCGAAGTTGGCCCCCGGCCCCGGCGTGGGCGCCCATGAGGTCGGCCTGTCCGATCCGGACCATGTGGACGCGCTGCGCAAGCTGTTCGTGGAGCGTCTGCGCCCGCTGCTGCGGAGCCGCTCCAATGCGCTGCTGCTCTCGCTGATGGAGACCCGCGCCACCTACGACCGGGGCGGCCGCGACGCGCGCCTCACCGCCGATCCCGTGCTGCGCGACGCGCTCAAGGACGACTGGAAGAAGCTGACCAACAAATTCCCGCGCTATTCCGGCCAGCAACTCCCCGTGGCGCCCCTTGGCCCGGTGCTCGACACCTTCGACCGGCTGTGGACCGACACCCTTGTGAAGAGCGAAGGCCGCTCCGGCTGCTTCTTCCTCATGGTGCGGCATCTGGCGGCCGGCGACCTCGCGGTGGAGCAGGTGGCGGATCTGCCCTCGGGGGAGGCGCTGGACACGCGTCTCGCCGGCCTCGGCTGACCGTTCGGGCAAACTTCTGCTTGGCTGGTGCGCGGCCCGGCCGCACTGTCACAAAACTGTAAAGACCGGGTGGGAAGAGGGACCAGACAGCCCGGAACCGCACTGGCTTCGGGCGCATGCCTCAGCAAACCACGGCGGACGCCATGAAGCTCGACTCCACCCCGCTCGGACCCGGGCAGATCCTCATTTCCCTCGCCGGCCGCATGGACATCGCCGGCGCCGCCGAAATCGAGACCGCCTTCAGCGCCCACGCGAGCCACGCCCATGTCACGCTCGTGGACATGGGCGGCGTGACCTTCCTTGCCTCCATCGGCATCCGGCTGATCCTCGCCAACGCCAAGTCGCTGCACAAGCGCGGCGGCAAGCTGGTGCTGTTCAACTGCGACCCGCAGGTGGAGCGCGTGCTGCTCACCACCGGTGTCGGCGAGCTCACCGAGATCGTCGCCACCCGCGCCGACGCCGACCGCTTCCTGACGCCCGCCGCCGGCTGAAAGCGGCCGGAGGTCCGGCTTAACCTTGCGTAATACTTCGCCGCCCGGCCGGAGATCAGTCCGCCGGGCGGCGTTGTTTTTGGTGCGGTTCGGGTCGGGACGCGCATTGCAGACGCTCGGATGCGCCGGACTGAGCATCGGCGGGTGGAGAAAATTGCCGCGGCGCCAGTAGTCTCTGTAGTGCAACACACGGCGTCCGCAGGTTGAACCTTGCGCGAGGCTCGCTCTGTGATGGCTGGACCGCCTTTCTAAGGTCGGAACGTCCTTGCGCCAGGTCAAAATCTATCGGAATAGAGATAATCCGGCGTTTAGGGCCGCATTTTCTGCCGTGCGGTGCCAATTCCGGCTTCGAGCGGCCGGTTTGATGATCTGGAATCGGGTTCCAGGGAGGGCAGTGTCATTCCCCGCCAGTCCGGCAGCCATGTCCACCGTTCGCTCCTGGCCGGGCTCGCCGCGCTCGCGCTCCTCGTGGTGGGGCTTGTGGGCGTCTTCATCTACGCCGGCATGAAGCAGGACGAAAAGGCGACCATGCGCGAGCGGCTGGCCCTGCTCGCCTCACTGCAGGCCCACGAGGCGCTGATCCAGCAGGCCATGGCCACGGCGGACGAGGAGCGGCAGGTGCTGCGCGCTCTCGCCAGCGGCGATCTCTCCCAGCTCGACGAGCGCTTCGGCCGCAGGCTCAACGAGGGGTTCGGCTTCGAGTTCGTCTACATCGTCGATGCCAAGGGCGACGTGCTCTATTCGTCCGAGCGCGGAAAGGCGGGGGAGCGGAAGGCCTACGGCTGGATCCGCCCCGCCATCGGACGCCTGCTGGCGGAAGGGCGCGCCGGACACGCCGGGCTCATCGCGAGCCGCGAGGGCGCGGGCATCATGGTGGTGCGCCCGTTCACTCAGCAGGTGGAGGACATCAAGGCGCCCCAGCCGCTGGTGGCCGTGACGGTAGACCTTCTGGACGACACGCTGCTGCAATCCCTCGCCGCGCCGGCCCACCTGCAGGACATCCAGCTGCGCACCGGGCGGGGAGCCTCCAACCATCCCGACAAGGTGGGCACCTCCGTCCCCAACCTTTACGACGGCACCGAGGCGGAACTCGCCTGGCGCGGCTCGCAGCCCGGCCGGAACCTGTTCCGCAACGCCTTGCCGGCGCTGGCGGTGATCACGACGCTGCTGTCGGTGACTTTCCTCGTCATGATGTTCCGCGCGCTGCGGGTCGCCGCGGCCCTCGCCGAGAGCGAGGCGCAGGCGCGCGCGTCCGCCTCGCGCGACTATCTGACGGGTCTCTACAATCGCGGCTATTTCATCGAGGCGCTGGACTCGGCCTTCGCCGGCCTCGCTCCGGACGGGCGGCTGGTGCTGCTGTTCATCGATCTCGACGACTTCAAGATGATCAACGACACCGCCGGCCACGGCGCCGGCGACGTGTTGCTGAAGGCGGTGGGCAGCCGCATCGCCACCGTCATTGGCGATCGCGGCGTCGCGGGGCGGTTCGGCGGCGACGAGTTCGTCGCCTTTTTCCCGGCCTCCGACGCGAGCGAGATCGACCTGCTGCTCACGCGCCTGCAGGCCGAGCTGCGGCCGCCGGTGCCGGACGGCGCCGGGGAAATTCGCGTCGCTGCCTCCATCGGCGTCGCCGAGGCGCCGCAGGACGCCATCTCCGCCAGTGATCTGATGCGCCGGGCGGACATCGCCCTCTACCGGGCCAAGGACACGGGCGGCAACACCCTCTGCCGCTTCGAGACCCAGCTGGAGAGCGAGCGCAACGCCCGCCGCGAGATCGAGGGCGCCCTCGGCGGCGCGCTGGAGCGGGGCGAACTGGTGATCGCCTACCAGCCGCAGGTGGATGTGGCGAGCGGCCGCGTGGTCGGCTTCGAGACGCTGCTGCGCTGGGACCATCCTCGCCTCGGTCGCCTCCTGCCGGCGCAGTTCATCGCCATGGCCGAGGAGATGCACATCATCGCCGGCCTCGACCTCTATGGCATGCGCCGCGCCTGCACCGAGGCGGCGGCGCTTCGGGGCATGTCCATATCGGTCAATGTCGCGCCCGCCACCATGAAGGCGCCGACCTTCGCCGCAGAGGTCGCGGCCATTCTCGCGGACACTCGCTTCGATCCCGCGATGCTGGAGATCGAGGTGCCGGAATCCATCGTGCTCAACACCTCGGACGAGCTGAGCCGCACCTTCGCGGCGCTGCGCGAGCTGGGAGTGGGCGTCGCCCTCGACGATTACGGCACGGGCTATGCCTCGCTGCATCACGTCAGCCGCTTTCCCATCAGCCGCATCAAGATCGACCGCTCCTTCATGGTGAAGGCCTGCACCGATCCGGACGTGGCGGCGGTGGTCGAGCATAAGCTCAAGCTTGCCCGCTCACTCCGCATCAACGTGACGGCGGAGGGCGTGGAAACGCGCGAGCAGCTGCGCTTCCTGCGCGAGATCGGCATGCCCACCGCGCAGGGCTATCTGTTCGCCCCGCCGCTGCCCATCGCCGCCGCCATCGACATGCTGCGGCGGCAGGACGAGGCGCAGCAGGTTCCCGCCAGGGGCGGCGCGCAGGTCTGATCGTTCTGTCTGATAAGACAATTTTCTTTACAAGAAACATTGGCGCGCTGTAAGCAGCACAGCTGCGGCGTTCCGGCATGCTTTTGGCCTTGCCTCAGCCGTCCCGCCTGCCGACAAGGACGGGAATTGCGCACAGCGAGCGGAGCCGGCCCCGCCGAGGCCGGGCTCCCGACAAGTCCTGGGAGTGCTTCGTGATCGAGACCAAGCCTATCGACGGAAAGGCCTTCGCCGCCGGACTGCGCGCCCGCATCGCCGAGGAGGTGTCCGCCCTCAAGGCCAGCGCCGGCCTCACCCCCGGCCTCGCCGTGGTGCTGGTGGGCGAGGATCCGGCCAGCCAGGTCTATGTGCGCAACAAGGCGGCCCAGACGGCCGAGGCCGGCATGGCCTCGTTCGAGCACAAGCTCGCCGCCGACACGCCCGAGGCGGACGTGCTGGCCCTGGTGGCGAAGCTGAACGCCGACCCGGCCGTGAACGGCATCCTCGTCCAGCTGCCGCTGCCGGCGCAGATCGACGCCACCAAGGTCATCGCCGCCATCGATCCCGCCAAGGACGTGGACGGCTTCCATGTGGTGAACGCCGGCCGCCTCGCCGTCGGCCTCGATGCGCTGGTGCCCTGCACGCCGCTCGGCTGCATCATGCTGCTCAAGCATCACCTCGGCAGCCTCGCTGGCCTCAAGGCGGTGGTGGTGGGTCGCTCCAACATCGTCGGTAAGCCGGCGGCACAGCTGCTGTTGAAGGAAGATTGCACCGTCACCATCGCCCATTCCCGCACCCGCGACCTGCCCGGCGAATGCCGCACGGCGGATATCCTGGTGGCGGCGGTGGGCCGGCCGGAGATGGTGCGGGGAGACTGGATCAAGCCAGGCGCGACGGTGATCGACGTGGGCATCAACCGCGTGCCGAAGAACGACGGCAAGACCCGCCTCGTGGGGGACGTGGCCTATGCGGAAGCGCAAGGCATCGCCGGCCTCATCACGCCGGTGCCGGGCGGCGTGGGGCCAATGACCATCGCCTGCCTGTTGCAGAACACGCTCACCGCCGCAAAACGCCAGCACGGCATCGCCTGACAGAGGGGCGGGCCACGGCCCGCCTTTGGGCGCGGAGGCAATTACAGCCCGAGCGAGAGCCCGAGCATGAAGGCGAGCGGCGGGAGCCAGACCATGGCGAGCGCAAGGTCGCGGCGGCCGCGCCGCCACATCCACAGGCCCATCGCCGGCGACAGCAGGGTGATTCCCAAGGTGCTGGCCCAGCCCATCACCGCCGATGCCTCGCCCCGAGCCCCCTCCGGACCACCGAAGACGAAGCCGGAAATCGCAATCAGCAGGATGACGATGCCGGCATCGACCAGGAGGCCGAGGCCCATGACCAGCTTGAGCGCCAAAGGCGCAGGGGGCGCCGCTGGAATGCGCGAGGCCTCCGGCGCGGGAGCGCCGGGACCGGGAGCTTCAGGTGCCGATGGCACGGCCACAGAGCGGGCTGGTCAGCCGATGGCGCGGTCGCGGATGGCGACACCCTTCTCTTCCAGCAGCGGGATCAGCTCGCCCGACTGGAACATCTCGCGGACGATGTCGCAGCCGCCCACGAACTCGCCCTTGATGTAGAGCTGGGGAATGGTCGGCCAGTTGGCATAGTCCTTGATGCCCTGGCGGACCATGTCGTTCTCGAGCACGTTCACGCCCTTGAAGGGGACGCCCACGTGGTCGAGAATCTGCACCACCTGGCCGGAGAAGCCGCACTGCGGGAACTGCGGCGTGCCCTTCATGAACAGCACCACATCGCCGGACTTCACGATGGCGTCGATATCGTCACGAATGCCCATGGTCTCAAATCCAATGTCTGCGGCCGGAAAGAAGGCCTTCCACCGATAAAGATCGGCCCAAGCGGCCCGAAGCGCAAGGCCTCAGGGGGCGACACGCTTGCACAGGCACGTGTCACCCCACCGCGAGCGGAGCCGTGCCCGGATTACTCGGCGGGGGCGGAGGTCTGCAGGGCGAGGGCGTGCAGAACGCCGCCCATGTTCCCCTTGAGCGCGGCATAGACCATCTGGTGCTGCTGCACCCGGCTCTTGCCGCGGAACGAGGCCGAGACGATGCGGGCGGCGTAGTGGTCGCCGTCGCCCGCCAGATCCTCGATCACCACGGTGGCGTCGGGCAGCGCATCCTTGATGAGCTGCTCGATGTCGCGGGCATTCATGGGCATGGTCGAAACGTCCTTGCTGTGCGCGAGAGCGTCAGGATGAGGCGCCCATGTAGATGGGCAGCCACGTCTCGTGCCGGTCCTTCAACGATTCGACAACTATCGAGCGGTCGTGCGGCACGATCAAGCGGTCGCCGCCGGTCTTGCCGATCTTCATGATCGGCACGCCCGCCATCTCCGCCTTGTGGATCACCTCGGCACCTTGGCCGGAGGCGACCGTGACCACGTAGCGGGCCTGATCCTCGCCGAACCACCACGCATAGGGGTCCATCCCGTCCGGCGCGTCTTCCAGCGACACGCCGATGCCGCTGGCCATGGCCATCTCGGCCAGCGCCACGAGCAGGCCGCCGTCCGACACGTCATGCACGGCGGTGGCGACGCCATCGCGGATGAGGTTGCGCACGAAGTCGCCGTTGCGCTTCTCGGCGATGAGATCGACCGGGGGCGGGGCCCCTTCCTCGCGCTCGCACACGGTGGCGAGGAAGGCGGAGGCGCCGAGCCAGCCCTTGGTCTTGCCGATGAGCAGCACCGGCTCGCCCGCTGCCTTGAAGTCCAGCGTCATGGTCTGGTCGAGATCCTCGATCAGGCCGACGCCGCCGATGGTCGGGGTGGGCAGGATCGCCTTGCCGTTGGTCTCGTTGTAGAGGCTGACGTTGCCGGAGACGACCGGGAAGTCCAGCGCCTCGCAGGCGGCGCCGATGCCTTTCACGCAGCCCACGAACTGGCCCATGATCTCCGGCTTCTCGGGATTGCCGAAGTTCAGGTTGTCGGTCACCGCGATGGGGGTGGCGCCCACGGCGGTGAGGTTGCGCCACGCCTCGGCCACCGCCTGCTTGCCGCCCTCGAAGGGGCCGGCCTCGCAATAGCGGGGCGTCACGTCCGTGGTCATGGCGAGGGCCTTGGGGCCGTCGTTCACGCGCACTACCGCCGCGTCGCCGCCCGGGCGCTGCACGGTGTTGCCGAGAATGAGGTGGTCGTACTGCTCCCACACCCAGCGCTTGGAGCACAGGTCCGGCGAGGCGATGAGCCGCTCCAGCGCGTCCGACACCGAGGCGGTGGTGCGCACGTCCGAGGGCAGGATCTCGGGGCGCGGGGCCGGCTCATCATAGGGGCGGCGGTATTCGGGGGCCTCGTCGCCCAGTTCCTTGATGGGCAGGTCGGCTTCCACGAACCCCTTGTGCTTCACCACGAAGCGCAGCGTATCGGTGGTGTGGCCGACGACGGCGAAGTCGAGGCCCCACTTCTTGAAGATGGCTTCCGCCTCTTCCTCCTTGCCGTCGGCGATCACCATGAGCATGCGCTCCTGGCTCTCCGACAGCATCATCTCATAGGCCGTCATGCCGGTTTCGCGGCAGGGCACGGCGTCGAGGTTCAGCTCCACGCCGAGGTCGCCCTTGGCGCCCATCTCGACGGCGGAGCAGGTGAGGCCGGCGGCGCCCATGTCCTGGATCGCCACCACGCAGCCCGCCTGCATGATCTCAAGGCAGGCTTCCAGCAGCAGCTTCTCGGCGAAGGGGTCGCCCACCTGCACGGTCGGGCGCTTCTCCTCGGCATCGGCGCCGAACTCGGCCGAGGCCATGGTGGCGCCGTGGATGCCGTCACGGCCGGTCTTGGAGCCGAGATAGACGATGGCCCGGCCGACACCGGTGGCCGCCGCGTAGAAGATCTCGTCCGTCTTCGCGAGGCCGACCGCCATGGCGTTGACGAGGATGTTGCCGTTGTAGCGCTTGTGGAAGCCCACCGAGCCGCCCACCGTGGGCACGCCGAAGGAATTGCCGTAGCCGCCGATGCCGGCCACCACGCCGGCCAGAAGGCGGCGGGTCTTCAGATTGTGGCAGTCGCCGAAGCGCAAGGCGTTGAGCGCCGCGATGGGCCGCGCGCCCATGGTGAACACGTCGCGCAGGATGCCGCCCACGCCCGTCCCCGCGCCCTGGTAGGGCTCGATGAAGGAGGGGTGGTTGTGGCTCTCCATCTTGAACACCACGGCGAGGCCGTCGCCGATGTCCACCACGCCGGCATTCTCGCCCGGCCCCTGGATCACGCGCTTGCCGGTGGTGGGCAGGGTGCGCAGCCAGACCTTGGAGGATTTGTAGGAGCAGTGCTCGTTCCACATGGCCGAGACGATGCCCAGCTCCGTGATCGACGGCTCGCGGCCGATCAGCTTCACAAAGTGATCGTACTCCTCCGGCTTCAGCCCATGCTCGGCGACGAGCTCCGGCGTGATGCGGACGGTGTTGGGAATGTGGTTCACGGGCGTCGATCCGAATTGGGGCCGCGGCTCACGCCGCCTTGAGGGCGCCGGCGAGGCTCTCGAAGAGGCCGCGTCCGTCGGTGGGGCCGATCTCCGGCTCGATGTAGTTTTCCGGGTGGGGCATCATGCCGAGCACGTTGAACTTCTCGGAATAGATGCCGGCGATGCCGTTGATGGCGCCGTTGGGGCCGTCCGTCTCGTCGATCTGGCCGTCGCGGCGGGCGTAGCGGAAGGCGACGCGGCCGTCGCCCTCGATCCGCGCCAGGTTGGCCTCGGAGGCGGTGAAATTGCCCTCGCCGTGGGCCACGGGGATGCGGATGAGCTCGCCCTTGCGATAGGCCTTGGTGAAGGGCGTATCCGCCCGCTCCACCCGCAGCAGCACCTCGCGGCAGACGAAGCGCAGGCGCGCGTTGCGCACCAGCACGCCGGGCAGCAGCCCCGCCTCGCACAGGATCTGGAAGCCGTTGCAGATGCCGAGCACCAGGCCGCCGCGGGCCGCATGGGCGCGCACGGCTTCCATGATATTCGCCCGCGCGGCGATGGCACCGCAGCGCAGATAGTCGCCGTAGGAGAAGCCGCCGGGCAGGACCACGAGGTCGGTGCCCTTGGGCAGCTCATGCTCGGCGTGCCACACCACCTGGGGCTTGGCGCCGGAAACGAGCCGCAGCGCGCGAACGGCGTCCTGCTCACGATTGGAGCCGGGGAAGAGGATGACGGCTGGTTTCATGATCTCTCAGTGGGTGCCGACGCGGCCGAGCCTGCGTGCGATGCGATCGAGCCGCGCGTCACGGCCCGCGTGCATGCCGTATATGGTGTTCATGTCCCGCCCCGTGGCGGGCCGGAGACCGTGACGGGCGATCACCTCTGCGCGATCCCGCAGGGGCGGCGCGGCGCGGGCAGCGTCCCGTGGGATCGACGCCGGAACCTCGGTGTGACGCTCGTTGGTGATCTCGGCCATCATGCCCTCTCGGCGGCCTTGCTCCCTGAAACGGCCGCCAGATTATCACATCACTCGCACATCACTCGGCGAACTCGACCTTGTAGGTCTCGATCACGGTGTTGGCGAGAAGCTTGTCGCAGGCGTCCTTCAGGGCGCCCTCGGCGGCGGTGCGGTCGTTGCCGGCCAGCTCCACGTCGAACACCTTCCCCTGGCGCACGCTCTGCACGCCGGCCACGCCCAGCGACCGCAGCGCGCCTTCGATGGCCTTGCCCTGCGGGTCGAGCACCGCCGACTTGAGGGTGACGATCACTCGGGCCTTCATGGAAACCTCGCCTTCATGGCACGGGCCGGCGCCCGCGTTGTTGCTTGCCCGCCGCTAGGCATCGCCAGGGCCAGAGGGGCCCGGCAACGCAAAACGGGGGCCGATCCGGCCCCCGCCTAGCACTTTTCGGGTAGGGGAAACAACGCCCCCGCCCGAATTGACGCCTCACTTCACCAGCACGGGGCCCTTGCCCTGCGTCGGATCGTTCTCCATCAGGATTCCGAGCCGGCGCGCGACCTCGGTATAGGCCTCCACGAGGCCGCCCATGTCGCGGCGGAAGCGGTCCTTGTCCATCTTGTCGTTCGACTTGATGTCCCAGAGCCGGCACGAATCGGGGCTGATCTCGTCAGCGACCACGATCCGCATCATGTCGTTCTCCCACAGGCGGCCGCATTCCATCTTGAAGTCGATCAGACGGATACCGGCGCCGAGGAAGAGGCCGGACAGGAAGTCGTTGACGCGGATCGCCAGGGCGATGATGTCGTCGATTTCCTGGGTGGTGGCCCAGCCGAAGGCGGTGATGTGCTCTTCCGACACCATCGGGTCGTTGAGCGCGTCATTCTTGTAATAGAACTCGATGATCGAGCGCGGCAGCTGGGTGCCTTCCTCGATCCCGAGGCGGGTCGAGATGGAGCCCGCGGCGACGTTGCGCACGACGATCTCGAGGGGAATGATCTCCACTTCCCGGATGAGCTGCTCGCGCATGTTCAGCCGGCGGATGAAATGGGTCGGCACCCCGATGTCGTTCAACCGGGAGAAGATGTACTCCGAAATCCGGTTGTTCAGCACGCCCTTGCCGTCGATGACATCGTGCTTCTTCGCATTGAAGGCCGTGGCATCGTCCTTGAAGTGCTGAATGAGTGTGCCGGGCTCGGGTCCTTCATAGAGGACTTTCGCCTTGCCTTCGTAGATTCGGCGGCGGCGGCTCATGGGGGTATACCGTCGATTGAGGAAATCCATGGGTTTGCCAAGGCTCCGTTCGTGTGACGCTCCTCGGCGGGGCCGGGATGGCTGTTTGACGGTCACCCCAAACCCGTTCGGACACTAGCCGATCAGGCCGCGCGATACAACGCGCGTCCATATGCCCGTCATGTCCGGCCGTCATGCGCTGGCATCTTGCGCTTGGCATCGTGCCGGACCGGGCAGGTGCGGCACCGTTCCCCGGCGAGCGGCCATCAGGTCGCACGGTCGTATCGGGGCGCGGAGCTTTACTGACGTTGATCTAATGGGAGGCGGAGGATATTCAAGGCGCGCGTGCGGAGTGCGCGTGTGGAGCTGCGGCTGCCCTTGCGTGAGCGCAGCGGCAACCCAAATCATCAGGGTCCGCGCAAACGCAGTCCGCGCAAACAGATCAGGCCGGCCGCCGGCCGCCCATTCGCAGGAAGAGGGGTGCCATGACCACGTTCGACAAGCGCGAGGAAGGTTTCGAGAAGGCTTTCGCGCTCGACGAGGAGACGCGGTTTCGGGCGCTCGCCCGCCGCAACAAGAAGCTTGGCCTGTGGGCCGCCGAGAAGCTTGGCCTGACCGGCGAGGCGGCCCAGGAATACGCCAAGGAGGTCGTCGTCGCCGACCTGCAGGAAGCCGGCGACGAGGACGTGTTCCGCAAGCTGCGCGCCGACTTCGACGCCAGGAATGTCGATGTCTCGGACCACCAGATCCGCCGCAACATGGACGAGCTTCTCGCCGTCGCCGCGGCCGAGGTGAAGTCCGGCACCTGAGCCCCATTTGCGTTTCCCGCCGCGTCGCAGGACGCGGCGGCCCAAACAAAAAGGCCGCCCGATGGGCGGCCTTTTCTTTTCTCGGGTCCCGCGCCGGATCAGCGCGAGTAGAACTCAACCACCAGGTTCGGTTCCATCTGGACCGCGTAGGGCACTTCGTTCAGCTCGGGGATGCGGGCGAAGCGCGCGGTGAGCTTGTGGGTGTCGACCTCGATGTAGTCGGGCACGTCACGCTCGGCGAGCTGCTGCGCCTCGATCACGATGGCGAGCTGGCGGGAGGCTTCCTTCACCTCCACCACGTCGTCGACCTTCACGAGGTAGGACGGGATGTTCACGCGCTTGCCGTTCACCTTCACGTGGCCGTGGGAGACGAACTGGCGGGCGGCGAAGATGGTGGGCACGAACTTGGCGCGGTAGACCACCGCGTCCAGGCGGCGCTCCAGCAGGCCGATGAGGTTGGCGCCGGTGTCGCCCTTGAGGCGCGAGGCCTCGACATACACCTTGTGGAACTGCTTCTCGCCGATGGAGCCGTAATAGCCCTTCAGCTTCTGCTTGGCGCGCAGCTGCACGCCGAAGTCGGACAGCTTGCCCTTGCGGCGCTGGCCGTGCTGGCCGGGACCGTATTCACGACGGTTCACCGGGCTCTTGGGGCGGCCCCAGATGTTCTCGCCCATACGGCGATCGATCTTGTGCTTGGCCGCAATGCGCTTGCTCATGTAACGCGGATCCCTATTGGTTCGTTCGAGTTTGGATCGCGCCCCTCCTCTGCGGAATGGATGGAAACCCAGAGGTTCCGGACCGTTCCGCCGACAGGCTCGCCCGGCGCGCTGCCTTGCGAAGCCACGGGTGCGTGAAACGCCAAGCGGGCCACTTCCGGCCCGCAAGGTGGCGGGTTCTTAGTCGCGAAAGCGTGCGGAGTCAACGCCGGCGGCGCTTCGGCCCCGATCCGCGCGCCCGGCGGCGGGCGAATCATCAACCCGCGCCGACCTGCCATGAAAGATATTTAACTGACGGGAATGGCTATTGCCCCGTTCCCGGCCGCCAGCACAGTATCCGGCAACCGGCCCATTTGGCCAGCATGGAGGCATCCCGTGAAAGTCCTCGTCTTCCAGCATGTCGCCTGCGAGCACCCCGGCCGCTTCCGAGACTTCATGCGCGCCGATGGCGTGGAATGGGACGCGGTGGAGCTGGACGAGGGCGAGACCATCCCGCCCTTCGATGATTACGCCGCGCTCATGGTGTTCGGCGGGCCCATGGATGTCTGGCAGGAGGAGGAACTGCCTTGGCTCGTCGCAGAGAAGGCGGCGATCCGGGACTGGATGGCCACCGGCAAGCCCTATCTCGGCGTCTGCCTCGGCCATCAGCTTCTCGCCGATGCGCTGGGCGGCAAGGTGGGCCTCATGCCCCGGCCGGAAGTGGGTGTCACCGAGGTGTCGCTGACGGCGGCGGGGCGCGCCTCTCCCTTCTTCAAGGGGCTTCCCCCCACCTTCCCGACGCTCCAGTGGCACGGCGCTGCGGTGCTGGAGCTGCCCCCGGGCGGGGTCGTGCTCGCCGAGAACGAGCATTGCGCCATTCAGGCGCTGCAGGTGGGAGAGAGGGCGTTCGGCATCCAGTATCACGTGGAGCTGACCGACGAGACGGTATCCGAATGGGGCGTGATTCCCGAATACCGCTGCGCGCTGGAGGCCATTACCGGCGCCGGCGGGCAAGCGCTGCTCGAAAACGCGACCAAGGAGCGGATGCCGGTCTTCGCGGCGGCGGCTGAGCAGCTCTATCGGAATTTCAAGGCGACGTGGTGAGGGGGCCGCGCTCACCAGATAGCGGGGCAAAAGGTTAAACACCCCTCACCCCACCCCTCTCCCGCATGGGGAGAGGGAGCTCGGCCGAATTCGAGTCCGGGCGCCATTGTCTGATCTGAGGAGTTCCCCTCTCCCCTCGCGGGAGAGGGTGGATCGCGGCGCAGCCGCGAGACGGGTAAGGGGGCCGCTGCCGTTCGTCGCAGTGCCGGGCCAGGGAGGCGATACCCCTCATCCCAGCCCTCTCCCGCAAGGGGAGAGGGAGCTTGGCCGGCTCCCGGTTCAGTCCGGATCAGAACCCCACGGCCGTGCCGGTGAGGTCGTAGGGGCCGGCGGCCTCGATCTTCACCGTGGCGATCTCGCCCACGCGCAACGGGCGGCGGGAGAACACCTTCACCGTGCCGTCGATCTCCGGCGCATCGCCCTTGGTGCGGCCGATGGCGCCCTGCGCGCTCACGGAATCGATGATGACCTGCTGGCGGGTGCCGACCTTTTTCTTCAGCCGGCGGGCCGAGACCTTCTGCTGGGTTCGCATGAAGCGGTCGTAGCGGTCCTGCTTCACCTCGTCCGGCACCGGATCGGGCAGAGCATTGGCATCCGCCCCGCGCACGGGCTCGAACTTGAAGGCGCCGGCGCGGTCGATCTCGGCTTCCTCCATGAAGGCCAGAAGCTCCTCGAACTCCGCTTCCGTCTCGCCGGGGAAGCCGACGATGAAGGTGGAGCGCAGCGTCAGGTCCGGCACCGCCGCCCGCCACGCCTGGATGCGGGCGAGCGTCTTTTCCTGCGAGGCCGGGCGCTTCATGCGCCTGAGCACGGTGGGGCTCGCGTGCTGGAAGGGGATGTCGAGATAGGGCAGCACCTTGCCGGCGGCCATCAGCTCCATCACCGCATCCACATGCGGGTAGGGATAGACATAGTGCAGGCGCACCCAGGCGCCGAGGTCGCCCAGCGCGGCGGCGAGGTCGAGGAAGCGGGTCGCCACCTCCTTGTCGCCCCACTGGCTCGGCGCATAGCGCAGGTCCACACCGTATGCGGAGGTATCCTGCGAGATGACGAGGAGTTCCTTCACTCCGGCCTTCACCAGCCGCTCGGCCTCGCGCAGCACATCGGCGGCGGGGCGGGAGACGAGGTCGCCGCGCAGCTTGGGGATGATGCAGAAGGTGCAGCGGTTGGAGCAGCCTTCGGAGATCTTCAGATAGGCGTAGTGCCGGGGCGTGAGCTTCACGCCCTGCTCGGGCACGAGATCGAGGAAGGGATCGTGCTGCGGCGGCACGGCCTCGTGGACGGCGGCGAGCACGCTCTCATATTGCTGCGGGCCGGTGATGGCGAGGACGCTGGGATGCACCTCGCGGATCTGCTCGGGCTCGGCACCCATGCAGCCGGTGACCACGACCTTGCCGTTCTCCGCCAGGGCCTCGCCGATGGCGGACAGGCTCTCCGCCTTGGCGCTGTCGAGGAAGCCGCAGGTGTTGACGATGACGAGGTCCGCGCCCTGGTGGGTCTTGGTCAGCTCATAGCCTTCGGCGCGCAGGCGCGTGACGATGCGCTCACTGTCCACCAGCGCCTTGGGGCAGCCGAGGGACACGAAGGAGATGCGCGGCGCGGGCTCGGCCATGGGGAGGCGGGTTCTTTCTGAAGCATTTTCCAGCGAAGTGGGTACCGGTTCGCGTGAAGAAAATGCGTTGAAACAGGTTGCTGTGCGAAGGGCGTGCGCTTACGTCAGCGCGACGGGGCCGTCAACGTTGCGCCCAATGACCGGCCTTTGTGGCCGAAGGAGGGACGGGGGGGCCGGACGCCGGCCGTCCGCCTCACACCGGCTTCAGCAGCACGTGCTTCTTCTTGCCCATGGAGAGCTTCACCACCCCCTCGGGTGTGAGCGCGGCAAGGTCGATCATCGCCTTCTCGTCGGTGACAGCGGCATCGTTCACCCGGAGCCCGCCGCCCTTGATCTGGCGGCGCGCCTCGCTGGTGGAGGCGACGAGGCCGGCCTCCACGAAGGCGTTGGCGACGGGCAGGCCCGCCTCCAGCTTCGCGCGGGGCAGCTCGACGGTGGGCAGGTCCACGGCCAGCGCACCCTGCTCGAAGGTGGTGCGGGCGGTCTCCTTGGCCTTCTCGGCGGCCTCGCGGCCGTGCAGGAGCGCGGTCGCCTCGGTGGCGAGCACCTCCTTGGCGATGTTGATCTCCTGGCCTTGAAGCGCGGCGAGGCGGGCGATCTCGTCCAGCGGCAGCTCGGTGAAGAGCTTGAGGAAGCGCTCCACGTCCGCATCGCCGGCGTTGCGCCAGTACTGCCAGTACTCATAAGGCGAGAGCAGGTCGGCATCGAGCCACACGGCGCCGCCGGCGGTCTTGCCCATCTTGGCGCCGGAGGAGGTGGTGAGCAGCGGCGTCGTGAGCGCGAAGAGGTCGGCGCCGTGCATGCGGCGGCCCAGCTCCATGCCGTTGACGATGTTGCCCCATTGGTCGGAGCCGCCCATCTGCAGGATGCAGCCGTGGCGCCGGTTCAGTTCGACGAAGTCATAGGCCTGCAGGATCATGTAGTTGAATTCGAGGAAGGTGAGCGGCTGCTCGCGCTCCAGCCTGAGCTTCACCGAATCGAAGGTCAGCATCCGGTTGATGGTGAAATGCGGCCCCACCTCGCGCAGGAGGGGGATGTATTTCAGCTCATCCAGCCAGGCCGCGTTGTTCTCCATGATGGCGGGCAGGAGCGAGGCACGAGGTTCACTTTGGTCAGCGCCGTCTTGTGACGGAAGCGGGTTCGTCTGTTGTTGATGGCGAGCGAATCCACCGTGCCGGCGCGGTGGCGCGCCGTCGAAGTCGAGGAACTGGGCGAACACCTTGCGGATGGAGGCAATGTTGTCCGAAATCTGGCGGTCAGTCAGCATCTTGCGGGCCTCGTCCTTGCCGGACGGGTCGCCGATCTTGGTGGTGCCGCCGCCCATCAGCGCAATCGGCCGGTGGCCGGTGCGCTGGAGGGTCCGCAGCATCATGATGGAGAGCAGGTGCCCCGCATGCAGGCTCGATGCGGTGGCGTCGAAGCCGATATAGGCGGTGATGGGCCCTTCCGCGGCCTTGGCATCGAGGCGCTCAAGGTCCGAGCACTGGTGGATGTAGCCGCGCTCGTGAAGCGTGCGCAGGAAATCGGAGCGGAAGGAGGGAGAAGTCATCACACAGATCGAGGCTTGAGGCTGGCGCTCACGCGCCGGAAAGGAGCGGTGGTGTATCAGGTCCGGCGCAAGAATGCATGTGCGTGAGGCGAGGGGGTTCTTATGCGTGTCGTCGGGCTGATGAGCGGCACCTCCATGGACGGCATCGACGCAGCCTTGATCGAGACGGATGGCGAAACCGTCGCCTGGCTCGGCCCCTCCATCACCCGGCCCATCGATGCCCGGACCCGCGCCCTCCTCGTCACCGCCATGGAGGACGCGCGCGGCGTGAACCATCGCGACGACCGGCCGGGCGCGCTGGCGGAAGCCGAGCGGCGCATCACCGATCTCCACGCCGAGGCCGTGCGGGCGCTGCTGGAGCCGCTGCGGCTCACGCCCGGTGACATCGACCTCGTGGGCTTCCATGGCCAGACGGTCATCCACCGGCCGGATGCGCGCCTCACCGTGCAGATCGGCGAGGGCCAGCGGCTGGCCACGGCGCTCGGCATCCCGGTGGTCGCTGATTTCCGGGCGGCGGACGTGGCGGCGGGCGGGCAGGGGGCGCCGCTGGTGCCGGTCTTCCATCAGGCGCTGGTGCGCCGGCTCACCCTGCCGCAGCCGGTGGCGGTGCTGAACGTGGGCGGGGTCGCCAATGTCACGGTGATCGACGGCGACGCCCCGCCGATTGCCTGCGACACCGGGCCGGGCAACGCGCTGATCGACGATTTTCTGAAAGAGCGAACCGGCGTTCCCTTCGACGCGGACGGCCGCGCGGCCGCTGCCGGACAGGTGGACGAGGCGCGCGTCGCAGCCGTGCTCGAAGACTCCTTTTTCCGCCAGCCGCCGCCCAAGTCGCTCGACCGCAACGCCTTTCGCCGGGCGGCCGGAGAGCGGATGGGGCTGGCGGGGCTTTCGCTGGAGGACGGCGCGGCGACGCTCACGGCCCTCACGGCGGCGAGCGTCGCAGCGGTGGTCCCGTTCCTGCCCCGGCCGCCCGCCGTGTGGATCGTCGCCGGTGGTGGCGCGCGCAACCCGACGCTTCTGGCCATGCTGGCGCAACGCCTCGGCGCCGAGGTGCGCACGGCGGACAAGGTGGGGTGGTCCGGCGACGCGCTGGAGGCCCACGCCTTCGGCTATCTCGCCGCGCGTTCGCTGCGCGGGCTGCCGCTGACGTTTCCGACCACCACGGGGGTGGCGGCGCCGATGACGGGCGGCGTGCTGTTCCGGCCGTGAACGCTTCAGCTGTCATCGCCCGGTTCGTCCGGGCGATCCACGGTGCGTCCGGGTGGAAACTTCGGGCTGCGCACAGGCCGAGGGGTGGATCGCCCGGACGAGCCGGGCGATGACGGCGCCAAATGACACACCCCCAAAACGAAAACGGCGCGCCGAAGCGCGCCGTTCAAGCGGGAAAAGCCACCCTCAGGCGGCGCTGTCCTTGCGGGTGCCGGGGAGGCGCTTGTCGAGATAGGTGCCGACCACGCCCATCAATTCCTCGGTCTTGCCGTCGAAGAAGTGGTTGGCGCCAGGCACCACCTGCTGCTCGATGACGATGCCCTTCTGCGTCTTCAGCTTCTCCACCAGCGTCTGCACCGCCGTGGTGGGCACCACCGCGTCCTTGTCGCCATGGACGAACAGGCCGGAGGAGGGGCAGGGGGCGAGGAAGGAGAAGTCGTAGAGGTTCGCCGGCGCGGCGATGGAGATGAAGCCCTCCACCTCCGGGCGGCGCATCAGCAACTGCATGCCGATCCACGCGCCGAAGGAAAAGCCGGCGATCCAGCAGGCGC
This sequence comes from Xanthobacter flavus, assembly GCF_017875275.1. NCBI lineage: Bacteria > Pseudomonadati > Pseudomonadota > Alphaproteobacteria > Hyphomicrobiales > Xanthobacteraceae > Xanthobacter > Xanthobacter flavus. Next base: position 5,283,466 of record NZ_JAGGML010000001.1, on the reverse strand, counting down.
GGGCGTCCGGGTTCACCGACTGCGCCCAGTCGAGCGCCGCGGCGGCGTCCGAAAGCTCGCCCGTGCCGTGGTCGAACGAGCCCTGCGAGCGGCCGACGCCCCGGAAGTTGAAGCGCAGCACCGAGAAGCCGCGGTTCACGAACTGATAATAGAGATTGTACACCACCGGATTGTTCATCGTCCCGCCGAACTGCGGGTGGGGATGAAGGATGATGGCAATGGGCGCGTTGCGGGTCTTGGCGGGCTGGTAGCGGCCTTCGAGGCGCCCCTTTTCGCCGGGGAAGATCACTTCTGGCATGGAAGTCTGCAACCTCTGGGTGGCAATGACGCGCGGCGCTCTTTCGTCCTGGCGGACGACGGGTCCGGCGCGGGAACCCGTCAGCATGATCCCTGTCGGCTTGACGCCGGAACGGTAATGCTTGACTAACGGTCGCGCGAGACCTATCTATTTAGAATAATTCTAATTTGTTCCCGGCGGCTGCGCGAACCGATGGGCGCTGCGTTGTGAGAACGGGTGAAGTTTGACCTATGACGGAGATCGCCGGCAATTGCAAGCCTGGCACGGGTTGCGGGTGCGTTTGGCACGCGGGACCGGGAGGCGGAGATGAGCGCGGGCGACGGATCGCGGCAGTCGGGTACCGGATTGGGCTGGGGTGAGGCACACGCCTCCCGCCCGTCGGTGCCGCGCCGCGCCTATCTCGATCACAACGCCACGAGCCCCCTGCGGCCCGAGGCCCGCGCCGCGCTGATCGCCGCGCTGGACGCCGGCGGCAACGCCTCGTCCGTCCATGCCGAAGGTCGCGCCGCGCGCGCCCGCATCGAGGCCGCCCGCGCGGCCGTCGCGGCGCTGGCCGGGGCGCCTGTGCGGGGCGTGGTCTTCACCTCCGGTGCCACCGAGGCGGCTGCGCTGGCGCTTCATCCGGCCGTCGAGATCGCCGGCCGGGCGAAGCCCTGCGACGTGCTGCTGGCGAGTGCTGTCGAACACCCGGCCGTGCTCAAAGGCCATCGCTTTCCGTCCGACGCCCTCGAAATCCTTCCGGTGGACGGCGAAGGCCGCCTCGATCTCGCGGCGCTGGCCGAGGCGCTTGCCCGCCATCGCGCCGCCGGGCGCCGCGCCATGCTTGCGGTGATGGCGGCCAACAACGAGACCGGCGTGATCCAGCCCGTTTCAGAAGTCGCACGGCTGGTGCATGAGGCCGATGGCATCGTCTTCTGCGACGCCGTGCAAGCGGCCGGCCGCATCCCGCTCGATATGGCGACGCTGGGCGCCGACTTCCTGGCGCTTTCCGCCCACAAGATCGGCGGCCCGCCCGGCGTCGGCGCGCTGGTGGCGGCGGGGCCGGACCATCGCACCGCGCCGCTTCTGTCCGGCGGCGGGCAGGAGCGCAACCGCCGCGCGGGCACCGAGAACGGGCCCGCCATCGTCGGCTTCGGCGCGGCCGCAACCGCCGTGAAGGCAGCGCTTTCCGCCGAGGCGGAGCGGCTCGCCGCGCTGCGTGACCGACTGGAACGGGCGGTGCTTGAGGGCGTTCCCGGTATGAGAGTGGTGGGCGCGGGTGCCGATCGCCTGCCAAACACCCTTATGGTCACTTTCGCCGGACTTCGGGCCGAGACACTGGTGATCGCGCTCGACCTTGCCCACGTAAGCATCAGTGCCGGCTCGGCGTGTTCCTCCGGGAAGGTCGGCGCCTCGCAGGTGCTGCTCGCCATGGGAGTGCCGGAGGACGAGGCGGCGGGCGCCATCCGCCTGTCGCTCGGCTGGTCGAGCACCATCGAGGATGTGGATGCCGCGGTCGAAGCCTTGAAAAAGGCGGTGCCGCAGCTGAGAAGCCGCGCTTCGCGCGCGGCGTAGGAATTTGCGCCGCGCATCATGCGCGGCAGACGGACTTGACCCGCGGGCCTTGACCCCGCGCGGGAGAGGAGAAGAGAGATGCCTGCGGTTCAGGAAACCGTCGAGCGCGTCCGCGCGATCGATGTGGATCAGTACAAGTACGGTTTCGTCACCGACATCGAGAGCGAGAAGGCCCCCAAGGGCCTGTCGGAAGACACGATCCGTTACATTTCCGCCCGGAAGAACGAACCCGAGTGGATGCTGGAATGGCGGCTCGACGCCTACCGGCGCTGGCTCACCATGGAAGAGCCCACCTGGGCGCGGGTGAGCTACCCGAAGATCGATTTCCAGGACTATTATTATTACTCGGCCCCCAAGGCCGCGCCGAAGTCCATCGACGAGATCGACCCGGAAATCCTCAAGACCTACGAGAAGCTCGGCATCCCGCTGCGCGAGCGCGACGCGCTGCTCGGCATCCAGCGCGAGGGCGGCTCCAGGGTGGCGGTGGACGCGGTGTTCGACAGTGTCTCGGTCGCCACCACCTTCAAGGAGGAATTGGCCAAGGCGGGCGTGATCTTCATGCCCATCTCGGAGGCCATCCGCGAGCATCCCGAGCTGGTGAAGAAATATCTCGGCTCGGTCGTGCCGGTGACGGACAATTTCTACGCTACCCTCAATTCGGCGGTCTTCTCGGACGGCTCGTTCGTGTTCGTTCCGAAGGGCGTGCGCTGCCCCATGGAGCTGAGCACCTATTTCCGCATCAACGAGCGCAACACCGGCCAGTTCGAGCGCACCCTCATCATCGCCGATGAAGGCGCCTATGTGAGCTACCTGGAAGGCTGCACCGCGCCCCAGCGCGACGAGAACCAGCTGCACGCCGCCGTGGTCGAGCTGGTGGCGATGAAGGATGCGGAGATCAAGTATTCCACCGTCCAGAACTGGTATCCCGGCGACAAGGACGGCAAGGGCGGCATCTACAATTTCGTCACCAAGCGCGGCGACTGCCGGGGCGACAATTCCAAGATCTCCTGGACGCAGGTGGAGACCGGCTCGGCCATCACCTGGAAGTATCCGAGCTGCATCCTGCGCGGCGACAATTCGCAGGGCGAGTTCTATTCCATCGCCATCTCCAACGGCCACCAGCAGGTGGATTCGGGGACGAAGATGATCCACCTCGGCAAGAACACGTCGAGCCGGATCATCTCCAAGGGCATCGCCGCCGGGCACTCGGACAACACCTATCGCGGGCTCGTCTCGGCCCACCGCAAGGCCACCGGCGCGCGGAACTTCACCAACTGCGATTCGCTCCTCATCGGCGATCTCTGCGGGGCGCACACCGTGCCCTACATGGAGGCCAAGAACGCTTCAGCCCAGTTCGAGCACGAGGCGACCACCTCCAAGATCTCCGAGGACCAGCTGTTCTACTGCCTCCAGCGCGGCCTTTCGCAGGAGGAGGCGGTGGCGCTCATCGTCAATGGCTTCGTGCGCGACGTGCTCCAGCAACTGCCCATGGAGTTCGCCGTGGAGGCGCAGAAGCTGATCGCCGTGAGCCTGGAAGGCTCGGTGGGCTGACGAACCGGCCGGCGCGCCGCCGGCCTCCCCCTTTTCTCGCGCAGCGCGTCCCCTCGGGCCGCAGCCGCGCGGATCGACATCTCAAGGACCGAACATGCTCGAAATCCGCAATCTCCGCGCCCGCATCGGCGAGAACGAGATTCTCAAGGGCCTCGACCTCATCATCCCGGATGGCGAGGTCCATGCCATCATGGGGCCGAACGGCTCCGGCAAGTCCACGCTCTCCTATGTCCTCTCCGGCAAGCCGGATTATGAGGTGACGGACGGCTCGGTGAGCTTCGATGGCGCGGACCTGCTCGCGCTCGACGCCAGCGAGCGCGCGGCGGCGGGTGTCTTCCTCGCCTTCCAGTATCCCATCGAGATTCCAGGCGTTGCCAACATGACCTTCCTCCGGGCGGCCATGAACGCCCAGCGCAAGGCGCGCGGCGAGGAGGAGATTTCCACCCCCGACTTCCTGAAGCTGGTGCGCGCCAAGGCGCCGGACCTCGGCATCTCGCAGGACATGCTCCGGCGCGGCGTCAACGTGGGCTTTTCGGGCGGCGAGAAGAAGCGCAACGAAATCCTGCAGATGGCCCTGCTGGAGCCCAAGCTCTGCATTCTGGATGAGACCGATTCCGGCCTCGATATCGATGCCCTCAAGGTGGTTGCCCATGGCGTGAACGCGCTGCGTTCGCCGAAGCGCTCCATGCTGGTCATCACCCACTATCAGCGTCTGCTCGACCATATCGTGCCGGACGTGGTGCATGTGATGCACAAGGGCCGCATCGTCCGCTCCGGCGGGCCGGAGCTGGCGCTGGAGCTGGAAGAGTCCGGCTATGCGGCCTACGCGCAGGACGCGGCGTGAGGGACGGCACCATGACCATCAACGTCCGTCCCGCCCGAACAGCGGCGGAAGAGGCCATCGCCGCCGCGCTTGAGGCGTCGATCAGCGCAGAGGCAGGGCAGGGGCGCATCCCCGAGATCCGCCGCGCCGCCCGCGATGCCTTCCTCGCGAACGGCCTGCCCAGCCGCCGCGTGGAGGAGTGGAAGTACACCGACCTGCGCGCCGCCATCCGTGATGTCCCCAACCGCGCTCCCGCGCAGGGCGCGGTGGAGGAGGCGGAGGCCGCCGCGCTGGTGCCGGCGGTGCCGAATGCCGCCCGCATCCTGTTCGTGAACGGCGTGCTCTCCCGCGCCGGCTCGGATTTTGCGGCCCTGTCTGATGGCGTCACCGCGCTGCCGCTGGAGAGCGCCATCGCTGCCGGCGATCCACTCGCAGACCGCATCAATGCCCTGTCGCCGAGCCGCTATGACGGGCCGCTCGCCCTCAACACCGGCTTCCTCGGCGAGGGCGTCGCGCTTCGCGTCGATGCCGGGGTGAAGGCCGCGCGGCCGGTTCACATTGCCCACGCCTTCCCGGGCGCCGAGGCCGTCTCCGGCTTCACCCGCACCGTCGTGGTGGTGGGCGCGGGCGCCGAGGTGACGCTGGTGGAGACCTTCGCCGGGCGTGATGGGGTCGCCTACCAGTCCAACCACGCGGTTGAGCTGGTGGTGGGCGACGGCGCCATCGTGAATCTCGTGCGCATCCAGGAGGAGGGCGACGCCGCCTTCCACTTCGGCACCCTCATGCTGGAGCTGGGCCGCGAGGCGAAGCTGAACCTGTTCGCCCTTGCCCAGGGCGCGGCATTGGCGCGCTACAACGTCTATGGCCGCTTCGAGGGCACCGGCGCCCATGCCGGCATCCGCGGCGCGACCCTCGCGCGCGGCCGCCAGCATTCGGACACGACCCTCGTCATCGACCATGCGGTCGCGCACGGCGAGAGCCGCGAGCTGTTCAAGACCGTGCTCGCCGACGATGCCCACGGCGTGTTCCAGGGCAAGATCGTGGTGCGCCGCGCGGCCCAGAAGACCGATGGGCGGATGATGAGCCAGGCGCTCCTCCTCTCCGACCGCGCCGAGATGGACAACAAGCCGGAGCTGGAAATCTTCGCCGACGATGTCCAGTGCGGCCACGGCGCCACCGCCGGCGCCCTCGACCGCTCCATGCTGTTCTATTTGCGCTCGCGTGGCCTGCCGGAAAAGGAAGCCGAGATGCTCCTCATCCAGGCCTTCCTCGGCGAGGCGGTGGAATATGTGGAGGACGCGGACCTGCGCGATGTGCTGATCGAGCGGATCTCGGGCTGGCTGGAAAAACGGGTGGTGTAGGGCGCGCTGCCTCATCCGCCGTCCGGCCGTCATCCTCCGGCTTGACCGGAGGATCCATGGCGCCGCCGGATCCGGCGGATGGATGGACCCTCCGGTCAAGCCGGAGGGCGACGGCGAGCAAGAGTTTCCTTGAAGACGATTGCCAAAAGGATTTGGCCATGACCAAGCCCCACCCCGCCGTCGCCAATGGCTCCTTCGACGTGGAGCTTGTGCGCGCGGATTTTCCGGCCCTGTCGCTGGAGGTGAACGGCCATCCGCTCACCTATCTCGACAATGCTGCTTCGGCGCAGAAGCCCCGGCAGGTGATCGACCGGATGGTGACCGCCTATGAGCGGGAATATTCCAACGTCCATCGCGGCCTGCACTATCTCGCCAATGCCGCCACCGAGGCGTTCGAGCACGCGCGGGAGACGGCGCGCGCCTTCCTGAACGCCGAGAGCATCGACGAGATCATCTTCACCCGCTCCGGCACCGGCGCCATCAACACGGTGGCCTCGTCCCTCGGCCAGTCCATCGAAGCGGGCGACGAGATCGTGCTCTCCATCATGGAGCACCATTCCAACATCGTGCCGTGGCACTTCCTGCGCGAGCGCAAGGGCGCCGTCATCAAGTGGGCGCCGGTGCGGGAGGATGGGTCCTTCGACCTCGACGCCTTCAAGGCGCTGCTCGGCCCGCGCACCAAGATCGTCGCCATCACCCACATGTCCAACGTGCTGGGCACGGTGACGCCGATCAAGGAGATCGCGGCGGCGGCCCATGCGGTGGGCGCCAAGGTCGCGGTGGATGGCTGCCAGGCCATCGTCCACATGCCGGTGGATGTGCGCGACCTCGACGTCGATTTCTACGCGGTCACCGGCCACAAGCTCTATGCGCCCACCGGCATCGGCCTGCTCTACGGCAAGAAGGCGCTGCTGGAGGCCATGCCGCCTTACGAGGGCGGCGGAGAGATGATCCGCGAGGTGACGGAGGAGACCGTCACCTATGGCGTACCCCCGCACCGTTTCGAGGCTGGAACACCTCCAATTGTGCAGGCCATCGGCCTCGGCGCCGCAATGGAATATGTCCAGTCCATCGGCCGCGAGCGCATCGCCGCGCACGAGCACGATCTCTCGGCCTATGCCCACGAACGCCTGAGGGCATTGAATTCCCTGCGGATCATCGGCACCGCGGCGGACAAGGGCGCCATCATTTCCTTCGAGATGAAGGGCGCCCACCCCCACGACGTGGCGACCATCATCGACCGCTACGGTGTCGCGGTACGGGCCGGCACCCATTGCGCGCAGCCGCTTTTGGCACGATATGGTGCGACAGCGACGTGCCGCGCATCCTTTGCCCTTTACAACACGCGCGCCGACGTGGACCGTCTCTTCGACGCCCTCGTCAAGGCGCAGGATTTGTTCGCATGACCGATACCAAGTCGATCGAGGCGCCGAACCAGCCGCAGATTCAGTCTCCGATCCCGGAGGCGGAGCTTGCGCGGCTCACCGACGACATCGTGATCGCCCTCAAGACGGTCTACGATCCCGAGATCCCGGTGGACATCTATGAGCTTGGCCTGATCTACAAGGTCGATATCTCGGATGCCCGCACCGTTGCTGTGGAGATGACGCTCACCACGCCAAATTGCCCGGCTGCCGCCGAGCTGCCCGGCATGGTGGAGAGCGCCGTCGCGGCGGTGCCCGGTATTTCGGACGTGAAGGTGGATATCACCTTCGACCCGCCGTGGGACCAGGGCCGCATGTCCGAGGAAGCCCGCGCCACGCTCAACCTCTGGTGAGGGCGCATGGTGGCTGACGGGCAGGGGACCGCGCCCGCCGCGCCGCCCCTCGGCCGGGTGCTGGAAACCGGCCTCTACGTCGACGACCTCGACCGGGCGCGCAGCTTCTATGAGGGTGTGCTCGGGCTCGTTCCCATGCTGGCCGACGCGCGCTTCGCTGCCTATCCGGTGGGCGGAACGGTGCTGTTGCTGTTCCTGCGCGGCTCGGCCGATGAGGCCATCGAACTGCCCTTCGGCGGCGCCATCCCGCCCCACGACGGTGCCGGCCGCCTGCACTTCGCTTTTTCCGCCGAAGCCGCCGACATGACGCGCTGGCGCGACCACCTCACGGCGCATGGCGTCGCCATCGAGGGTGAGGTGCAGTGGCCAAAGGGCTCGACGAGCCTCTATTTCCGCGATCCCGATGGGAATCTGGCCGAGATCGCCAGCCCCGGGCTGTGGGAGAACTATTAGGCGGTTTGGCCAACGGCGTGATTCCTGGCGGCCTGGCCTGCCGCCCGCGTCGGCTCTCGCAGGTCATCCTCTCGGCACCGTCATCCTCTCGGCACCGTCATCGCCCGGCGCGTCCGGGCGATCCACTCGCCCGCTCGTCCTGTGCCTCAATGGAAAGAGCCGCCCCAGCCGAACCGTCGATCCCCCGCACGAGGCGGGGGATGACAACGGAGGGCTGTTTCGCAGCCCAAGCCGAACTCCAAAAGAAAAAGGCGAGGCCCCGTGCGGGCCTCGCCTTGTCTAATCCACGGGTCCAGCGCCGCCTGCAGATCTAAGTCCGCTTGTTGGGGCCGCGCGGCCAATCCGTGATACCGATTCCGTATGCGCCAAGAGGCGGCCGCCGGTCGGCTTTTTCTTCGACTCCTCCCGAGACCTGAACCGCATTCACCGCCGTGGCCGGCTGGTGACGGTCCCCTTTCTTGTGCGGGGGCAAAATAGAACAAGAATCTGTCGTTTGTCATCCTTGCGCCGCAGTAAGTCGTTCGCTGCGCCGCAATATGGTTGCATGGCACCGTGTTCGCGCCACCGCCCTTGTGTTTTCGGCGCCCTTCCGCTTTCACTCCCGGCGACCGCTTTTCCCTCCGCACGAGAGTCCGAGCCACCCGATGCGACTGTCCCGCTATTTCCTTCCCATTCTGCGCGAGGTGCCCAAGGAGGCGGAGATCGTCTCGCACCGGCTGATGCTCCGCGCCGGCATGATCCGGCAGGAATCGGCCGGCATCTACGCCTGGCTGCCCTTCGGCCTGCGTGTGCTGAACAAGGTCTGCAACATCATCCGCGAGGAGCAGAATCGCGCCGGCGCCATCGAGATGCTGATGCCGACCATCCAGTCGGCGGACCTGTGGCGCGAGAGCGGGCGCTACGACGACTACGGCAAGGAGATGCTGCGCATCCGCGACCGTCACGACCGCGAGATGCTGTTCGGCCCCACCAACGAGGAGATGATCACCGAGATCGTCCGCGCCTATGTGAAGTCGTACAAGGCGCTGCCCCTCAACCTCTACCATATCCAGTGGAAGTTCCGGGACGAGGTGCGCCCGCGCTTCGGCGTCTATCGCTCGCGCGAATTCCTGATGAAGGATGCCTATTCCTTCGATCTCGACGCGGCCGGCGCCCGCCATTCCTACAACAAGATGTTCGTCGCTTATCTGCGCACCTTCGCCCGCATGGGCCTGAAAGCGATTCCGATGGTGGCGGACACGGGACCGATCGGCGGCAATCTCTCCCACGAGTTCATCATCCTCGCCTCCACCGGCGAGAGCGAGGTGTTCTGCCACGGCGACTATCTCGACATGGCGCCGCCCCCCGCCGACGTGAACTTCGACGATCCCGCCGGCCTCCAGGGCGTGTTCGACCGCTGGACGCAGCTTTATGCCGCGACCTCCGAGAAGCACGACACGGCGGCCTTCGAGGCCATCCCCGAGGCGCGCCGCCTCGCCGCGCGCGGCATCGAGGTGGGCCACATCTTCTATTTCGGCACCAAATATTCCGAGCCCTTCGGCGCCAAGGTGCTCGGCCCGGACGGCAAGGAGCACACCATCCACATGGGCTCCTACGGCATCGGCCCCTCGCGCCTCGTGGCGGCCATGATCGAGGCGTCTCACGATGAGAATGGCATCATCTGGCCGGACGCGGTGGCGCCCTTCCAGGTGGGCATCCTGAACCTCAAGGTCGGCGACAGCGCCACGGAAGCGGCCTGCGGCGCCCTTTACGCGGAATTGACCGCTGCCGGTTACGACGTGCTGTACGACGACACCGAGGAGCGCGCCGGCGCCAAGTTCGCCACCGCCGATCTCATCGGCCTGCCGTGGCAGATCCTCGTCGGGCCGAAGGGGCTCGCCGAGGGCAAGGTGGAACTGAAGCGCCGGGTGGACGGCTCGCGCGAGCTGATCGCCCCGAGCGACATTGTGGAGAGGCTGAAGGCATGACGGCAACCCATGCGACGGCAGCGAAGGCAGGCGGGGATGTCACCGGCACGCGCCCCTTCGCGCCGTTCGAGTGGATGCTGTCCCTGCGTTACCTGAGGGCCCGCCGCAAGGAGGGCTTCATCTCGGTCATTGCCGGCTTCTCCTTCCTCGGCATCATGCTGGGGGTGGCGACGCTCATCATCGTCATGGCGGTGATGAACGGCTTCCGGCAGGAGTTGCTGGGCAAAATTCTTGGCCTCAACGGCCATGTGCTCGTGCAGCCGCTGGAATCACCGCTCACCGACTACAAGGCGGTGGCCGCGCGCATCGCCGGGCTCAACGGCATCCGCCTCGCGGTGCCGCTGGTGGAGGGGCAGGCGCTCGCCTCCTCGCCCTTCGGCGCCTCCGGCGTGCTGGTGCGCGGCATGGCGGAGAAGGACCTGCGCGGCCTGCCGTCGGTGGCCCACAACATCCGCCAGGGCACGCTGGAGAATTTCGACCAGGGGCAGGGCATCGCCATCGGCAAGCGCCTTGCGGACCAATTGTCCCTGCGTGCGGGCGACAACATCACCCTCGTCGCCCCGCGCGGCGCGGTGACGCCCATGGGCACGTCGCCGCGCATCAAGGTCTACAAGATCGCGGCGGTGTTCGAGGTCGGCATGTCGGAATACGACAGCGCCTTCGTCTTCATGCCGCTGCCGGAGGCGCAGGCCTATTTCAACCGCAACGGCGACGTGAACGCCATCGAGGTCTATCTCGACAACCCGGATGACGTGGGCGAGCTGCGCGGCGCCATCCAGAGCGCGGCGGAGCGGCCGGTCTATCTGGTGGACTGGCGGGTGCGGAACGCCACCTTCTTCGGCGCGCTGCAGGTGGAACGAAACGTGATGTTCCTCATCCTCACGCTGATCGTGCTGGTGGCGGCGCTCAACATCGTGTCCGGCCTCATCATGCTGGTGAAGGACAAGGGGCACGACATCGCCATCCTGCGCACCATGGGCGCCACGCAGGGCTCCATCATGCGCATCTTCTTCATCACCGGCGCCTCCATCGGCGTGGTGGGCACGCTGTCCGGCCTGCTGCTGGGCGTGATCGTCTGCCTCAATATCGAGAGCATCCGCCAGTTCATCTCCTGGCTGACCTCCACCGAGCTGTTCTCGCCCGAGCTCTATTATCTCTCCCGCCTGCCGGCGCAGATGAACTTCGGCGAGACCTCCTCGGTGGTGCTGATGGCGATGGTGCTTTCCTTCCTGGCCACGCTCTATCCGTCCTGGCGGGCCGCCCGGCTCGATCCGGTGGAAGCCCTGAGGTACGAGTGATGGACATGCCCACCCCGCCCGAAAGCCGCACGCCGGGCCGTGCCGCAGGATCCGGCGCCCGTCCGCAGTACGCGCTCGCGCTGTCCGGCGTGGTGCGGCGCTATGCGCAGGGGCAGGGCGCCCTGGAGATCCTGCGCGGCGCCGACCTCGCCATCGCCCAGGGCCAGTCGGTGGCGCTCGTCGCGCCGTCCGGCTCCGGCAAGTCCACGCTTTTGCATATCGCCGGGCTGCTGGAGCATTCGGATGCCGGCGAGGTGTTCATCGACGGCGCGCCCACCGCCCGCCTGCCGGACGCCGAGCGCACCCGCATCCGCCGCCTCTCCATCGGCTTCGTCTACCAGTTCCACCACCTCCTGCCCGAGTTCACGGCACTGGAGAACGTGGCCATGCCGCAGATGATCCGCGGCCTCTCCAAAAAGGAGGCCGAGACGCGGGCGAAGGAGCTGCTCTCCTATCTCGGCCTCGGCGCGCGCCTCACCCATCGCCCGTCGGAACTGTCCGGCGGCGAGCAGCAGCGCGTGGCCATCGCCCGCGCCCTTGCCAATGCGCCGCGCCTGCTGCTGGCGGATGAGCCCACCGGCAATCTCGACCCCAAGACGGCCGATCACGTCTTCGGGGCCATGTCGGAGCTGGTGCGGGCCACCGGCGTCGCGGCGCTGATCGCCACCCACAATCTCGACCTCGCCGCCCGCATGGACCGGCGCGTCACCCTGCGCGAGGGCAAGGTGGTCGAGCTGGCCTGACCCGGCGCCGAGGCGTCCCAACCGGCGCCGGTTGCCCGCTGGGGTAAGGCGCCCTGCCGAGGTGGCATGGATTCGTTCTTCACCGTCTCCAAAGTGTTCTGGTTTCTCGTCGCGCCATCCAACGCGCTGGTGCTGGTCGCGGTGATCGGCCTTCTGGCCGCCCTCGCCGGGCTGCGCCGGACAGGGCTGGGGCTTCTGACCGTCTCGGTCGCCGGCTTCGTGATCGTCGGCTTCTCGCCCCTCGCCAATTACCTGATGAGCCCGCTGGAAGAGCGCTTCCCCATCTACCGGGGGCAGGAGCCCATCACGGGCGTGATCCTCCTGGGCGGCGCCGAGGTGCCGGAAGTGGGACTGGCGCGCGGCATCCCGGCCTTTGCCAATGCGGGGGAGCGGGCCATCGCCTTCGGGGCGCTGGCGCGGCAGTATCCGAATGCGCGGCTGGCCTTCGTCGGCGGCAGCGGCCGGCTCTTCTCCGATGGCGTGGGCATCGAGGCCCGCATGATGCAGATGACCATGCCCGATCTCGGCATCGCTCCCGAGCGGGTGGAGTATGAGGAGAAGTCCCGCAACACGGCGGAAAATGCGGCCTTCGCCAAGGAGGTGCTCAAGCCGAAGCCCGGCGAGCGGTGGCTTCTGGTGACGAGCGCCTTCCACATGCCCCGCGCGGTGGGCTGCTTCCGCAAGGCGGGCTTCGACGTCATTCCCTACCCGGTGGATTTCCGCACCGTGGGCCCCGACGCCCTGAACGATCCCTTCTCGCGCGCGGCGAGCGGCCTCGACATGGCCGACATCGCCGTCAAGGAGTGGATGGGCCTCGTCGCCTATTACTATTCCGGCCAGACCAGCGCGCTGTTTCCCGCGCCCTGACGAAGTCGCGGCCCAATCAGGCGCTCATTCGTCGCGCGGCAGCCCGATGCGGTAGACGCCCCGGAAGTCGGCCGGATCCACCGGACGTCCCTTGCGGTAGATCATCAGCCGGCCCTCCAGCGCGAGACGGACGGCGACGCGGCGGATCACGGGGAGCGCCCGCTGCCATTCCTCCTTCGGCATCAGCGCCAGCGCCGCGTCCATGGGGCCGATGCTCTTGCCCGGCCCGGCCTCGGCGGCGAGGCGCAGCACCAGCGCGGCGGCGGCCTCATCGTCCGGGAGGGCGGAGGAGGCGGTGGACGAATCAGAGGGACGATCGGCGCTCATGGGCAAGTCCTACCCCATCCCGCGCGGATTTTCCCGCCGCCTGTCGGCGCCCTGTAAATTGCGGGGATTGGCGGTTTGCGCATGCGAGCCGTTCGCAGGAGGCATGGCGCGGGGCTTGCCGAGGCGTTCATAAATTCTTAATGCATGTTGCAGCGCGGGGCGCCCATCGTGCCGCGAGGACTCGTCGAAAAGAGCCGCTATCCATCATGGATCTCAGCCAAGGTCATGCCCATCGCCGCTCCTGCTGGGGCGTCGCGCGCACCGCGCTTGCCGTCTTTCTGCTCGCCGTCGCGGTGATCTACCTCTATGGAGGCTTCGACGCCTCGGCGCTTCGGCCGCACTGAACGAGCCGCGGGCTCTTCATGGGAGCGCGCGGGCGGGTCCGACACTCATCCTGCCGCAATCGGCGGTGATGAGGGTAGGGCGGAGGCGGAAACCGGAAGCGGGTCACGGGCATTCGCCGACGGACCGAGGACTGCGTCGCGGAGGGCGCCATGGCGGAATGGATTGACCGAACCCTCAGCATTCTGAACAGCAATTTCGATGTCCCGGGCTGGGTCGTGCTCGCGGCCATGGTCATCGGCGCCGTGTTCGTGTTCGTGCTGTTCGTGCGGTCGGAGCCCAACGAGAACCCGCTGACGCTGCTGGTGCTCATCGGCATCCTGCTCGGCGGCCTGTCGGTGGGCAGCGCCATGCTCAAGCAGATCGTCCTCGCCGCCGCGATTTCGGAGGCGCGGGCGCTGGAGGCCCGGGCCGCGGGGCTCGATGCCGCCGCCGCCCAATCGGCGCTCGGCTGCATCGGCGCCGACCCGTCCCTCATCCAGGTGTGCGAGGCGGTGCTGTTCGAGCGGCCGGATACGGTTGCGTCCGCCCGCTCGCTGGTGCGCGCGCGCATGGCGCTGGTGGAGGATGCGTTCGAGTTCGTGCGTCGCCGCAAGGCCGACTACCTCACCGAACGGATCATCGCCTGGCGCCGCCCGCTGGAGCAGGATCCCTACGGCCTGGTGGCCTCGGCGCTGGTGGATTTCAACGGCTGCACGGCGACCTATTGCCCGCAGGCGGCGATTTTCGGCGACCCGACCCGCATCATCGCCAACATGAACGAAGGGCGCTACGCCAACCTCATCACCAAATATACGCCGGTGTGGGAGCGCAACGCGCGCAACCGGGGCATGACGGGCGGGCCGCCGCCGCGCACCGGCCCGTTCGGCATGCTGGTGACCCAGCCTGATCCCGCGCAGCCCGGCGCCCCGGCCGCCCCCGCCCCCGCGGCACCGGCGGATGACCTGGAACCGATCCCGCAGCCGCCTACCGCGCCGCTGCCGCCGGCCCGCCCGGCGCGCACACCGGCCCCGCAGGCCACCGCTCCGGCCAATCCGGCCCCGCGCCCGGCGGCGCCGCGTCCTCGTCCCCAGCCCGCCGCGCCCGCCGAAGCGGAGCCCGCCGCGGAGGGCGCACCCGCCGCCCCCAACGGCCAGTAGCGCGGGCGCGATGGCGCTCCATCTCATCAAGCTGTGCGTCGGCGCCACCTCCATCGCCGACCTCGAAGGCTGGATCGCCGACCGCGCCGACACCGCGCGGCGTGCCGGCGTCCCGTTCGAGCAGATCCACGTCACCCGGATGGTGCCCAGCCGCAAGGACGAGCTGATCGACGGCGGCTCGCTCTACTGGGTCATCAAGGGAGAGGTGGCGGCGCGCCAGCGCCTGCTGGAACTGCGCCCCATGGTGGACCCGGACGGCGTGCGCCGCTGCGGCCTCGTGCTCGACCCCGCCGTCATCCGCGTGGAGCCGCGCCCCGCGCGCCCGTTCCAGGGCTGGCGCTACCTCGCCGACCGGGAGGCGCCCCGCGACCTCGGCAGCAGCGCCGGCGCCGCCGGCCTGCCGGAAGCCCTCAGCCGCGAATTGCGCGATCTCGGCCTGCTCTGAGGGGCGGATGCCGCTTCGTCATCTGCCGTTCAGGAAACTTTCGTCATGTTCCCCGCCGAAGCGCCTGGCTCACACGCCCGGCGCCATCGAGGGAGATGGACATGACCATTCGCTTCGCGCCGGCCACATTCGCCTGGGCCGCCGGCCTGTGCGCCGCGAGCATTCTGGCTTCGAGCGCCGCCATGGCGCAGCAGAGCCAGGCGCTGAAGGAGATTCCCGCCGACAAGGCGAAGCTCACCGGCGCCATGACGGTGGATTACAACTCCCGCTCCCTGCGCTCCACCAGCGGCACCGATCTCTACGAGATCAGCGACCTTGCGGTGGCGGACCTGATGATTCTCAAGGGCTCGGTCCAGCGCACGCCGGGCAAGAGCCTTGTCTATTCGGTGAAGTTCGACGTCATCAATCCGTCCAACCCGTCCCAGGTGGCGCGGGAGGTGGCGATCCTGCGCGGCGACCTGCAGATCGACGCCAACGGGCGCTACATCCCCGATGCCGGCCGTCTGCGCATCGACGTGGTGAAGGGCAACCAGACCTCCTCACCCTTCGGCGGCTCCATCCAGGGTCGCAACGTGACGCGCTGGTGGGAGGTGGCCGAGCAGTTCCGCCGGGCCCAGAAAGAGGCGGACAAGATCTATTCCCGCGTGGTCGACGGCAAGGTGGTGTCGATCCAGGTGAAGAATCCCGATCCGCTGCGCTTCGAGCGCACCCAGCTCGCGGCCGGCCCCTTCTCCTTCCTTCCCGAGGTGCGGGTCTCCGGCAACCTCGATTACGACTACGAACTCGGCAACTGGCTGACCGACGCCAACGGCGTGACCTTCGCCTACACCGTCGCCGACCGCTCGCTGACTGACCGCGTGTCCGGCTCGATCCGCTATGTGGAGGAGAACGGCAACTTCACCGACAAGGGCGGCAAGAAGAAGTCCTACACCGGCTATTACGAGTACAATCTGCGCTGGAACGAGCAGGCGGTGAACACCGACCAGTCCTTCTTCGACGCCAGCGCGGCGCAGGCGCAATCCGATGCCTTCTTCTCGTCCGCCGACCAGTCGAAGCCCGGCCTCTACGGCCGCGTCTATTACAACGACAGCGAGGACGCCTGCAAAAGGGTGAAGGGTGAGAACGGCCGGGACCAGTGCGTCGGCCCGACCCGCTCGGAAGTGACCTGGGACCTGAAGGCTGAGAAGCTCACCTACGCCCAGCTCGCCAATTGGGTGAAGCTGGAGATGCTGATCCTCGGCCCGCTGACCGACGAGTGATCCGACCGGAGGGGAGGGGGCGCCGCCCCCTCACTCCAGCACGGCGGCCTTGAGCAGGCAGACCATGAAGGCGCGGGCGGGTGCATCGGAGCGGTTGCGGATGACATGGCGGCGGTCGCAGCGATAGCGCACCGTCTCGCCCTCCTTCACCGTCTCCACCTGCCCGGCCACGTCCACCTCCAGCGTGCCGGAGATGACGGTAAGGCATTCCACGGAGCCGCGCTGGTGCCCGTCCGAATCGAGCTCGCCACCGGGCGCGGCCTCCATGTCGTAATACTGCAGCCACTCCACCGTCTTGATCCACCCGATGATGGACAGACGCACCAGCCCGTCCTCGGAAAGCAGGATGGGCGTGTCGGCGCGGGAGAGCTTCTCCACGAAGGGCGCGTCGTCGGAGGAGGCGAGAACCCGTTCCACCGACATGTCCAGCGCCTGCGACAGGCGCCACACGGTGGCGAGCGTCGGATTGGTCTCGTTGCGCTCGATCTGGCTGATGATGGATTTCGCCACGCCGGACTGCTCGGCAAGGTCCGACAGAGAAAGGTTATAGGCCTTGCGCAGGCGCTGTATGGTCTTGCCCAGTTGCCCGGTAATCACCTGGGCGCCGGTTTCGAGAGAGCTGCCCCCGCGTTCCCTGACGGCCATGCCGTAATATCCTTCCAACCGAACGGACGTTCGCTTCAGCGGACGATATCGCCCCGGCGCGCCTGATGGAAGGTGGGGAAGTGCCGGAGGCGCGCATTTCGCGGGCCTCTCCGGTAAATGGACACTCTCAACTACAGGTGGAGCGCGCTCGCCGCGCTTGAGGGGGGAAGGCCACACGCCGCACCCGCCGGTTTTGGACTTCACCTTCGCCCTGTGATAAGCGCAGGGTCCGCTCCGGTCGGGCGCCAGCCGCCCTAGCCGGGAGCCTCCACGCCATCACCGGAGACCTGCCATGGCCTCGCAGGACGCGAACCGCTCCTCCGTCTCGGAGGAAATGAACCGCTTCTTCACCGCCTCTCTCGCCGAGACCGACCCCGAGATCGCCGGCGCGGTGAAAGCGGAGCTGGGTCGCCAGCGGGACGAGATCGAGCTGATCGCCTCCGAGAACATCGTCTCGCGCGCCGTGCTCGAGGCTCAGGGCTCCGTGCTCACAAACAAGTATGCCGAGGGCTATCCGGGCAAGCGCTACTACGGCGGCTGCCAGTTCGTGGACGTGGCCGAGAACCTCGCCATCGACCGCGCCAAGAAGCTGTTCGGCTGCGGCTTCGCCAACGTGCAGCCCAATTCCGGCAGCCAGGCGAACCAGGGCGTTTTCTTCGCGCTGCTCCAGCCGGGCGACACCTTCCTCGGCCTGAACCTCGCGGCGGGCGGACACCTGACCCACGGCTCGCCGGTCAACATGTCCGGCAAGTGGTTCAAGCCCGTGCCTTACACCGTGCGCGAGGACGACCAGCGCATCGACTACGAAGAGGTGGCGAAGCTCGCCGATGAGCATAAGCCGAAGCTCATCGTGGCCGGTGGCTCCGCCTATCCGCGCATCATCGACTTCGCCAAGATGCGCGCCATTGCTGATTCCGTCGGCGCGCTGCTGATGGTGGACATGGCGCACTTCGCGGGCCTCGTCGCCGGCGGCGCGCATCCGAGCCCGTTCCCGCACGCCCATGTGGTAACCACCACCACCCACAAGACCCTGCGCGGCCCGCGCGGCGGCATGATCCTCACCAATGACGAGGGCATCGCCAAGAAGGTCAATTCGGCCATCTTCCCCGGCATCCAGGGCGGCCCGCTGATGCACGTCATCGCCGCCAAGGCGGTGGCGTTCGGCGAGGCTCTGCGGCCCGAGTTCAAGCTCTATGCGAAGAACGTGGTGGAGAACGCCAAGGCGCTGGCCGAGACCCTGAAGGGCCACGGCTTCGCCATCGTGTCGGGCGGCACCGACACCCACCTCATGCTGGTGGATCTGCGCCCCAAGCGCCTCACCGGCAAGGTCTCCGAGGCCGCACTCGGCCGCGCCCACATCACCTGCAACAAGAACGGCATTCCGTTCGATCCCGAGAAGCCGTTCGTGACCTCCGGCGTGCGCCTCGGCACCCCGGCGGGCACCACCCGCGGCTTCGGGGTGGCCGAGTTCCAGCAGGTGGGCAACCTCATCGCCGAGGTGCTCGACGTGCTCTCCCAGAAGGGCACCGACGAGGACAGCCTGGTCGAGGCCGCGGTGCGCGAGAAGGTCTCGACCCTGCTCGCCCGCTTCCCCATCTATCCCTGAGGATCGACGACCGGGAAGGTGTGACGGATGCGGTGCCCCTATTGCGGCGGCCTTGAGACGCAGGTGCGCGATTCCCGGCCGACGGAGGACAACACCGCCATCCGGCGCCGCCGCATCTGTCCCGATTGCGGCGGCCGCTTCACCACGTTCGAGCGGGTGCAACTGCGCGAACTGATGGTGCTCAAGCGCTCCGGCCGGCGCGTGCCGTTCGAGCGGGAGAAGCTGGAGAAGTCCGTCAGCGTCGCTTTGCGCAAGCGCCCGGTGGACAATGAGCGCGTGGAGCGGATGCTCAACGGCATCGTGCGTCAGCTGGAAAGCGTGGGCGAAGGCGACATCACCTCCGAGACCATCGGCGAGATGGTGATGGAGGGCCTGAAGCAGCTCGACGACGTGGCCTATGTGCGGTTCGCCTCGGTGTACCGCAATTTCCGCGAGGCCAAGGACTTCGAGAATGCCCTGGCCGAACTCTCCCACGAGGGCGAGCCGCGCACCCTCGATCCCGGCACCGAGGCGCCGTCCGCTGCGGACAAGCCGCGCGCCCGCCCGACGCCGCGGAGCGGGGAATGAACGTGCGCCCGGCCGCCTCCGCGCCCGTCCTGTCGCCCCGCGAGGACGAGCTGTTCATGGCCGAGGCGCTGAAGGTGGGCCAGACCGGCCTTGGCCGCACCTGGCCCAATCCCTCCGTCGGCGCAGTGGTGGTGCAGCATGTGGAGGGCGTGCCGCGCATCGTCTCCAGCGCCGCCACCGCCCCCACCGGCCGCCCCCATGCCGAGCCGCTGGCCCTCGCGGCCGCCGGTGAATTGGCACGCGGATCCACCCTCTATGTCACGCTGGAGCCCTGCTCCCACCACGGCCGCACGCCCCCCTGCGCCGATGCCGTCATCGCCGCCGGGGTCAGCCGGGTGGTCGCCGCCATCGAGGACCCCGACCATCGGGTGAAGGGCAGGGGCGTCGCCCGTCTGCGCGCCGCCGGCATCTGGGTCACTGTGGGGGTGGGGGCCGAGCAGGCGCTCTTCGATCACGCCGGCCACATCCGCCGCGTCACCGAGGGCCGCCCCCATGTGATGGTGAAGATGGCCGTCTCGGCCGATGGCAAGGCCGCCCATGCCGGGCCGAAGCCGGCCGTCGTCACCGGTCCCGAGGCGCGGGCGCGGGCGCATCTCATGCGCGCCCATACGGATGCGATCCTGGTCGGGCTGGGCACGGTGCTGGCCGACGACCCCATGCTCACCTGCCGGCTGGAGGGCTATGAATCGCGCTCGCCGGTGCGGCTCGTGCTGGATGCCGAATTGGACATACCGCTCACCTCCGCCCTCGTGCGCACCGCCTGCGACGTGCCACTGTGGGTGATCGCCGCCGAGGATGCCCCCGCCCATCGCGCGGCCGCGCTGAACGAGCGCGGCGTCGAGGTGCTGCGCGCGCCCCGTGGGGCGGACGGGCGCATCCATATCCCGGCCATGGTCAAGCTGCTGGGCCTGCTCGGCCTTACCCGCCTGATGGTCGAAGGGGGGCCGACCACGGCCGCCCGCTTCCTGGAAGCCGGCGTGGTGGATGAGGTGGCCGTCTTCCGCAGCCCCGTCATTCTGGGGTCGGATGCTTTCCCCGCCCTTGCCGGACGCCCGCTTATCCGGCTGACCCAGCCGGTGGGATTTGCCGAGGTGGAGCGCGCCGAGCTGGGCGCCGACCACCTCGTGCGCTTGTGGAGACGCTGAGATGTTCACCGGCATCGTGACCGACATGGGCGAACTCGTGAAGGTGGAGACGAAAGGCGAGGTGAAGACCCTCACCATCGCCACCGGCTTCGAGGCCGCGGGCATCGACATCGGCGCGTCCATCGCCCATGCGGGCGTGTGCCTGACCGTCACCTCGGTGACGGCGGGCGGCCCCCGCGCAACGCTCTTCACCGTGGATGCGGCGCCCGAGACGCTGGCCATCACCACCGTTTCTGGCTGGGCCGAGGGTGAGCGCATCAATCTGGAGCGCTCGCTCAAGATGGGCGACGAACTGGGCGGGCACATGGTGTCCGGCCATGTGGACTGCACGGCGAAGGTGGTGTCGCGGGAGGATTTGGGCACCACCACGCGCTTCGTGTTCGAGGTGCCGGAGAGACTGGCGCGCTTCGTCGCGGCCAAGGGCTCGGTGGCGCTGGACGGCACCTCGCTGACGGTGAACGAGGTGAACGGCAACACCTTCTCCTGCCTGCTCATTCCCCACACGCTCGCGGTCACCACCTGGGGCGGCGTGAAGGCGGGGGACACGGTGAATTTCGAGGCGGACCTGATGGCCCGCTACGCCGCCCGGCTTGCGGAGTTCCCCCGGGCCGGGTAGGGCTCACGCCCAATTCCGGCGCCGTGCGCCGTTCAAGTTTCGGAGAATGCCCATGGTCACGACGCGCAGGGAAACCGCCGTCGAAGCCGACCCCGCGCTCGAAGGCGCGCGCGTCGTCATCGTCGAAGGCCGCTATTACGAGGCGCTGGCCGACGAACTTCTCGCCGGTGCCCGCGCCGTGCTGGAGGCCGCGGGCGTCGCGGTGGAGGTCATCACCGTTCCCGGCGCGCTGGAGATTCCGGTTGCCGCCGAGATCGCCATCGCCGCCTCCGAAGAGGGTGGTGAGCCGGTGGATGCGGTGGTGGGCCTCGGCGTGGTCATTCGCGGCGAGACCTATCATTTCGAGATCGTGGCGGGCGAATCCGCGCGCGGCCTGATGGAGCTGGGCCTTGCCCACGCGCTGCCGGTGGGCAACGGCATCCTCACCGTGGACACCGAGGCGCAGGCTTGGGAACGCGCTCGCCTCGTCGAGGGCAACAAGGGCGGCGGCGCCGCCGAGGCCGCGCTCAGCCTGCTGCGGCTGAAACGCCGGCTGGAAGCGTGACGATCATGAGCGACCAGGCCCGCGATACGGACAAGTCCGCGCCCCAGAAGCCCATGAAGAAGAGCGCGGCCCGCCTCGGCGCGGTGCAGGCGCTCTACCAGATGGATATGGCCGCCACGCCCCTCAACGACGTGCTCGCCGAGTTCGAGAGCCATTGGCTCGGGCAGGAAGTGGAGGGCATCGAGTTTCCCGAAGCCGACCGCCGGCTGTTCCGCTCGGTGGTGGAGGGCGTGCTGAACGCCCAGCGCCAGATCGATCCGTTGGTGGACGGCACCCTCACCAAGGGCTGGCCGCTCAAGCGGGTGGAAGCCGTGCTGCGCGCGGTGCTGCGCGCTGGGGCCTTCGAACTGATGGCGAAGGATCCGCCGGCCCGCGTGGTCATCACCGAATATGTGAATGTCGCCGGCGCCTTCCTCGACCGCGACGAGACCGGCATGGTCAATGCCGTGCTCGACGCGCTGGCGCATGAGCTGCGCCCCGACGAGTTCCGGGGCGCCTGAGATGGAGGGCGGCGGCTCGGGCGAGGATCGCTTCATCGCCCGCTACTTCCGCCCCATCGCCGGGTCGCAGGGCGCGCTCGGCCTTCTGGACGACGCCGCGCTCCTCTCCCCGCCGCCCGGCTGCGATCTGGTCCTGACCAAGGACGCGGTGGTCGCAGGGGTGCATTTCTTCCCCGACGATCCGCCCGCTGCCATCGCCCGCAAGGCGCTGCGGGTGAACCTTTCCGATCTCGCCGCCAAGGGCGCCGCGCCGGTCGGCGCACTGATGGCCATCGCTTTGCCCAAGGGCACGCCCGATGCGTGGATGGAAGCCTTCGCCGCAGGCCTCGGCGCAGATGCGGACGCCTTTTCCTGTCCCATCCTCGGCGGCGATACGGTGTCCACGCCCGGTCCGGTCACCATCACCATCACGGCGTTGGGCGTGGTGCCGAAGGGTGAGTTCGTGCCGCGCACCGGCGCGCAGGCGGGCATGGCCATCTTCGTCTCCGGTACCATCGGCGATGCCGCCTTGGGCCTCAGGCTGCGGCAGGATGGCGATGCGCCGGCCTTCGCCGGGCTCTCCGGCGAGCAGCGCGCGCATCTCCTCGACCGCTATCTGAACCCGCAGCCGCGCCTCGCGCTCGCGCCCGTGCTGCGCCGGCATGCGGCGTCCGCCATGGATGTTTCGGACGGTCTCGCCGGCGACCTCGCCAAGATGCTCTCTGCCTCCGGCTGCGGCGGCAAAGTGGAAGCGCGGCGCGTGCCCCTCTCGGCGGCGGCTGCGGCGTCCGTGAAGGCTGATCCCGCCCTCTTCGCCGTGGCGCTGTCGGGCGGCGATGATTACGAGATCCTCGCCTGCGTGCCCCATGCGGCCGTGCCCCAATTCACCCTTGAGGCGGCGCAGGCCGGCGTGCCCGTGGCGCTGATCGGCGAGACGCGGGCGGGCAGCGGGCTCGACGTGACCGATGCCGGTGGCCATCCCCTCGATCTCGGCAGCGGCAGCTACAGCCACTTCTGAAGGCTGCCCTCAGCCCAGTGCGACCAGCACCGCCCCGGCCGCGATGAGTGCGACCCCCACCGCCGCCACCGCCGAGAGCTTCTCGCCCAGGAAGATCACGCCGAACACGGCGACGAGCACCACGCTGAGCTTATCCACCGGCGCAACGCGGGCGGCATCGCCCATCTTCAGCGCGCGGAAGTAGCATAGCCACGACGCGCCGGTGGCAAGCCCGGACAGCAGCAGGAATACCCATGTGCGCCCCGGCACCTCGGCCACCGGCTGCCATGCTCCGCGCATCCCCGCGATGGCCGCCACAAGAGCGAGGATGACGACGGTGCGGATGAGCGTCGCGAAATCGGAATCGACGCCGGCCACGCCCACCTTTGCGAAGATGGCGGTGAGCGCGGCGAAGGCGGCCGAGAGGACGGCCCAGAATACCCAATTGGCGAGAAGCGACCGCGTCATGTCGGCTCCGACGAGTTTTCGCCAGAATAGCCCCCGACGGGCCGGAGGATAGCGGGCACGGACGCCGCATGACCTTTCGCGCGCGGCAAACGGGGCTACCTTAAGGGAGAACGATTCTCTCGCTCAGCGAACGGCACCCCCAAGTCCCATGGCCAGCGATCCCGGCTTCATCCACCTGCACGTCCATTCCTCCTATTCGCTGCTGGAGGGCGCGCTCTCCGTCGGCAAGCTGGCGGATCTGGCGAAGGCGGACTATCAGCCGGCCATTGCCCTCACGGACACCGGCAATCTCTTCGGCGCGCTGGAATTCTCCGAGAAGATGTCGGGCTCGGGCATCCAGCCCATTCCCGGCGTGTCGCTGGCCCTCGATCTGCCGGACCCGGCCGGGCCGCGCGGCGGGCTCAGGCCGAAGAAGCCGCGCGTGGTTCTGCTGGCCCAGAATGATGCCGGCTGGCGCAACCTCATGCGCCTCGTTTCCCGCTCCTTCCTCGAAACCGCGAGCGAGGACGAGCCGCGCATCCTGCCCGACTGGCTGGCAGAGGCGAACGACGGCCTCATCTGCCTCACCGGCGGACCCTCCGGGCCGCTCGACCGCGCCATCGTCGGCGGCCATCCGGAAATGGCGGCGGACCGGCTGGACCTGCTGACCTCCCTGTTCGGCGACCGGCTCTATGTAGAGGTACAGAGGCACGGCGCCGATACCGAGCGGCTGGCCGAGCCGGCGTTGCTGGAGCTGGCTTACGCCAAGGGCATTCCGCTGGTGGCGGCCAACGAGCCCTTCTTCGCCGCGAAATCGGACTATGAGGCCCATGACGGCCTCCTCGCCATCGCCGAGGGGCGGCTGCTCTCGGAGGGCGACCGGCGGCGGCTGACGGCGGAGCATCGCTTCAAGACCCGCGCCGAGATGCTGGAATTGTTCGCGGACCTGCCGGAGGCGACCGCCAACACCGTGGAGATCGCCAGGCGCTGCGCCTATCGCGTGCGCACGGTGAAGCCCATCCTGCCGCGCTTCACCACGGCGGACGAGAAGGCCGAGGGCTCCGATCCGCTGGAGGCGGAAGCGGCAGAGCTGAAGCGGCAGGCCGAGGAGGGGCTCGCCGATCGCCTCGCCAAGCACGGCCCGGCCCCGGGACTGGACGAGGCCGCCTATCACGAGCGCCTCGCCTACGAGGTCTCGGTCATCACCAAGATGAAGTTCCCCGGCTACTTCCTCATCGTGTCGGACTTCATCAAATGGGCCAAGGCGCACGATATTCCCGTGGGGCCGGGGCGTGGCTCGGGCGCCGGCTCGCTGGTGGCCTATTCGCTCCAGATCACCGACCTCGACCCACTCCGGTTCGGCCTGCTGTTCGAGCGCTTCCTGAACCCGGACCGCGTGTCCATGCCCGACTTCGACGTGGACTTCTGCCAGGAGCGCCGCGACGAGGTGATCCGCTACGTGCAGGAGCGCTACGGCCGCGCGCAGGTGGCGCAGATCATCACCTTCGGTACCCTGCAGGCGCGTGGCGTGCTGCGCGACGTGGGGCGCGTGCTAGAAATGCCCTATGGGCAGGTGGACAAGCTCTGCAAGCTTGTGCCGCAGAACCCGGCCAATCCCGTCACCCTCAAGCAGGCCATCGAGGACGAGCCGCGCCTGCAGGCGGCGCGCGACCAGGAAGAGGTGGTCAAGCGCGCCTTCGACATCGCGGTGAAGCTGGAGGGGCTGAACCGCCACGCCTCCACCCACGCCGCCGGCATCGTGATCGGCGACCGCCAGCTCCATGAGCTGGTGCCGCTCTATCGCGATCCCAAGTCGGACATGCCGGTCACCCAGTACAATATGAAATGGGTGGAGCAGGCCGGGCTGGTGAAGTTCGACTTCCTCGGCCTCAAGACCCTCACCACCATCGAGAAGGCGGTGAAGCTGGTGCGCCAGCGGGGCATCGACCTCGATATCTCCAAGATTCCGCTGGACGACGCCAAGACCTACCACATGCTCGGCAAGGGCGAGACGGTGGGCGTGTTCCAGGTGGAAAGCGCGGGCATGCGCCGAGCCCTCGTGGACATGAAGGCCGACCGCATCGAGGACATCGTCGCCCTCGTCGCCCTCTACCGGCCCGGCCCCATGGCCAACATCCCGGTCTATTGCGACTGCAAGCACGGGCGGGCGAAGCCGGACTATCTCCACCCCATGCTGGAGCCGTACCTGAAGGAGACGTTCGGCGTCATCATCTATCAGGAACAGGTGATGCAGATCGCGCAGGCCATGGCCGGCTATTCGCTGGGCGAAGCCGACCTGCTGCGCCGCGCCATGGGCAAGAAGATCCGCGCCGAGATGGAGAAGCAGCGCGAGCGCTTCGTCTCCGGCGCTGCCGGGCGGGGCATCGAGAAGGCGCAGGCGGACACCATCTTCGACCTGCTGGCGAAGTTCGCCGACTACGGCTTCAACAAGTCCCACGCGGCGGCCTACGCCCTTGTCGCCTACCAGACCGCATGGCTGAAGGCGAACTACGCCACCGAATTCCTCGCCGCCTCCATGACGCTGGACAAGGGCAACACCGACAAGCTCGCCGAATTCCGCCAGGAGGCGCAGCGCCTCGGCATCGAGGTGGTGCCGCCGAACATCAACCTCTCCGCCCGCGAGTTCGGCGTGAAGGACGGCAAGATCATCTACGCCATGGCCGCCATCAAGGGCGTGGGCGAGGCGGCGGTGGAGGCGCTGGAGAAGGCGCGGGGCGACCGGCCGTTCCGCTCGTTCGGCGATTTCGCGGCGCGCCTGCCGGTGAAGCTCGTGAACAAGCGCACGCTGGAAAGCCTGATGGCCGCCGGCTGCTTCGACGTGCTGGAGAAGAACCGCGCCCGCGCCTTCGCCGCCATCGAACCCATCGTGGCCGAGGCGCAGCGGGTGGAGGCCAACGCCCAGTCCGGCCAGAATGACATGTTCGGCTCCGGCCCGGCCGCGGCTGCGTCATTGCCCATCCCGGAGGCGTCGCCCTGGCTGCCCTCGGAGCGGCTGCAGCGGGAATATGATTCCATCGGCTTCTTCCTCACCGGCCATCCGCTGGACGATTACGCCGAAGCGCTGAAGAAGATGCGCGTGCAGTCCTTCGCCGACTTCTCCCGCGCGGTGCGCTCGGGCGCGGCGGCGGGACGGCTGGCGGCGACGGTGGTCTCCAAGCAGGAGCGGCGCACCAAGTCCGGCACCCGCATGGGCATCGTCGGCCTCTCCGACCCGTCCGGCCATTACGAGGCGGTGATCTTCTCGGAAGGCCTCGCGCATTACCGTGACCTGCTGGAGCCCGGCACGCCGCTGCTCATGATGGTCGCGGCCGAGATGAACGGCGAGGATGTGCGGGTGCGCATCAATTCGTGCGAAAAGCTCGATCCCGTTACCGCCAAGCACCAGAAGGGCCTGCGCATCTTCCTGCGCTCGCCCGAGCCCATCGAGGGCATCGCGCGACGCCTGGCGGACGGCAAGGCGGGGGAGAAGGGCGCGGGCGAGGTGAGCCTGATCCTGCTGGTGGACGATGCCCATGCCGAGGTGGAGGTAAGCCTGCCGGGCAAGTATTCCGTGTCGCCCCAGATCGCCGGGGCGATCAAGGCCATTCCCGGCGTCGTGGCGGTTGAAGCCGCCTAGCACTGAGTTTATGGACATTGCCGAATTGGGCTTATGGCCACCCGCCGGCCCCGCCTTGTCTGAGGACATCAGCAAGTGACACAGGAAAAGCGCGCCGTCCTCGTGCTCGGCATGCACCGCAGCGGCACATCGGCGCTCACCCGCATCATCAACCTGATGGGCTTTTCCGCCCCCAAGACCCTCATGGCTGCCACCGAGGCCAATGAGGCGGGGTTCTGGGAGAGCGAGGTCTTCATGAACCTCGACGAGCGCATCCTGAAGGCCTGCGGCCACAAATGGTCCTCGCGCAAGCGCATGCGGGAGGATGTGATGGCGGTGGCCCGCCGCACCGGCCTCCTGGACGAGGTGCGCCGCGCGCTCGCCGACGAATATGGCGATGCGCCCGATATCGTCCTCAAGGACCCGCGCATTTCCCGCCTCATGGCCATCTATGAGCCTGTGCTGAAGGAGGCGGGCTATCGCATCGTGCCGCTGCTGGCGCTGCGCAATCCGGTTGAGGTGGCGGCCTCCATCACCAAGCGCGACAGGTTCGATCTCGGCAAGGGGCTCGGCATCTGGCTGCGCTACACGCTCGATTGCGAGATCGCGACGCGCGGGATGCCGCGCACCGTCATCGCCTTCGACGGACTCATGGCCGACTGGCGCGGCACCATGGACCGCGCCGCGCGCCAGCTCGGCGAGCCGTGGCCGCAGCTTTCCGCCGAAAGCCTCGCAGAGATTGACGGCACGCTCAAGCCGGGCCTGCGCCATCACGCCCTGCCGCCCCCCTCCCGCACCAGCTGGCGCGGCCTGCTCGCCGGGCAGACCTTTGACGCCATGCAGCGCCTCATGGCCGATCCGAACGACAAGGCCGCGTGCCGCACCTTGGACCTCGTGCGGGCGGTGTTCCGTCCGTTCTGAGGCTCCCCTGCCTGCGTGACGGTGCGGGCGTCATGGTTTCGCGGTATGAAACCGCAATCGCGTCGAACGTCCGCGCGCATCTGGGGGCAGCATGATTTCGGACCGGGATGTGGCACGCCGCGTGGCCATTGCGTGCATCGTCATCGCCCTCGGCTGGCTTTCCTGGAAGATCTACGACGTGATCCTCCAGGTGTTCGCCGCCTGCCTCGTCTCGCTTGCGCTCCACGCGCTCGCCGAGCCCTTCGCCAAATGGACGCGCTTTCCCGAGCGCTATGCGGTGATCCCGGTGGGCATCATCGTCTTCGGCGGGCTCGGGCTGGCCCTCTATCTGTTCGGCTCGACCATCCAGACCCAGGTCGCGCAGCTGGTGAACGAGCTGCCCACCGCCTGGACCGCCTTCGAGCGGCGCTTCCATCTGGAGGGGATGAGCGATGACCTCCTGAAACGGGCGGAAGCGGCGGCCCCCTCAGGCGAGACCGTGCTCTCGTTCGTGCAGGGCTTCACCTCCAATCTGTTTCAGGTGGTGCTCGGCACCTTCCTGGTGGTGGTGGGCGGCATCTATTTCGCGGTCTCGCCGGATCTCTACCGCCGCATGTTCCTGTCCCTGTGGCGGCCGTCCGACCGTGCGGCGGCGGACCGGCGGCTGGCTTTGGTGTCGGAAGATCTGCGGCACTTCCTGAAGGCGCAGCTCATCGCCATGGTGGTGGTAGGCGTGCTCACCTTCATCGGCCTCACCATCGTGGGCGTACCGTCCTCGCTGGCGCTCGCTCTGTTCGCCGGCCTCGCCGAATTCGTGCCCATGATCGGCCCGGTGATGGCCGCCGCCCCCGCCGTGCTCATCGCCCTCACCATGGGGGCGGACACGGGCCTTTTGACGCTTCTCGTGTTCGTCGGCGTGCAGCAGGCGGAGAGCAACATCATCACGCCCTTGCTCCAGCAGCGCATGGTCTCGCTGCCGCCGGCTGTCACGCTGTTCGCGGTGGTCGCGTTCGGCAGCATCTTCGGCGCGCTGGGCGTGGTGCTGGCGACGCCGCTGACGGTGGTCGCCTTCGCCGCCTTCAAGGCCCATAGCGAGCAGGTCGCCGAGGAAGACAAAGCGGGCTGAGCCGCGCGGCTCCCGTCAGTTCGGCAGCACCAGCCGCCCCGCGGTCCGGTCGTAGCGCCACATGGCGCCGGCGCAGATGCGCGTGCCGCCGAGGTGGCGTTCCACGGCATTGTTGGCCGCGTGGTCGAAGGCGCCCTTGAGCGCGGCGGCCCCGGCGGGGGTCAGGGACACCTCGGCGGCGGCATAGGCCCGGTAGCTGCGCTCCGCCGCGCTGCCCTCGCCCGGCGTGAAGCTGAGGCTCGGGGCCTCGCTGGAGCGGAAGGGCAGCCCGGTGATGAGCGGCTCATGAGCGAAGGCGAGCCCGTCGAGGCGCAGGAAGAAGGGCAGGTCGGCGAGGAACTGCGCCTGATCCATGGAATGCACCGATGCATAGAGATGCGCCACCTTCATCGGCCCGGCGGAGAGATGTCGCAGCATCCGTTCCTCGGTGAGCGACAGGCCGCTGGCCGGCGCCGGCAGCTCGCAGACGAGGCGGGTGAGGGCGGGCGCGAGGTAGGGCAGCGCCTCGTGCGGGCGTTCGAGGAACGTCGAGAGCGGACGCGGCGTCGGCGCGGTGAAGGCTTCCCACGCCTCCCGGGCGGTCTCCATCTGGAGATGGGTCACCGGCGCGCGCTGCGCTTCGAGGGCGCGCAGATCCTCAAGCTCCATCACGGCGAGATAGTGGGAAGCCTGCACCAGGCTCACACCCATACGCTCGGGCTCATGGGCGAGATAGTCGAGGATCTGAATCAGCTGGAGCTGATCGTAGAGATCGTGCTCGAACCACAGCTCCACCTCGCCATAGGCTGAATGCACCTCCATCTGCGCGTCGCGATGGGCAAAATCGGCCCGCACCTCGTCGAACGGCAGGCCGAGGGCGGAGGAGAGGAAGTCGGCGCGCACGTCCGACACGTCGTCGAGGCTGGTGGCGGCGGGGACCGGCCCGTCATGCAGCATGTCCCGCCACGGGATGATGTGGCCCTTGATCCCCGCCTCGCGCAGGCGGTCGGCCGCGCTGTCGCCGTTGGTCACGATGAGCTTCGGCATGCTGATGCCCTCGGGTTGGCCGGCGCTGCGTGGCTCCCCGGCTCGCAGCGGCGTCGTTCGTCCCCCCGGCGGCCGTCTCAAGCGACCGTCAGCCCCAGCTTCACCCGCGACCGCGATAGGGCGCAACCCCCGTGTCGGGCAGCCAGGCGCCCTCGGGCAGCTTTCCGGTCTGCCAGAACACGTCGATGGGAATGCCCCCGCGCGGATACCAATAGCCGGCGATGCGCAGGAAGCGCGGCTCCAGCAGGCTCACCAGCCTTTTGCCGACCGCAACGGTGCAATCCTCGTGGAACGCGCCATGGTTGCGGAAGCTGCCGAGATAGAGCTTGAGCGACTTGGACTCCACGAGATGCAGGTTC
The DNA here is from genome assembly GCF_017875275.1 of Xanthobacter flavus. Classification (NCBI taxonomy): domain Bacteria; kingdom Pseudomonadati; phylum Pseudomonadota; class Alphaproteobacteria; order Hyphomicrobiales; family Xanthobacteraceae; genus Xanthobacter; species Xanthobacter flavus. The sequence goes on along the minus strand of NZ_JAGGML010000001.1, from coordinate 5,253,189 downwards.
GGCACGTAGTCGATGACGAGATGCGCGAAATCCGGCTGTCCCGTCACCGGGCAGAGAGAGGTGAACTCGGGGCAGGTGAAGCGCGCCACGTAATCGGCATCGGGGTGGGGATTGGGCACGCGGTCGAGCACCGCCTCCTCGGGCGACGGGGGCAGGGCGCTCTGGGCGCCGAGCTGCAACGGGCGGTCGGTCATCACGCTTCCTCGGGAATGGATCGGCGGCATAGCTTTCGGGCCGGCAATGTTCAACCGCCGTCGGGCGGTTTTGCGACCGATCACCTGTTTGCGATCAAGCCCCTTCGCATCCGCGAAGGTTCGCGCTAGAAGCACGGCGCCTGGAGGGCGCCTCGCCTTCCATTCCCGGGGGCGGGCGAGGTTGAAGAGTGAGGGGGTCCGTCACGGCCCCGATGGCAGCCATCAGGCCGCCGCCGCTCGCCGCCGCGGGATATCAAGGGAAGGAACCTTCATGACCGCCATCGTCGATATCATCGGCCGCGAGATTCTCGACAGCCGCGGCAATCCCACCGTCGAGGTGGACGTGGTGCTGGAAGACGGCTCCCTCGGCCGCGCTGCGGTCCCCTCCGGCGCCTCGACCGGTGCCCATGAGGCGGTGGAGCTGCGCGACGGCGACAAGAGCCGGTATCTCGGCAAGGGCGTGTCCAAGGCCGTGGATGCGGTGAACGGCGAGATCTTCGACGCCGTCGGTGGCTACGAGGCCGAGGACCAGGCCCACATCGACGCGGTGCTGCTCGGGCTCGACGGCACCCCCAACAAGGCCCGCCTCGGCGCCAATGCCATTCTCGGCGTATCGCTGGCGGTGGCCAAGGCTGCCGCCCAGGCGAGCGGCCTGTCGCTCTACCGCTATGTGGGCGGCGTGAACGCCCGCGTGCTGCCGGTGCCGATGATGAACATCGTCAATGGCGGCGCCCACGCGGACAACCCCATCGACTTCCAGGAATTCATGATCCTGCCCGCCGGCGCCTCCTCCTTCGCGGAAGGCCTGCGCTGGGGCGCGGAGATCTTCCACACGCTGAAGAGCGGCCTGAAGAGCGCCGGCCACAACACCAATGTGGGCGATGAGGGCGGCTTCGCCCCCAACCTCGCTTCCGCCGAGGCGGCGCTGGACTTCGTGATGGGCGCCATCGAGAAGGCCGGCTTCAAGCCGGGCGAGGACGTGTTCATCGGCCTCGACTGCGCCTCCACCGAGTTCTTCAAGGACGGCGCCTATCATTATGAGGGCGAGGGCAAGGTGCGCGACATCGAGGCCCAGGTGAAGTACCTGGCCCAGCTCGTCGCCGGCTATCCCATCGTCACCATCGAGGACGGCATGGCCGAGGACGACTGGGCCGGCTGGAAGCTGCTCACCGACACCATCGGCTCCAAGTGCCAGCTGGTGGGCGACGACCTGTTCGTCACCAATGTCGAGCGCCTGTCGCGCGGCATCAAGGACGGCGTGGGCAACGCCATCCTCGTCAAGGTGAACCAGATCGGCTCCCTCACCGAGACCCTCGATGCGGTCGAGATGGCCCACAAGGCCGGCTATCGCGCCGTCATGTCCCACCGCTCGGGCGAGACCGAGGATTCCACCATCGCCGACCTCGCGGTGGCGACCAATTGCGGGCAGATCAAGACCGGCTCGCTGGCCCGCTCGGACCGCACCGCCAAGTACAACCAGCTGCTGCGCATCGAGCAGGAGCTGGGCGACTCGGCCCGCTATGCCGGCAAGGCCGCGATCAAGTCACTCGCCTGATCTCTCTGCGCCGCGCTCGCGCGCGGCGGATGAGGACGGAAACACGAAGGCCGCCGCGGGCTCCGGCTCGCGGCGGCCTTTCTTTTCGCTCAGTTCCGATGGCGGGATGCGCGCCCTCAATCGTCGCCGCGCACCGCGATGGGGTCGCTGTCGGGGAAGCTCTCCTCCAGCGCCTCGTCCAGCCGGGCGCTGATCTCGGCCTGCTCGTCGCGGACGTCGGCGGCGTGCTTGAGGGCGACGATCTGGGTGAGCAGCGCGTCGCGCCGCTGCGCCAGCTCCGTCATGGAGCGGCCGGCGGCCTCGGCCTCCACGCCGGCCACGAGAGCGGCCTGTAACTCTTCCGTCATGGCCGGGGCGCCGAGGTCGTCCCACCACGTCTCCACCGCCGGCAGCAGGTGGTGCATGAAGTGCCCGAGCCCGCCCGCGCCGCCGCCGAGATGGAAGGTCATGTGCTGGCCCATGAGCGCCCAGCGCAGGCCCGGCCCCTCTGAGACGGCAGCGTCCACGTCCTCCACCGAGGCGACGCCCTCCGCCACCAGATGGATCGCCTCGCGCCACAGGGCCGCCTGAAGGCGGTTCGCCACATGACCGGGCACTTCCTTGCGGATCTCGATGGGGTGCTTGCCGAGCCAGCGGTAGAAGGCCATGGCCCGCGCGATGGCGTCGCGACTCGCGTGCGCGCCGCCCACCACCTCCACCAGCGGGATAAGATGGGGCGGGTTGAAGGGATGGCCGATGAGGCAGCGCTCGCGGTGGCGGCAGCCCTCGGAGATGCGGCTCGCCAACAGGCCGGAGGAGGAGGAGGCGATCACCACCTCCGGCGGCAGCACCGCGTCGAGGGCGGGAAACAGCTTCTGCTTCACCTCATAGCGCTCGGGCGCGTTCTCCTGAACGAAATCGGCGCCCTCGACTGCCGCCACGGGGTCCGGCTCGAAGCGCCACGAGGTGGGGTCGATCCAGCTTTCGCCGCCGAGCTGCGAGAGCACCGGCCAGGCGCCGGAAATGAGCGCCTGCGTCGCCTCGCGCGCGCCGGGGGCGGGATCGCTCACCACCACCTCCAGTCCGCGCGACAGGAAGAGCGCGGCCCAGCTCGCACCGATGGTCCCGGCTCCGATCACGGCGACGCGGTGGATGGGGGGATGGAGATGGGACATGGCGCGACTCCGGAGCGGCAGGAGAGATGCACCGTTCTAGCAGGATCAGGGCGGGTCCGGCGTCCGGCCTCAGCGCGGCAGGTCCATGATGAGCGCATGGACACCCATCCAGATGATCTGCACGCCGATGGCGAACAGGATGAAGGCGAACAGGCGCACCAGCACATTGGTGCCGGTCTTCCCCAGCACGCGCTCCAGGGTCGGGGCCTCGCGGAAGGAGAAATAGACCGTCAGCGCCACCGCCAGCAGCCCCGCGACTGCGCCGAGAACGGTGGAGAGCTGGAAGAGCGGGTCGGTCTTCCAGGTCGGCGTGTGGCCCGCGGCCAGCGCGACGGTCGCGGCGATGGAGCCGGGGCCGACGGTCAGCGGCAAGGTGAGGGGATAGAAAGCCTCGTCCTGCGCCCGCGCCTCGTCCAGCTCCTCGCCCTTGGTGACGCTGGTCGCGTTCTCGTCTTCGTGCAGGATGTTCCAGCCCACCACCGCCACCACCATGCCGCCGGCGATGCGCAGAACGGGGAGCGAGATGCCGAAGAACAGCAGGATCTGCGCGCCGATGGCCAGCGACCCGAGCAGCAGCAGGAAGCCGTAGATCGCCACGCTGCGCGCCACGCGCTCGCGCACCTGCGGCGAGCAGCGGCGCACGAAGGTGAGGAAGATGGGCGCCGTCCCGAGCGGATTGACGATGGGAAAGAGCGCCGCGAAGACGGTGATGAAGATATTGACCGCATTGGTCAGATGCATCCGGCACCCCCATGCCGCGCGCGTGGCCCGGTCCTAGTCCTCGAAGCGCTCCCAGCCTTGCGGCGAGAGACGCTCCTGCGGCAGGAAGCGCCGCTTGTAGTCCATCTTCCGTGAACCCTGCACCCAGTAGCCGAGATAGACGTAGGGCAGCCCCATCTGCCGCGCCCGCATCACATGGTCGAGGATCAGGTAGGTGCCCAGCGAGCGGTCCTGCGCCAGCGGGTTGTAGAAGGAATAGACCATGGAGAGGCCGTCGGAGAGGATGTCGGTGAGGGCCACCGCCATCAGGTCTCCGGTGCCGCGCTCAAGGATGCGACTGTCCGGCCCGCGCTTGCGGTATTCCACCAGCCGGGTGTGGACGTGGGTGTCCTCCACCATCATGGCGTAGTCGAGCACGCTCATGTCCGCCATGCCGCCGGTGCCGTGGCGGGAGGTCACGTAGGTGCGGAAGAGGCTGTATTGCTCGGAGGTGGGGGTCGGCGGCTTCACCTGCCCCACGATGTCGGCATTCGCCGCCTGGACCCGCCGCAGGCTGCGGCTCTCCTTGAAATCCGCGACGCAGATGCGCACCGAAACGCACGCCTTGCAGCCCTCGCAGGCGGGGCGGTAGGCGATGGACTGGCTGCGGCGGAACCCGCCCTGCGTCAGTACGTCGTTGAGCGCGGCCGCGCGGTCGCCGACCAGGTGGGTGAACACCTTGCGCTCCTCCCTGCCCGGAAGATAGGGGCAGGGGGAGGGCGCCGTCAGATAGAATTGGGGTGTGTCGCGGGGGTGCTCACTCACGGGGATCTGGCCTCTGAAGCGGGATCATCGCGCCTGCATCGAGGCCCGTCAAAGGCGCAGTCGTCGGGCGTGTGAAATTTCAGCGGTTGCGGCGCAAAGCGTCGGCCCGTTCGAGGCTGTTGATGACCACGGTCCCGCACAGATAATCGTGCAGCAGCCGGCGCCGGTCGTTGAACAGCCCCACCAGCAGCACGAACGGGGTGAGCACCGAGACCGACACCCAGAAGCACACCGCCCGCACCGCGCCGAGCAGGCCGTAGCAGGGCGCGCCGTACCAGGTGCGCACCTCGATCTCCATGAGTCGCATGCCCAGCGTCGCCGAGGCCGGCGCGCCGAGGGTGAGGCCGTAATAGGCGATCGCCCACAGGATGAAGACCGGCCCGATCAGCCAGAACAGCAGCCAGCCGAGGCCCAGCGTGACGATGCCGAACACGAACACGAAGACGCCGAACAGCACCACCGGCCCGATCACCATCAGCGCATCCACCAGAAAGGCGATGATGCGGCGGGAGAGGACGCCCTCGAACAGCTCCGGCTGCGTCGCCGGATCAAACGCATGCGGCCGATAGGCGATATCGGTGTCGGCAGGCTCGCGGGACGTGTCGCCGGTGTAGCTCATGGCAGTGCAACTCCTTCAGCACGAAACGTGGTGTCGAAGCGCGGGCGACGCAAGAGGAGCCGGCAGGGAGACAGAAATGGGCGGGTAGGCTGGCCGGCGGGGAGCGGGCGGGGAGGCCTCCCGCGACGCTCACCCACCGGCCAAACCCCACGGACCCAGGAGATGCGGCGGACCTGAGCACTCCGTAGGGTTGTCTGGCAGCGAAAGGGCATTGGAGCCGGCACCGCCGGGCACGCACCTTTCGCCTCGCATCTGGAAGCCACGAAGACTAGCACAACGGGGCGAAAGGAAAAGGCGGTGATTCGTCCGTCCCCACCTCATCCGCCCGTGTACTGGCGCACCGTCTCGAGGAAGCGTGCCACCGAGATGGGCTTGGACAGATAGGCCTCGCACCCGCCGGCGCGGATGCGCTCCTCGTCGCCCTTCATGGCGAAGGCGGTGACGGCCACCACCGGAATGGCGCGCAGCTCGGGGTCAGCCTTCAGCTTGCGGGTGACATCGAGGCCGGAAATCTCCGGCAGCTGGATGTCCATGATGATGAGGTCCGGCCGGTTGGCGCGGGCGAGCTCCACCGCCTCGACGCCGGAGCGCGTCTCCACCGTGCGATAGCCGTGCGCCTCCAGGAGGTCGTGGAAGAGCTTCATGTTGAGCTCGTTGTCCTCCACGATCATCACCGTCTTGGTCATCGCGTCCCCCGAACCCGGCCCGACTTCGCCGCATCCTGCCACCCTTCGCAGCACGCGGCGAACGTGCTGGAATGCCGCCGACAGCTAGACCCCAATCCTTGCGGAAGCGCAAATGCCCATTCAGGACAAACCAAGGGGCCTCAAGGCCCAGCGTGATGCGGCCCAGGAGGTGGCGGTATCCGCCCTTTCCTTCATCGCCGCCGATGGCGAGCGCCTCGTCCGATTCCTTGCCGAGACCGGCCTCACCCCCGCCAGCCTGCGCGAGGCTGCGAGCCGGCGCGATTTCGGCGCGGGCGTGCTCGCCTTCGTGTTGGCGGACGAGCCCCTTCTCCTTGCCTTCGCTGCCGACAAGGGCCTCGATCCGCGCCATGTGGTTGCTGCCCACGAGATCCTGTCGCCGCCCGTCGATCCGGACGCGATCGTCCGGCGTCCCATGTAGCCGGCGGCACCGCCTTCTGAAGCCATGACCGCGCCCGGCCTCTGCCGCGACTGCCTCTCGGACGTTCCCGCGCTGGACGGGCCGCGGGGTGCGCGGTGCCCTGCGTGCGGCAGCCCGCGGGTGGTGCGCCATGGCGAGTTGCATAGCCTCAGCGTCGCCCATGTGGATTGCGACGCCTTCTATGCGGCGGTGGAAAAGCGGGACAATCCGGACCTCGCCCATGTGCCGCTCATCATCGGCGGCGGCAAGCGCGGGGTGGTCTCCACCGCCTGCTACATCGCCCGCATCCACGGCGTGCGCTCCGCCATGCCCATGTTCAAGGCGCTGGCCCTGTGCCCGGATGCGGTGGTGCTGAAACCCAACATGGAGAAATACGTGAAGGTCGGCCGCGAGGTCCGCGCCCGCATGAAGGCGCTGACCCCGCTGGTGGAGCCGCTCTCCATCGACGAGGCCTTCCTCGATCTCTCGGGCACCGAGGCCCTGCATCGGGCCAGCCCCGCGCGCACCCTTGCGCGCTTCGCCCGCGATGTGGAGCGTGAGGTGGGCATCACCGTCTCGGTGGGGCTCGCGGCCAACAAATTCCTCGCCAAGATCGCCTCGGACCTCGACAAGCCGCGCGGCTTCTCGGTGATCGGCCAGAGCGAGGCGGCCGAATTTCTGGCGCCGCGCCCCGTCACCTTCATCTGGGGGGTGGGGGCAGCCTTCGGCGGCAAGCTGGCGCGGGATGGCTTTTCCACCATCGGCGACCTGCAGCGCGCCGAACCGGCCGACCTCGCCCGCCGCTACGGTGCGGAGGGCCTGCGGCTCTCGCGCCTCGCCTTCGGCCTAGACACGCGCAAGGTGGAGCCGGAGCGGGAGGCGAAGAGCGTGTCCGCCGAAACCACATTCGAGCGCGATATCGGCGCCCTGCGCCCGCTGGAGCAGACGCTCTATGCGCTTTCCGAGGAAGTGAGCGACCGCCTCAAGCGCGCCGGCATCGCCGGGCGGTCGGTCACGCTGAAGCTGAAGAGCGCTGATTTCCGCCTGCGCACCCGCTCGCGCACGCTGGAGGCCTCGACCTGCCTTGCCGCCCGCATCAACGCGGCGGCCCATGAGCTTCTGGTGAAGGAGGCGGATGGCACGCTCTTCCGGCTGATCGGCGTCGGCGTGTCTGACCTCGGCCCCATCGAAGATGCTGACCCCGCCGACCTCGTGGACACCACCAGCCAGCGCCTCAAGGCCACCGAGACCGCCATGGACGCACTGCGCGCCAAGTTCGGCCGCGCCGCCGTCTCGCGCGGCATCCTGCTTGATGCCACCACCGACCGGCGCGACAGGAAAAGGTGAAGGCTCATATCTCGCGGCGGGCTCCGCTGGCTGCGAGACGGAACGCGGAAGCAGCCCCCGCGCTTACCTCCCGAGGAGGACGCGCCATGAACCATGTGATCGGTATTATCCGGGAAGAAGCGGGCGGCTTTCGGCTGAGCTTTCCGGAATTCCCCGGGCTTCAGGCGGATGGCGAGACGCTGGCGACAGCCGTGGCCCACGCCGCCGAAGTGGTGGCGGCGGAGCTTGCGGAGCGCAACGCCGACTTTCCCGCCGCCGCGAACACACAGATGCTGGACGCGGCACAGCCCGACTGGATGGGACGAGGCATTGCCGTCCTCGTCCCGCTGCCGCTCCGGGCCGCTTCAACGCAGGCGGACGCCGGTCAACAAGTGCCGGGCGATGGAGCTTCGGCGGAAGGGCAGGTTCCCCGCAGCGGGCGGGTGTCGCCGGCGGAAGTGCCCACCGACCAGGCAAGGGCCGTGGCCCGGGAGAAAACGGACGGGGCGCCCGTTCAGCGATCCACGGACGACTTGTAGACCCAGCCGCGCTTGTCGCCGGTGGAAACCTCGCACCAGCTTTTGCACGAATAGAGCTTCACCTTGGTGCCGGCCTCCAGCGTGCCGATGGGCGACGCCGACCGGCGCGGCCCGGAGCGCATCGTTACCGCTGACCGGATGCGAGCGGTTTCAGCCGCGTCTGCGTCTGAAGCCGCCGCGTCGGCCGATGCCATCTTGACGGGGCGGGGCGCCGGCAGCGGGGCGGCTTCGGCAGCGGGCTTCGTCTCTGGCACGGCTTCGCCCCTGGCTGCCGTGGCGGCGGCGTCTGCATCGTCCAACGGCTCAAGAAAGGCGGGACGGGAAAAATCGGCGGGGGTCGGGCCGGCCTCGGGAATGGGCAGGGCTACCGTCTCGCCACCGCCGCCGAGGAGCGAGGCGACCTTCAGCGCCGACTGGCCATGTCCCGCCTCGGCGATGCGCCGTGGCGGGGTCGTCTGCGCCAGTTTCGCCGTGGCGCTTGGGGCCGGAGCCGCTGGCGCTGAAAGGGCGGGTGTCTGCGAGGATGCCGGGGGCGACGGTGTGGCGGCTGCGGCCTGGATGGGCTTGGCGGCGCCGGCCGGGGCAGGGGGGGTGACGAGATTGTAAGCCAGCAAACCACCCATGCCGAGGATGAGCGTGGCAGCCGATATGCCCAGAACCCGCCACAGCATGAGGCCGTCGCTGCGCTTTGAATTTCGGCGGGGCCGGCTTCCGGCGCCGATGCGGGATGGAACGGTCGGGCGCTGGGGCTGCGCGGACTCGGAGCGGTATCGAAGCGGGTATTCTGGCCGGGTGGCCTCGAATTCAGAGCGGCTGCCTGCCGCAAGTCCAAGGCGAGCCATTTCACGGCGAGCCATCGCATTCACCTCCCAACGAAGTCCCCGGCCAGACTGGCGAGGGACCGGCGTTGAAGACACTCACGGATGACCATCCCCTGACCGATGGTCCGTGCCGAACTCCCCGTGTTTACCGCGCATTCTGGCATTCGCGGCCAGTGCCCGCGCATTGGGCGCCGTTCGGCGTGCAACCTCACGACATTCTCTATTCGCCACCAAGTACAGCGGACGAAGTTTTGCCGCAAGCTACTACCGCAATCGGAGCAATGGAGCTTCGTCGGCAATTGCGGCCGTTATTTGCCCTTGCGGCATAACCTGCTGCGTTGCGGTGGGCCTGTCCAGCCCAAGCCGGATGTTTTTAGGAGTTCCGAAGCCGCGCCAAATCTGGTTTTCCGCCCACACGGCTTGCGTGCAGGAGGCTTGAGAATAGCGCATCATCGCTGCCGCACAGCAAAGGGGCAGCCATGTTCGATCCGACCACGCTCACTGGGTTACACACCTGGATCAGTATTCTGGCCATCGTCATCGGCATACCCGTGGTCCTGGCGTTGATGCGGGGCGAGCGCGCGGGCGCCGGGCTCACCGCTGCGTTTCTGGCCTTGGCCTTTCTCGCGAGCGCGACAGGCTTCCTGTTTCCGTTCTTCGGCGTGAAGCCATCCCATGTGGTGGGCGGGATCGCCCTCGTGGTGTTGGCCGTGGCGGCCTATGCGCTCTATGGCGCCGGCCTTGTGGGCCTGTGGCGCGCGGTCTATGTCGGCTCCGCCGTGGCCAGCCTCTATTTTCTCGTGTTCGTCGCGGTCGCGCAGGCCTTCGCCAAGGTGCCGGCCTTTGCCGCCCTGGCGCCGACCCAGTCCGAGCCGCCGTTCGCCATCGCACAGGGCATCGTGCTCCTCGCCTTCGTCCTTGCCGGGGTTCGCGCGGTCCGCGCCCGGCCAGGGATGGTGCCCGCCTGAAAGGCTCACTTGCCTGGCACGCGCCACCAGGTTTCCGGCAGGGTGCCGTAAAGCGAGGCCCGCTCGGGCCGGGCGATATGCGTCCAGCGCGCAAGCCACTGCCCCGGCGTGTGGAACAGCGGCACCGCATAGGCGCCCGAGATGAGCACCCGGTCGAGCGCCCGCGCGGCGGCCACGTAGCCGGCTTCGTCCCGCGCTGCGATGAGGGCGGCGATGGTGGCGTCGATGGCCGGCGCCTTCGCGCCCATATAGTTGCGGCTGCCCGGCGTGTCGGCGGCGGCCGCGCCGAAATAGAAGGCCTGCTCGTTGCCGGGCGAGAGGGATTGCGACCATGCATAGGGCATGAGGTCGAAATCGTAGGCCTGCCGCCGGGTGTCGAACTGCACCGCATCCACGTAGCGCACGTTGAGCGTGATGCCTGCCCGCTTCAGCTGCGCCTGCCAGGCGAGCGCGAGGCGCTCCTGGTCCCGCGTCACCACCATCAGCTCCAGCGCCAGTGGCCGGCCGCTTGCAGCATTCACCAGAGCGCCCTTGCGCAGCACGAAGCCGGACTGCTCCAGCAGATCGAGCGCGGCCTTGAGGTGGGTGCGGTCGCGGCCCGATCCGTCGGACACCGGGGGCCGATAGGTGCCCGCGAGCACGTCCGGCACGACCGAGCCGGGGAAAGGGGCGAGCAGCTTGCGCTCCAGCCCATCCGCCGGCCGCCCAATGCTGGAGAGGACCGAGCCCTCGAAGAAGCTGCCGGTGCGCCGGTAGAGGCCATGGTAGAAGCTGCGGTCCAGCCATTCGAAATCGAACAGCTCGATCAGCGCGCGCCGCACCCGGATGTCGTCCAGCGGCGGGCGCCGCGTATTGAAGACGAAGGCCGAGTAGGGCTTGGGAATGCCTGTGGGAATGGTTTCCCTCACCACCTCGCCGGACCGGACGGCGGGAAAATCGTAGGCTGTCTCCCAGCGTCCGGGATCGGTCTCGAAGCGGGCGTCGATGAGGCCCTTGCGGAACGCCTCGAACTCGCTGTTCGCATCGCGGAAGTAGACGAAATCCAGGCGGTCGAAATTGTAGAGGCCGCGATTGAAGGCGACGTTCCGCCCCCAATAGTCCGGATTGCGCTCCAGCGTGAGGGAAGCACCGGCGTTTAGCTGGCTCACTTTGTAGGGGCCGGAGCCGAGGAGCGGGGTGAGCGTCGTCTCCTCGAACCGCGTGCGGTCGATCCCCTGCGCGCTGAAGACGGGCATCAGCCCCATGATGAGGGGCAGCTCGGGGTCCGGCTCGGCGAAGGTGAAGCGCACGGTATGGGCGTCCGGCGCCTCGGCCTTGGTGACCTTGCCGTAATAGAGCCGGTGATTGGGCCGGCCCATATCGCGCATGAGGGAGAACGAAAACAGCACGTCGGCGCTGGTCAGCGCGCTGCCGTCCGAGAAGCGGGCGGCCGGATCGAGGGTGAACTCGACGAAGGAGCGCGTCTCGTCGGTGGAGACGGCACGCGCGAGCAGCGGGTAGAGCGTGAAGGGCTCGTCCAGCGAACGCGCCATCAGGCTTTCGGTCACCATGCCGCGCAGGACGGCGGGCGAGGTGCCCTTCACGATGAAGGGATTGAGGCTGTCGAAGGTGCCGAGCAGGGAGAGCGTCAGCCGTCCCCCCTTGGGCGCATCGGGATTGGCATAGGCGAGCGACGTGAAGCCGGGCGGCAACGCGGGCGCCCCGCGCATCGCGATGGCCGCGGCCTTGTCAAGCGGTTGGGCCGCGGCTCGGTCGCCTCCGGGCGCCAGCAGAATGGCGACGGCGAGAAGGCAAGCCGTCCCCGTCGCGCGCAGGGCTGTTCCGCAGCCGGTCATCATGGCCCTCCGACGCACCTTTGCCCCCGCAAGGCCAAGCATAGCAAAGACGGGGTCTTGATTCGTATGCCATAATCAGACACCCACGCGCGGCGTCCGGTAAGCATTTGCCGCAGGTTGCAGGGGGCGCCGTCAGTTGGCCGCAATCCTCCGCAATCTAGCGCCTGCCGCCAGATGTGAAGATGACGACCGGTTTGTCACCTTCTCGCCTCAATTGGGCAGGAGAGAGCCGGTGTCCGAGAGGGGGCGCGGGCTGCTCCGGCGTGCGCGTGCGCCTGCGCATGCGGGAGCCCGGCGGCAGAGACCACAGGAAAGGCCACGATGACGAAGACCCATTCCACCGCGCGGCTCACGGCGTCCGTCGCCGCCACGCTGCTCACTGTGGCGCTCGCCGGTCCGGCCTTTGCCCAGACCCAGCCCTCCGCGACCCAGCCGGCGAAGCCTGCCGCCCCGGCCAAGCCTGCGGCGCCCGCCGCCAAGCCTGCGGCGCCCGCCGCTGCCGCGCCCGCTGGTGCGGCGCAGCCGGGCCAGGCCCAGCAGGGCGAGCCGGACGTGAAGTTCTCCGCCTCGCCGTGGCAGAAGATCTGCCAGGAAGTCCCCGAGCGGAAGAAGCAGGTCTGCGTGCTGACCCAGGTGCTCGGCGTGGAAAGCCAGGCGATCGCCAAGGTCGACATCATCGAGATGCAGGATGAGCCCAAGAAGCACATCAACATCTCCGTGCCGCTCGGCATGCGCCTCCAGCCCGGCCTGCGCATCACCCTCGACAAGGACCCGGTGAACATCCCGTTCGTGCTGTGCCAGCCCATCCAGGGCGGCGGCGCGACCTGCATCGGCGATCTGGAGGTGGACGGCACCTTCGTCGCCAAGCTGCGCAAGGCCAATGCGGTCTATCTGCAGATGGTGAACGGCACCGGCCGCACCCTGAGCCTGCCCATCTCCAACGCCGATTTCGGCAAGGCCTATGATGGCCCCGGCATGGACGCCAAGGTTGCCATGGAGCTGGAGCGCAAGCGTGTGGAGGAAGCCCGCGCCGCCGCCCAGCAGCAGGAAGAGCAGGGCAAGGCCGCTCTTCTGAAGAAGGGCCAGGAGCTGGAAAAGGCCAAGACGGGCCAGTGATTTCGGGCCAGTGATCGGTCTGAACGTAAAAAACCCCCGGCACCGCCGGGGGTTTTTGTTTGCCGGCCCTCCTTGCGAAGGGCCGGGTCACACGTCGGGGCAGACGGGTCGGATCACTGCGGCTCCAGCACCGGCTCGATCGCAGGGGAGAGGAAGAGGTCGAGCATGCGGCTGGTGGCGATGCGCTGGGCCTGAAGCACGGCCCCTGCCATGCCCTGGGCGTCCGCCGCGGCTTCCTGCGCCAGCGACAGCGCGGTGGGGAAGGGCGCGGTCAGCTCGGCCGTCACCTCATCATGCTCGAACTTCAGCTCCGCATCATATTTGCGGGCGATCTGCTGCATCCGCCGGTTATGGGCGAGGCAGCTCATGAACAACGAACGGATGCCGCGATTGCGCGCGGAGAGGATCACCCGATCGAGCAGCAGGGTGCCAAGGCCGTGGTTCTGATAATCGGTCTCGACGCTGAAGGCGGCTTCCGCCTCGCCGGGCAGCACGTCGCCCATGGGGTAGAGCTCGGCGGCGGCACGCAGCTCGCCGTCGACGAAGCAGCCATGCACGATGGCTCCCGTGCGGAACACCCGCGACGCGTAGCGCTCGATGAATTCAGGGGATACTGCGGAGCCGAACCTGAACCGGCGGCTGTCCGTATCGAGCCTGAGGAGATGGTCCCGGAACCGTCCGGTTTCTCCGCTCCAAAGCTTCCGGATGATCCCCGGTGCGACCTCATCGGTCATAATGGTCTCCAGACTTGGCGTCTAAAACCTCCGGTTCCTCCCGGTCGCCCCCGCTTCTTGGTGGCCTCAAACTATGTGCAGCGCAGCAAAGGTCAATAGGGCTGACGTTGACCAATACGGCAAAGCCATGCCGATTTGGAGGCTTTGTCGGTTAGTTTTTTGATTTCACTCAAACAAAATGAGCCATGCGTCAGCCGCAGCTCTGCTGCGCTGCAACAGAAGCGTGCGGACATGGGGCAGCCGCAATTCGCTATGGCGGTGTCAACGCACCAGAATCGCGCGGAAATCGTTGACGTTGGTGAGCGTCGGCCCGGTCATCACCAGCCGGTCGAGGGCGGAGAAGAAGCTGTAGCCGTCATTGTTGGCGAGGTAGTCGTCCGCCTTCAGCCCGCGCGCGGTGGCGTCCGCCAGCAGCGCGGCATCGAACCAGGCGCCCGCATTGTCCTCGGTGCCGTCAACGCCGTCCGTATCGCAGGAGATGGCGGATATGCCCTCTCGCCCCTTGAGCGCGATGGCAAGGGCAAGCAGGAATTCCACGCTGCGACCGCCCCGGCCCTTGCCGCGCACAGTCACGGTGGTCTCGCCGCCGGAGAGCAGCACGCAGGGCGCGGCGGCCGGCAGGCCGTGCTCGGAGGCGGAACGGGCGATGCCGGCGAAGACGTTGCCGGCCTCCCGCGCCTCACCCTCGATGGCGTCGCCGAGGATCAGCGGGGTGAGGCCGAGCGCTTTCGCCTTCTCCTCCGCGGCCTTCAGCGCCATGAGCGGCGTCGCGATCATGTGCACCTCCTGGCCGGGAATGGCGTCGCCCGCGACCGTGTTGGCGCGGATGACCTGCTCCAGCTTGTCGGTGATCTCGATGCCCCAGGTGCGCATCAGGCCGAGCACGGTCTCGGGGTCCGAGGCCTCGGGAATGGTGGGGCCGGAGCCGATGGCGGCGGGATCGTCGCCGGGCACGTCGGAGATGAGGTAGGTGACGGCCCGCGCCGGGGCGATCGCGGCTGCGAGGCGCCCGCCCTTGATGGCGGACATGGATTTGCGCACCCGGTTCATCACGCCGATGGGCGCGCCAGACTTGAGCAGCGCGGAATTCAGAGCCTGCTTGTCGGCCAGTGTCAGCCCCTCGGCCGGAAGCGTCAGCAGCGAGGACGCGCCGCCCGACATGAGGCACACCACGAGGTCATCCGGCCCGGCGCCGCGCGCCAGTTCCAGGATACGGCGGGCGGCGTCGAGCCCGGCCTGATCGGGGACGGGATGGGCGGCCTCGACGATCTCGATGTGCTTCGTCTCGCAGCCATGGCCGTAGCGGGTGACGATGAGGCCCTCGCAGGGGTGGCCCCATTCCTCCTCGAACGCGCGCGCCATGCGGGCGGACGCCTTGCCTGCGCCGATGACGATGGTGCGGCCGCCCTTGGCGGCGTCGGGCGGGGCGGGGAGGCGGTCCCTGAACTTGCCTTCCGGCAAAGCGGCGGCCAGGGCGGTCTCGAAGAGCGTGAGCAGGATCTCCCTGTCGGAGGCCGTGGCCGTACCGGTTGCCTTGTCCATGGGCGCTCTCCCGTCCGCTTGTGCGAAAGTCTTATTGGCTCCGTGGCCTGTAGCGGCTCGCCGGGCACCGATCAATAAGCGCGGTGGGAAAGGCAGCTTTCCCGGGACAGGCAGAAACGTCGGGCAGAAGCGGCGGGCAGGAACGGCGTGGATGAATGGCGGGCAGGTGCATCCGCCGTCGCGAGCGCCTATATGCGGCCCATGACCCCCGCCTCCGAAACCGAGCCCCACCTTGTCTTCGATCGTGCCCTGATCCGCCGGCGTCTGGCCCGCGCGGCCGCGCAGGGGCCGGAGACCTTCCTTCTGGAGCGGGCGGCGGAAGATGTGGCGGACCGCCTGTCCGCGGTGAAGCGGACCTTCTCCAGCGCCGTCGATCTCGGCACACCCACCGGCGCGCTGGCGCAGGCGCTGTCCCGTCTTCCGGCGGTGGAGCATCTCGTCCGCGCCGCGCCGCTGGCCCATGATCTCGCGCCGCCCGCCGTCGTCGCCGACGAGGAGGCGCTGCCGTTCGCTGCCAGCAGCCTCGATCTGGTGGTTTCGGCGCTGGCGCTGCAATCGGTGAACGATCTGCCCGGCGTGCTGGCGCAGGTGCGGCGGGCGCTGAAGCCGGACGGGCTGTTCATGGCCGCGCTTCTCGGCGGCGGCAGCCTCACCGAGCTGCGGCAGGCCTTCGCCATCGCCGAAAGCGAGACCACGGGCGGGCTCTCCCCCCGCGTCGCGCCGTTCGCCGATGTGCGCGATCTCGGCGCGCTGCTGCAACGGGCGGGGTTCGCCCTGCCGGTGACCGACGTGGACCGCGTGGTGGTGCGCTATTCCTCGCCCTTCACCCTGTTCTCCGATCTGCGGCGGATGGGCGGGGCCAACGCCCTCGCCGAACGGCGCCGCGTGCCGCTGCGCCGGGCGACGCTGCTGCGCGCGGCCGAAGTCTATGCCGAGCGCTTTGCCGATCCGGACGGCAAGGTGCGGGCGACGTTCGAAATCGTGTTCCTCTCCGGCTGGGCGCCCCACGAGAGCCAGCAGAAGCCGCTGCGGCCCGGCTCCGCGCGCATGCGGCTCGCCGATGCCCTCAAGGTGCCGGAGCAGCCGCTGCCGCCCGGCGACGAGCCGGCCTGAACGCCGCATCGCAGCGCTTGGCCTTGCCCGTCCCCTCCCTCTAAATGGCGGGAGATGCGAAGGAGGGGCTGATATGAGCGGGGCAGGGGGAACGGCGGCGCGCGAGGAGCCGGTAACGATTGACGGCTTCCATCATGTGCTGCCGATCACGACCCGGTGGATGGACGTGGACGTCTACGGCCACGTCAACAACGTGGTCTATTATTCCTACTTCGACACGGTGGTGAACGAGCATCTCGTCTCCGCCGGGCTGCTGGACCCGCAGACGAGCCCGATCATCGGCCTGGTCGTGGAGACGCGCTGCACCTACTTCCGCAGCCTCACCTATCCGGCCCCGGTGATGGCCGGGATGCGGGTGACGAAGCTGGGCTCGTCCTCGGTGCGCTACCAGATCGCCCTGTTCCAGGGCGACGACCCGAGCGCGGCGGCGCAGGGGCATTTTGTCCATGTCTATGTGGAGCGGGCGACGCAGCGGCCGGTGCCGATTCCCGCGCCGGTTCGGGCGCTGCTCCAGACGCTGGTGATCTGAAAGGCGTCTGAAAATGCGAACGGCCCGCGTCCGGGAGGGACGCGGGCCGCCTTCATTCGCCGGAGGGCGCGATCAGCAGATGTACTGGGCGCCGTTGACGGTCATGGTCGAGCCGGTGATGAAGCCGGCGTCGTCGGAGGTGAGGAACACCACCGCGCGGGCGATATCCTCCGGCTCGCCGAGGCGGCCGACCGGGATCGTCGCCACGATCTTGGCCAAAGCCTCCGCCGGCACCGCGCGCACCATCTCGGTGGCGATGTAGCCGGGGGCGATGGCGTTGACCGTGATGCCGAGCTTCGCGGTTTCCTGCGCGAGGGCCTTCACGAAGCCGATCTCGCCGGCCTTGGCGGCGGAATAATTCGTCTGGCCGAACTGGCCCTTCTGCCCGTTGATGGACGAGATGCAGACGATGCGGCCGAACTTGCGGTCGCGCATGCCCTCGATGACGTTGCGCGTCATGTTGAAGGCGGAGTTGAGGTTGGTGTTGATCACCGCGTTCCACTGGTCGAGCGACATCTTGTGGAACTGGCCATCGCGGGTGATGCCGGCGTTGTTGACGAGGATCTCGATCGGGCCGACCTCGGCTTCCACCTTGGCGATGCCCGCCTTGCAGGCCTCGAAATCGGACACGTCCCACTTGTAGGCGGGAATGCCGGTCTTTTCGGTGAAGGCCTTGGCGGCCTCTTCATTGCCCGCGAAATTGGCGACGACGGTCTTTCCGGCGGCCTTCAGCGCCACCGAGATTGCTTCGCCGATACCCCGCGTGCCGCCCGTGACCAATGCGACGCGTCCCATGGTTTCCCTCCTTCACTTAACGCTATTGGCTCGACCTGAATAATCCCCACCCAGCCGAAGCGGGTCGAGCCACGCTCGGGCGGTGTGTAGCAAGTCGGTATTTCCGTTCGGAGACGAAGGGCCGCGATCCAAGGTCGCGACCCCTTTAAGGACGGGAAGGCCCGGGGCGCAGCCTTCCGTCCTGCTGCCTGAACCGGTCGGCTCAGTCGCGCTCGAGGCACATGGCGATGCCCATGCCGCCGCCGATGCAGAGGGTGGCGAGGCCCTTCTTGGCATCGCGCTTCTGCATTTCGTGCAGCAGGGTCACGAGGATGCGGGTGCCCGAGGCGCCGATCGGATGGCCGATGGCGATGGCGCCGCCGTTCACATTGACCTTGGAGGTGTCCCAGCCGAGGCCCTTGTTGACGGCGATGGCCTGCGCAGCGAACGCCTCGTTGGCCTCGATGAGGTCGAGATCGTCCTTGGACCAGCCGGCCTTTTCCAACGCGAGCTTGGACGCCGGGATCGGGCCGGTGCCCATCACCGACGGATCGACGCCGGCCTGCGCCCAGGAAACGATGCGGGCGAGGGGAGTCTTACCCTCGGCCTTGGCGCGGGCGGCGCTCATGAGCACCACGGCGGCGGCGCCGTCATTGATGCCGGAGGCGTTGCCGGCGGTCACGGTGCCCTCCTTGGCGAAGGCGGGCTTCAGCTTGGCCATGGCGTCAATGGTGGCGCCGTGGCGGATGTACTCGTCCTGGTCCACCACCACGTCGCCCTTGCGGGTGGAGATGGTGACGGGGACGATCTCGTCCTTGAACTTGCCGCCCTTCTGGGCCGCCTCGGCCTTGTTCTGGGAGGCGACGGCGAACTCGTCCTGCTCGGTGCGGGTGATCTGGAATTCCTTGGCCACGTTCTCCGCGGTCACGCCCATGTGGTAGCCATTGAAGGCGTCCCACAGGCCGTCCTTGATCATGGTGTCGGCGAAGTCGGCATTGCCCATGCGGACGCCGTTGCGCAGGTGCGCGGCGTGGGTGGACTGGCTCATGGATTCCTGGCCGCCGGCCACCACGACCTCGCTGTCGCCGTTGGCGATGGCCTGGGCGCCGAGCGCGACCGAGCGCAGGCCCGAGCCGCAGACCATCTGCACCTCGTAGGCAGGCGCCTCGATGGGCACGCCGGCCTTGATCGAGGCCTGGCGGGCGGGGTTCTGGCCCTGGGCGGCGGTGAGCACCTGGCCCAAAATCACCTCGCTCACGGCTGCCGGGGCGACGCCAGCGCGCTCGAGGGCGGCCTTGATGGCGATGGCACCGAGCTCATGCGCGGGAAGCGTGCCGAGCGCGCCGTTGAACGACCCGACAGGGGTACGCGCGGCGGCGACGATGACGACCTCGTCCTTCATGGAAGTCTCTCCTGGGAAGATCGGGCGGGTGGCTCCGCGCCTCTTTGCCGGATGGCGAGTGGGAAGGCTTGACCTCTATCGTGTCCGGGCCGGACCATGTGTCAATGACCCATCGCATGGCAAGGGGGCGGATCAAAAGCAGCTGTTCAACCTTGGTCGGGACGCCAGGGAACCGCGCTGCGAAAGGCGCCATGGGCAGCGCACACAAAGTGGTAGCTCTGCACTTGGAAACGCCTTAACCTGCCGTTCCGCCCAAGGAAACGGATGACCGGACGATGGCCAAATCGCAAGAGCCAGTCACCATCAAGAAATACGCGAACCGCCGTCTCTACAACACGGGGACCAGCACATACGTGACTCTCGAAGACCTCGCCAATATGGTGAAGGAAGGCGAGGATTTCGTGGTGTATGACGCCAAGAATGGCGAGGACATTACGCACTCGGTATTGACGCAGATCATCTTCGAGCAGGAAAACAAGGGGCAGAACCTTCTGCCCATCGCCTTCCTGCGCCAGATCATCCGCTTCTACGGGGACAGCATGCAGATGCTAGTGCCTCGTTACCTGGAAGCGTCCATCGACAGCTTCACCAAGGATCAGGGCAAGTTCCGGGATCACCTCTCCCAGACGCTTGCCGGCACGCCCTTTCCGGTGCCGGGCGCTCCGTTCGCCGGATTGGACGAGACGGTGCGCCGCAACATGGAAGTGTTCGAGCGTGCGTTCCACCTGTTCCTGCCCTTCCCAAAGGGCGACGAGCCGGCGACGCCCGCTGCTCCGGCCGCCGCGCCCGCGCAGGCTGTATCTGCGCAGCCCGAGCGTGTCGACGAACTCGACGTCCTGAAGCGCCAGATGGCGGATATGCAGGCCAAGCTGGAGCAGCTCGTTCCCAAGCCGGAGCCTAAGCTCGTGGCCAAGAACGATGCTCCCGGTGAAGCCCGCAGCCAGCCGAAGGAAGGCAGCGGCAGCTGATCGACCCGCGTCGCCGGCCGCCCGATAGGGGGCCGGCGTCTCGAAATCCAATACATGCGGAATCCAAGAGATGCGCGGTGGCCGGTTCAGCCGGGCCGTTGCATCGCAGTGCAGTCGTTACTGCTGCACGCGCGGATCTACGCTGAAGTCGCGTTGCGCGACCCGGATCGAGACCGAGAATCCGGCCACCACGTCCAGCAGCATGATGCACAGCAGGATGGCGAACACCGAGTTTCCGGCAGGGCGCACCAGCAGGAACTCGGCGAGGCCGGCCGCGAACACGAGCATCGACAGCATGTGATCGATGATCGAGCGCGAGGTGATGCGCGTCGACTTCAGAATCTCGAAAAACAGGAAGAACAGGCTGAGGACGATGAAACCCTCCGCGAGGGTGATCGTCCATTGCGCCCCCGACATCATGTCTACCGTGGTGAGCACAGTGGTCCATTCCGTGCCGGGCA
Organism: Xanthobacter flavus; assembly: GCF_017875275.1. Classification (NCBI taxonomy): domain Bacteria; kingdom Pseudomonadati; phylum Pseudomonadota; class Alphaproteobacteria; order Hyphomicrobiales; family Xanthobacteraceae; genus Xanthobacter; species Xanthobacter flavus. Next base: position 5,232,911 of record NZ_JAGGML010000001.1, on the reverse strand, counting down.
TCAGGAAGACCATGATGTTGTAGAGGGCGAGGGGGACGATCAGCAACGGGACGGGTGTCAGCATTGGTGCTCCTCGGGACCGCTCAGCCGGCAAAATGCCCAGGATGGCGCTTGGGATCACCCCTTCGGCACCGCCCGGCTCCGGCCGATGCGATGACACATCGGGCGCCAAATGTCACGGACGCGGAGGCGGCCCGGGGTGCGCCATTCCGCCTGATCGCCAGTTGGGTAAAGGGAGAATCAAGGGCGGGCGAAGGCAGCACGCGCAATGCGCCGTGCGCAGGTCGCGCGTTCATGCGCAGCCATTTGGCTCATGGGATGGGCAGATTTGGGGAGAGAAAGAGCGCCGTTGGAAAGACGCGTGCCGTTTGGGCCGGTCGCCCTAAAACGGTGATCCCATGCGCGGGAGCGAATCGCGTGGCGGCGACACGGGCGGGACCAGATGGGCCCGGTCGCTGAGCGTGACGCCTCCGGGGCCGAAGCGCCCGCGTGAAGGGCGCAGCGCGCCGACGGGTTGCGCCGGCGCTGCAGCGGGCGGCCGTGCGGCCGCCGCTCGCTTGATTGAAGCTCAGGCCTCGGCCTTGGGCTTCAGGATCTGACGGCCGCGATACATGCCGGTCTTGAGGTCGACGTGGTGCGGACGGCGCAGCTCGCCCGAATCCTTGTCTTCCACATAGGTGGGCTGCTTCAGCGCGTCGGCCGAACGGCGCATGCCGCGACGGGACGGCGAGGTCTTTCTCTTCGGGACAGCCATTGTCCAAACTCCTGAACGACGGAACGAGCCAGGTGACTCGCCAACTGGCGCAACATGCGAGCGCGCCGGCTGGCGCCCTTGCGGCTTTTCGAACTTGTGATCGGTGTGCGCCGAACCTGAAGACGGAAGACGACGCCTGTGCGCGTTCGTCTAGAGCCCGGTTGCGAAATGCCTGGAAGCAATTCGCGGGGCTCGCCCTGGGGCCAGCATTCCCGATTGAAGGCGCGCCTTATACAGGCTCGCGCGTGGGAACGAAAGCCCCGCCGTGCGTTTTCCAGTCGCCGGTATGCCGCAACAATGCCCTCTTGTCAGCGGAGGACACGTGAGCAAGGTTGCGCGCGCATCGGCGCATCCGACGACACATATCCGAGGAAAACGGCCCCATGAAGCGTTCCGCTCAGCTTTCCCTCTTCGCCGCCCTGCTCGCGGCCTCGGTTTCCGCGGCCTCCATGGGGGCGGCGTTGGCGCAGGGAGCCCCGGCACCCACGGCCGCTCCTGCTGCGGCCCCTGCGGCAGCCCCCGGCGCCGATCCGGTCCTCGTCACCGTCAACGGGACGCCCATCCGCCAGAGCGAGCTGAACATCGCCATCGAGGACATCGGCTCCGGCCTGCCGCCCGAAGTCCGTGGCCCGGCCCGCGATGAATACGTCCTGTCGTTCCTGACCGACATGACCCTTATCGCCAAGGCCGCCGAGGCGCAGAAGATCGACCAGACCCCCGAGTTCCAGAATCGCCTCGCCTACGCCCGCATGAAGGCGCTCATGGAAGCGCTCATGATGCAGGAGGCCAAGAAGGCCGTTTCCGCGGAGCTCAAGCGCAAGACCTACGACGATCTGGTGAAGTCGGCGCCCGCCGACATGGAAGTCCACGCCCGCCACATCCTGGTGGACGACGAGGCCAAGGCCAAGGACATCGCCAAGCGCGCCAAGGCCGGCGAGGACTTCTCCAAGCTCGCCAAGGAGAATTCCAAGGACAGCGCCGAGGACGGCGGCGATCTCGGCTATTTCACCAAGGACCAGATGGTGCCGGAATTCGCCGAAGCTGCGTTCAAGCTGGAGAAGGGCCAGGTCTCCGACCCGGTGAAGACCCAGTTCGGCTGGCACATCATCAAGGTCGAGGACAAGCGCCAGAAGCCGGTGCCGGCCTATGAGCAGGTCGAGGACCAGGTGGAACAGTACCTCGTCCGCAAGGCGCAGGCCGACATGGTGACGAAGCTGCGCGCCGACGCGAAGATTGAGAAGACCGCCGCCCCCGCCAAGCCTGCCGCTCCCGCTCCCGCTCCGGCTGCGCCTGCGGCTGATCCGGCGAAGAAGTGAGCCGGCGGCACCTGCCGTCGCCTTCTCTCTAAAAGAAAAACCCCCGGCTTGTGGCCGGGGGTTTTTTCGAGTCCAACGATCAGTGAACGGCTCGTCAGTTCACCAGATCGGGCCGCACCCGCCAGCCGCCGGCGCCATCCTCGGAGAGAGCCTCGGTGACCTTGGGGTGGCGCACCGGCTCCTCGGATGTGTCGCGCTCCAGATTCTGCTCGGAGACGTAGGCGACGTATTCGCTGTCCGCGTTCTCGGCGAGCAGGTGGTAGAACGGCTGGTCCTTGTGGGGGCGGATGTCCTCGGGAATCGAGAGCCACCACTCCTCGGTGTTGTCGAACACGGGGTCCACGTCGAACACCACGCCCCGGAAGGGGAAGTGCTTGTGGCGCACCACCTCGCCGATGCGGAACCTCGCCTGACGCATGCCCGCACCGAGTTCTGACGCAGCGTAATGCGTGGGGTCTTCGGGGATGCCGTCGCCAATGGGAGCAACGATTGCGGGCTTTGCGCGCGCTTTGTCCTGGCTGGCCATGTCCCGCCTCTTCCTGACTATTCCACTGCGCCCGAAACCGGGCGCGAGTGCCGCGGCGACCTTCGCCGCGGCCGCTGGTTAACTAATTCTCTCACAATCCGTAGGCTTTGCCCATTTCCGGGTCCTTGGCTGCGACAATGCGGGCAAGGTCGACGATCACCTTGGCCTGCTTCCAGGTGGCATCGTCCTGCATCTTGCCGTCGATCATCACCGCGCCCGCGCCGTCCGGCATGGCTTCGAGAATCTTGAGCGCGAACGCCACCTCGCCCGGATCGGGCGAGAACACGCGCTTGGCGATCTCGATCTGCGTGGGGTGCAGCGACCAGGCGCCGACGCAGCCCTGCAGGAAGGCATTTCGGAACTGGCTCTCGCACGCGGCGAGGTCGGCGAAGTCGCCGAACGGGCCGTAAAACGGCTTGATGCCGTTGGCGGCGCAGGCATCCACCATCTTGCCGACGGTATAATGCCACAGGTCCTGCTGATAGCCGGCGCGCGGCTTGTCACCGTCCGGATCGGCCAGCACCTTGTAGTCCGGATGGCCGCCGCCGACGCGGGTGGTCTTCATGGCGCGGGAGGCGGCAAGATCGGCCGGGCCGAGGCTCATGCCGTGCATGCGCGGGGAGGCGGCCGCGATCTCCTCCACATTCTTCACGCCCTCGGCGGTCTCCAGAATGGCGTGGATGAGGATGGGCTTTTCGATGGAATGGCGCGCCTCGAGCTGGGCGAGAAGCTGATCGAGATAGTGGATGTCCCAGGCGCCCTCGACCTTGGGCAGCATGATGACGTCCAGCTTGTTGCCGATCTCGCTGACGATCTCGACGATGTCGTCCAGCACCCACGGGCTGTTGAGGCAGTTGATGCGGGTCCACAGGCCGGTGGAGCCGAAATCGGTGGCCTTCGCCATCTCGATGAAGCCCCTGCGCGCGGCCTCCTTGGCGTCGGAGGGAATCGCGTCCTCCAGATTGCCGAGCACGACGTCCACCTGCCTGGCGATGTCCGGCACCTTGGCGCGCATCTTCTCCAGGTGCGGCGGCACGAAATGGATCATGCGCTCCAGCCGCACCGGCAGTTCGCGATAAGGTGCGGGCGCGCCGATGGCGAGCGGCTTGAAGAATTGGCGCGGCAGCTTCATGAGTCCCCCCGTATGGATCGGGCGAGGGGTGTACAACCCCCCGCAGAACCTGTTGATTGCAATGCAGCATAGCTCGCCCGCCCGCGCAACACGACTTCAGGGCGAAGGCGAAGGCGCATCGGGCAGGGGGACCTTGGGCATGATGATCTCGCGGCGCGGAATGCTCGGCGGTGTCGCCGGGCTGGCTGCTTCCACCCTGCCGGTGATGGGGAAGGACTTCTGGGGCCAGCGTCTCGCCAATGCGCCGCGGGACTTCCTGTTCGGCTACGGCTCCCTGATCAACGGGCCGTCGCGGACCTCCACCTCCGGGCGCCCCGTGCCCGCCATCGCGGCGCGAATCTCGGGGAGCTTCGGCTATGTCCGGTCATGGGCGTCGCGCTTCACCCCGCGCGAGGGCGCGGCTGGCTTCACCGCCCTCGGCATCCGCCCGCGCATGCCGGGCGAAGAGGCCTACAGCATCAACGGCGTCATCTTCCCGGTGAAGGACGAGGCCGAGCTCGCCGCGTTCGATACAAGGGAGGGCGGATACAACCGGGTGGAGCTGGATCAGGCCCATGTGGAAGCCGTCGACTGGGAAGGCCTGCCCCGCGTCGGCAAGATCTGGATCTACGTGCCGAAGAATTCCGACGGCAAAGGCCCAGCCGATCTCCAGTACCCTGACGTGAACTTCCCGCTGGTGCAGTCCTACATCGACGTGGTGCTGCAGGGCTCGCTAGAGGAGGGGCCGGACTTCGCCCGCGAACTCATCGAGACCACGCTGGACTGGAGCCCCTTCTGGCTCGACGACCGTCCCATCGCGCGCCGCGCCTGGGCCGATACGCCGAACTCCGGCGCCATCGACCGGCTGCTGGCGACGGTGGAGCCGGCCGCGAGCCAGTTCCGCAACCGGCTCTATCCCGAGCTTTATGCCGCTCGGCATCTGATGGGAAAGGCGGGGGCGCGCTGATCGGGGGCGCCTGCGCTTTCCATCCATCGCGGGGCTTTGTAGGAAGGGGGCACCAATGCTGCCTCCATCCCGCCGCCTTCCGGCCAGCCTCCGGCGATCATGAGCGACCTCTTCGGCCTCGCCTTTCCGTTCTTCGGCCTCATCTTCCTCGGCTATTTCTGCGGCCGCAGGGTGAAGCTGCCGGAGGCGGGGCTCGCCTGGCTCTCCTTCTTCATCATTTATGTGGCGCTGCCGGCGCTGTTCTACCGCATCGTGGCGCAGACGCCGTTCCACGAGCTGGCAAATCCCGCCTTCATCCTCGCCGTGCTGGCCTCCACCGCCACCATGTCGCTGCTGGCGCTGGGCGTCGGCCTGTGGTTCAGGAAGGGGAATATCGGCGAGGCGGCCATCGCGCTTACCGCCGGGGCCTATGCCAATGTGGGCTACATGGGGCCGGGCCTGACGCTCGCCGCCTTCGGGCAGGCCGCCGCGAGCCCGGCGGCGCTCATCTTCGCCACCGACAGCATGTTCTTCTTCACCGTCGTGCCGCTGTTGATGGCGACGCGCGGGCGGGGCGAGAGCATCGTCCACACCCTTGTGCTCATCGCCAAAAGGGTGCTGACCCACCCCTTCAACATCGCGACGCTGCTGGGCGTGCTGGCGGCGGCGTTCGAGTTCAAGGAGCCGGACGCCCTCTCGCGGATGCTGGATTATCTGAAGAACGCTGCGGCGCCCTGCGCGCTGTTCACCCTCGGCGTCACCGTGGCGCTGCGGCCGCTGAAGCGCGTGCCGGTGGAGCTTGCCCCGCTTCTGGTGCTGAAGCTCCTCGTCCACCCGTTCGTGGCGCTGGTCTCGCTCTCGCTGTTCGGGCCGTTCCTGCCGGTGTGGGAGGAAACGCTGCTGCTGATGGCCGCGCTGCCGCCGGCGCTCAACGTGTTCGTGCTGGCGCGGCAATACCATGTGTTCGTGGAGGAGGCGTCCACCGCCGTCCTCCTCGGCACGCTGTCGTCAGTCGTGACGGTCACGCTGATGCTCTACCTGCTGCGCGAGCACCTCATCCCGCTCAGCCTGTTCTGATCGTCACGCCACCAGCTTCACGCTGCCAGCTTCATGCGGCCGGCTTCACGCCGCCTTGTCGCCGACGCCGAGGCGCATGAGCGTCCGCCGCAGCGGGCCGACGCGGTCGAGCAGATAGAGGCCGAAGCCGCGCACGCTCTGCACCGGCACCAGATCGGACAGGAGCGAGCGGTTGAGCAGGTCCACGGCGGACATGCGGTTCGAAATGTCGCGCTGGCGCTTGTCCGCATAGCGCGCGAGCACCTCGCGGCTGCCGGGATCGCGCCCGGACGCCAACGCATCGGCCACGAGCGCGACCAAAGCCGCCGCATCCCGCAGGCCGAGATTGAGTCCCTGAGCCCCGATGGGCGGCATGATGTGGGCGGCTTCGCTCAGCAGCGCCACGCGGTCGCCGACGAGGCTTTCCGCAGTCTCCGCCGCCAGCGGGAAGGCGCCGCGGCCACCCTCCATCTCGAACCGGCCGAGCACGGAGGAGGCGCGCGCCTCCAGCTCCCGCGCCAGTGCCTCGTCGCCAAGGCCGAGCAGGCGGATGGCTTCGCGCTCGGTGACCACACAGACGATGGAGGAGCGCTCGCCCGCGAGCGGCACCAGCGTGAAGGGGCCGCTCTCGGTGTGGAATTCGGTGGAGGTGTCCTCGTGGGGCCGCGTGTGTCGCACGGTGGCGGTGAAGGCCACCTGTGGATAGGCGCGGTTGCGCATCTTGATGCCGGCGGCGGCGCGCACCGTGGACTGCCGTCCGTCCGCCCCCGCGACGAGGCGGGCGGAAAGGCGCGCGCCGTCGGCGAGGGCGAGCGTCACTGCATCCGGCGCGAAATCGATACGCTCCACGGAGGTGCGCGCGATGTGGAGGTCCGGCATCTCCATCGCGGCGGCGAGGAGGCTGTTGCGCAGGGCGTCGTTCTCGATGTTGTAGCCGAAGGCGTCGAGGCCGATCTCGGCGGAGCGGAAGGTCACCTCCGGCGCGCGCACAAGCCGGCGGGTGGCGTCGGCGATGCGCATGTCGCGCAGCGGCGCCGCGCGGGGCGCGATACTCGCCCAGACGCCGAACGAGTCGAGGATGCGCACCGAGCCTTCCAGCAGAGCCGTGGTGCGGTGGTCCGCGCCGCGATCGGGGCCGGTGACGAGCGCGGTCGACACGCCCCGCGCGGCGAGGCCGATGGCGGTGGCAAGTCCGGCGGGACCCGCGCCGACGACGACCACCTCGTGCATCACGTCGTGTTCCATCGCTGCCTCCTCATGGTCGGATCACGGGACACTAGAGCCGACTCTACTCCGGCGAAAGCTGCGGAGATGCCGCGGATACGTGCAGGACGAGGCCGCGGACCAGCGCGTGCGCGCCTGGTGTTGCTGTGCTTCGCACTTGCAGTCGCGCCGCGATCCGATCAGCCTTCGCGAATCTGGGGCAGGGGAGCGCGCCGATGCTGGATTGGATCACGTCGCCGGAAGCCTGGGCGGCGCTGGTAACGCTGACGGCCATGGAGATCGTGCTCGGCATCGACAATGTCGTGTTCATCTCGCTGGTGGTGCAGCGCCTGCCGCCCGCGCAGGCGCTGCGGGCCCGGCAGATCGGCCTTTCAGCAGCGCTTCTGCTGCGCATCGGGCTGCTGTTCGCGCTCTCCTGGCTGATCGGCCTCAGAGAGTCGCTGTTCTCGGCGTTCGGCCATGACTTCTCCTGGCGCGATATCATCCTCATCGGCGGCGGCGCCTTCCTGATCGCCAAAGCGACTTTGGAGATGCACGGCGCCCTGGAAGGCGAGGACGAGCCGGGCGCGGCGGATGGGGCCGGAGCGGCCAAACGCGCCTTCGCCTCCATTGTCGTGCAGGTGATCCTGCTCGATCTGGTCTTCTCGGTGGATTCCATCCTCACCGCCATCGGCATGGCCGAGCATCTGGCCATCATGGTGATGGCGGTGATCATCGCGGTGGGCATCATGTTCGTGGCCTCCGGGCCGCTCTCCGCCTTCATCGCCTCGCATCCCACCACCAAGATGCTGGCGCTCGCCTTCCTGGTGCTGATCGGCGTGACGCTGGTGGCCGACGGCTTCGGCGCCCATGTTTCCAAGGGCTACATCTATGCGGCCATGGCCTTCTCGGTGATGGTCGAGGCGCTCAACGTCGCCGCCGCCGGCCGTCGCCGGCGGCGGATCGCGCTCAACAGGGGAGGCGAGGAATGAACGCGGACAAGGTTCTGCTCGTCACCGGCGGCAGCCGGGGCATCGGCGCGGCCTGCGTGCGGCAGGCGGCGGAGGCCGGCTACGGACGCATCGCCATCAACTACACGCGCGACGCCGCCTCTGCGGACGATGTGGCCGCCGAGGCGCGGGCGCTGGGGGCGGAGGTTCTGGTGGTCAAGGGCGACATGGCGCGGCCGGAGGACATCGCCCGTCTCTATGAGGAGGTGGACGCCAATCTCGGCACCGTCACCGACCTCGTGAACAACGCCGGCATCACCGGCCGCGCCGGTCCCTTCGCCGATGCCGACCCCGCCGAGATGGCCCATGTCATCGATCTCAACGTCACGGGGGCGATCCTTGTGGCGCAGCAGGCGGTGCGGCGCATGTCCACCGCGCGGGGCGGCAAGGGCGGCGCCATCGTCAACATCTCCTCCATGGCGGCGACCTTGGGCTCGGCGGGGGAATATGTCTGGTACGCCGCCAGCAAGGGCGCCATCGACAGCTTCACGCTGGGCCTCGGGCGCGAGGTGGCGCGCGAGGGAATCCGCGTGAATGCAGTCGCGCCGGGCCTCATCGCCACCGACATTCACGATGCGAGCGGCGTGGTCGGGCGGCTGGAGCGCCTGACGCCGTCCATCCCCATCGGCCGGCCCGGCACGGCGGAGGAGGTGGCGGAGGCGGTGCTGTTCCTGCTGTCCGAAGCCGCGAGCTACACGACAGGCGCGGTGCTCAAGATTTCGGGAGGGCGCTGACTGCGCTTGCGGCCGACCCCGCCCGCCCTATGATCCCTCCAACTTCGGGAGGATAGGGGTTGGTTGCCATGGTTCATGCGGTTCAGGTGCATCAGACGGGCGGACCCGAGGTGCTCACCTTCGAGGAGGTGGTGGTTGCGCCGCCGGGGCCCGGACAGGTGCAGGTGCGCCACACCGCCATCGGCCTCAACTTCATCGACGTCTATTTCCGCACCGGCCTCTACAAGGCCGCCAGCATGCCCTTCATTCCCGGCAATGAGGGCGCCGGCGTGGTCGAGGCGGTCGGCCCCGACGTGACCGATTTCCACCCCGGTGACCGCGTGGCCTATGCCATGACCATCGGCGCCTATGCGGAGCTGCGGAACGTGCCAGCCGCGGCGCTGGTGCATCTGCCCGCCGCCATCGACGACCGCACCGCCGCGGCCATGATGCTGAAGGGCATGACGGCGCAGTATCTCGTGCGCCGCACCCACCACATCAAGCCGGGCGACGTGATTCTGGTGCAGGCCGCCGCCGGCGGCGTCGGCCTCATCCTGTGCCAGTGGGCGAAGCACCTCGGCGCCACCGTCATCGGCACCGTGGGCTCCAAGGACAAGGCCGAGCTGGCCCTCGCCAACGGCTGCGACGAGGTGATTCTCTACCGCGACGAGGACTTCGTGCACCGGGTAAAGGAGATCACCTCCGGCAAGCTGTGCGACGTGGTCTATGACGGCGTGGGACAGGCCACCTATCCCGCCTCCCTCGACTGCCTGAAGCCCCTCGGCCTGTTCGTGAGCTTCGGCAACGCCTCCGGCGCCATCAAGAATTTCGACCTGCTGCACCTCTCCGCCAAGGGCTCGCTGTTCGCGACCCGCCCCACGCTCGGCACCTTCGTCGCCAAGCGGGCCGACCTCATCGCCACCGCCAACGATCTGTTCGAGGCGGTGCTGACCGGCGCGGTGAAGATCCCGATCCACCAGACCTATGCGCTGAAGGACGTGCAGAAGGCACACCGCGACCTCGAAGGCCGCAACACCACCGGGGCGACGCTGCTTCTGCCGTGATACTCGCGCCTCCCTCTTCCTCATGGGGAGGGGGAGGGAGGCGGGCCAAGGCATGCGCGACATTCCCACACCCATGCAGTGACAATGGCTTGCGCATCCCGCCCCCCCGCATGATATCTACGGTCCAACAGGATGGGGCGGGTGCTCAACCCGCTCCGCCGTGCTGCGACGGATCGTTCCGGCCATGATGCGCCAATACGAACTCGTCGAGCGCGTTCGACGGTATAATCCCAACACCGACGAGGCGCTGCTCGACCGCGCCTATGTCTACGCCATGAGGGCGCACGGCAGTCAGCTGCGTGCGTCCGGCGATCCCTATTTCTCCCATCCGCTCGAAGTCGCCGCGATCCTCACCGATCTCAAGCTGGACGATGCCACCATCGTCTCGGCCCTGCTGCACGACACCATCGAGGACACCAGCGCCACCAAGGCGGAGATCGAGCGCCTGTTCGGCCAGCAGATCGCGACGCTGGTGGAGGGGCTCACCAAGATCAAGAAGCTCGACCTCGTCTCCAAGCAGGCGAAGCAGGCCGAGAATCTCCGCAAGCTCCTGCTCGCCATCGCCGACGACGTGCGGGTGCTCCTCGTCAAGCTCGCCGACCGCCTCCACAACATGCGCACGCTGAAATGGGTGCCGCCGGAGAAGCGGGACCGGGTGGCGCAGGAGACGCTGGACATCTACGCGCCGCTGGCCGCCCGCATGGGCATGCAGGACATGCGCGAGGAGCTGGAGGATCTCGCCTTCCGCCAACTGTCCCCGGAGGCCTATGAGAGCATCACCACGCGCGTGTCCGAGCTTCGGCAGGTCAACGGGCCGGTGGTGCAGGAGATCGAGCGGGAGCTGAAGGACGAACTCGCCCGGCGCGGCATCGTCGCCGAGGTCAAGGGGCGGGAGAAGCGGCCGTTTTCCATCTGGGGCAAGATGGAGCGCAAGGCCATCGGCTTCGAGCAATTGTCGGACCTCTACGGCTTCCGCGTGCTCGTCTCCTCGGTGGAGGACTGCTACCGGGCTTTGGGCGTGGTCCACACCAAGTGGGCCATCGTGCCCGGCCGCTTCAAGGATTACATCTCCACCCCCAAGCCCAACGACTACCGTTCGCTGCACACGACGGTGGTCGGCCCGCGCCGCCAGCGCGTCGAGATGCAGATCCGCACCAAGGACATGGAGGAGATCGCCGAATACGGCATCGCCGCCCATGCCCTCTACAAGGATGCGTCGGGCGCGCCGGGGGAGATGCTCTCCCACGAGAGCCGCGCCTACGCCTGGCTGCGCAAGACCATCGAGAATCTCTCGCAGGGGCTCTCGCCCGAGGAATTCCTCGAGCACACCAAGCTCGAGCTGTTCCACGATCAGGTGTTCTGCTTCACCCCCAAGGGCCGGCTCATCGCCTTGCCGCGCAAGGCGACGCCCATCGATTTCGCCTATGCCGTGCATACCGACGTGGGCAACACCGCCGTGGGCTGCAAGATCAACGGCTCCATCGCGCCGCTGGTGTCTGAGCTGAAGAACGGCGACGAGGTGGAGATCATCACCTCCAAGGCGCAGACGCCGCCGGGCGCGTGGGAAACCATCGCCGTCACCGGCAAGGCGCGCGCCGCCGTGCGCCGGGCCACCCGCGCCGCCGTGCGCGCCCAATATGCCGGCCTCGGCCGCAAGATCACCGAGCGGGCCTTCACCCGCGTCGGCAAGCCCTTCACCGAGGACGCGGTGGCGAAGGCCACGCCGCGCCTCGCACGCGCTTCGGCGGAGGATGTGTTCGCCGCCATCGGCCGGGGCGAGATCAAGACCGATGACGTGATCCGCGCCGTCTATCCCGACTGGGTGCCGCCCCGCCCCGAGGAGCGGTCCGAGCGCGCCAGCGGCGAGGGCTGGTTCGAGCTGAAGCGCGGGCACAACCTGAAGTTCAAGATTCCCGAGGGCGCCAAGGCCGAGCGGCTCGATGCCATCCCCATCCGCGGCATCAACGGCGACCTGCCGGTGCGCTTCGCGCCCGATGGCGGGGCCGTGCCAGGGGACCGTATCGTCGGCATCCTCACGCCGGGCGAGGGCATCACCATCTATCCCATCCAGTCGGCGTCGCTGCAGGGCTTCGAGGATGCGCCCGAGCGCTGGCTCGACGTGCGCTGGGACGTGGACGAACTGTCCGAGGGGCGGTTCCCCGCCCGCATCGTTGTCACCGCCCGCAACGCGCCCGGCTCGCTGGCGCAGATCGCGGGCGCCATCGGCGACCGGGGCGGCAATATCGACGGGCTGCAGATGCATGCCCGCTCGGCCGATTTCCACGAGATGGTGATCGACGTGGAGGTGTTCGACCTGAGGCACCTCAACGCCATCATCGCCGATCTCAAGGCCCGCGACGTGGTCTCGCAGGTGGAGCGCGTGAACGGCTGAAGTTGTTATGATTAGGCGTGTCTCACCGGTCGAGGCAGGTCCTTGAGTTGTCATGCCCCGGCTTGTCCGGGGCATCCACTGTCCCGTTTGCCGCGTGATCGATGACGGGGCACCGGCCTGTCGGCTAGGTGGATCCCCCGGACGAGCCGGGGGATGACAAAGCGGGTAACGGTGTTCTGGACCATGCAGGAACGCGCGTGACGACGGCAGGAGCGGAAACGATGGCGGTGCTGGAGCCGGTGCGGCTGGGGGTGAACGTCGACCACGTGGCGACCGTGCGCAACGCGCGGGGCGGCCTCCTGCCCGACCCGGTGCGCGCCGCTCTCCTCGCCGCCGCGGCGGGCGCGGATGGAATCACCGCCCATCTGCGGGAGGATCGCCGCCATATCCGCGACGCGGACATGGCGCGCCTGAAGGCGGACATAGACCTGCCGCTCAATTTCGAGATGGCCGCCACCGAGGAGATGGTGGGCATCGCACTCTCCATCCGGCCCAACGCCTGCTGCCTCGTGCCCGAGCGACGGGAGGAGCGCACCACCGAGGGCGGCCTCGATGCGGCGGGTCTCGCCGCCGAACTCGGCCCGCGCATCGCCCGGCTGAAGGCGGCCGGCATCCGCGTCTCGCTCTTCATCGCGGCCGAGGACCGGCAGATCGCCGCCGCCGCCGCGCTCGGCGCCGACATCGTGGAACTGCACACCGGCGGCTGGTGCGACGCGGTGGCGGAAGGTCGCACGGCGGAGGCCGAGACCGAGTTCGCGCGGCTGAAGGCCGGCGCGCGGCAGGCCCACGGGCTCGGTCTGGAAGTTCATGCCGGCCATGGGCTCGACTATGCGACGGCGGAGCGCATCGCGGCGTTTCCCGAGATCGTGGAGCTGAACATCGGCCATTTCCTCATCGGCGAAGCCATCTTCGTCGGGCTGGAGGCGGCCATCGTCACCATGCGGGCGGCCATCGCCGCCGGGCGCGCGGCAGCAGCGGACGCGGCGGCATGATCCTCGGCATCGGCTCCGACTTCTCGGATGCGCGCCGCATCGCCAAATCCATCGAGCGGTTCGGCGACCGGTTCCTCAACCGCGTCTTCACGCCGCTGGAGCGGGCAAAGGCGGATCGGCGCAAGCTCAGGGCGGAGACCTACGCCAAGCGCTTCGCGGCCAAGGAGGCCTGCGCCAAGGCGCTCGGCACCGGGCTGAGCCGGGGCGTGTTCTGGCGCGACATGGGCGTCGTGAACCTGCCGTCCGGCCAGCCGACGCTGGTGCTCACGGGCGGCGCGGCGCGACGGCTGGCGGAGATGGTGCCGGAGGGATATGAGCCCCGCATCCATCTGTCCCTCACGGACGAAGGGCCGCTGACGGCCGCCCATGTCATCATCTCGGCGGTGCCGCGCTCCGGCGCCTGACGCTGGAGCAGGTGGGGCGGGCGCGTTGCCGGGAGGCCGGGAAGCCTCTATAGGGGCGGTCTCGCCTGTAGAGGCCGGCGCGCATCTGCCGGTATCTCCTCAGTTTCGGCGCAGTTTGTCTTACCCTGCGCCTCATTTGGGAAACCTTGGATACCAATGACCGCGAACAGCGATTCCAAGAAGGACGGCGGCACCCTCGAAACCGTCCGGGTGATCGTCCATGCGCTGCTGATCGCGCTGGTGATCCGTACCTTCCTGTTCCAGCCGTTCAACATCCCCTCGGGGTCGATGAAGGACACGCTCCTGATCGGCGACTACCTGTTCGTGTCCAAGTACAGCTACGGCTATTCCCACTTCTCGATTCCGTTCTCGCCCAACCTTTTCTCCGGCCGCATCCTCGGCTCGGAGCCGACGCGGGGCGACGTGGTGGTGTTCAAGCTGCCCAAGGACAATGAGACCGACTACATAAAGCGCGTCGTCGGCATGCCCGGCGACAAGATCCAGATGATCGGCGGCCTCCTCCACATCAACGGTGTGCCGGTAAAGCGCGAGCGCCTGTCCGACGTGAGCGAGGACGACGGCTCGGGCCGCAGGGTGCCGGTGAAGCGCTGGCGCGAGACGCTGCCGAACGGCGTCTCCTATGAGACCCTCGATCTCGTGGACAACGGCTTCTACGACAACACCCCGGTCTATGAGGTTCCGCTCGGCCACTTCTTCATGATGGGCGACAACCGGGACAATTCCGCCGACAGCCGCGTGCTGAGCCAGGTGGGCTATGTTCCGTTCGAGAATCTCATCGGCAAGGCGCAACTGATCTTCTTCTCCATCGACGAGGGCGCTTCCGCGTGGCAGGTTTGGACATGGCCTTGGACGGTGCGATGGGATCGGCTGTTCACGCGGGTGCATTGAACGGCGCGGGGCGGGATCTCGCCCATCTCGAGGAGCGGATCGGCTACCGCTTCCGCGATCGCTCCATCCTTGAGCTGGCCCTGTCCCACATCAGCGCCGTGAAGGGCGAGGCGCCGCGCCTGCGCTCCTACCAGCGGGTGGAATTCCTGGGCGACCACGTGCTCGGCTCGGTGGTGTCGCACATGCTCTATCTCGCCTTCCCGGAAGGGGAGGAGGGAGAATTGTCCCGCCGGCTCGCCGAGCTGGTGCGCGAGGAAGCTTGCGCCGAAGTCGCCGAGGACATGGACCTCGGCCCGTTCATCCGCCTCGGCCCCGGCGAAAGCCAGTCCGGTGCGCACAAGCGCCGCGCCATCCTCGCCGACGTGGCCGAGGGCGTCGTGGCGGCAGTGTTCCTCGATGGCGGGTATGAGGCTGCTCACGCGCTGGTGGAGCGATTCTGGCGCCCCCGGCTGGAGGCCCCGCGCCGACCGCTGCGCGATGCCAAGACCGTGCTGCAGGAATGGGCGCAGGCCCGGGGCCTGCCGCCGCCCGCCTATCGCGAGGTGATGCGCTCCGGCCCGGACCACGCCCCCCGCTTCACCGTTGCGGTGGACCTGCCGGGCCTCGCCTCGGCGCAGGCGGATGGCGCCTCCAAGCAGAATGCACAGAAGGCGGCCGCTGCCGCCTTCCTCGTCCGTGAGGGCGTTTGGAAGAAGGACGAGGCCTGATGGCACCGAGGAAGAAGGCGGGCGCCGACACGGCCGCCCCGGATCAAAAGCCTGCCGCTCCGGAAGAGCAAACCCTCGTTGACGCTGGTGCTGCGGAAAACGTCGCCTATGCGGAGATCGCGGAAGACGATCTGTCCGACGATGATCTTACCGAAGACGATCTCGCCGAGGACGATCTCCCGGAAGATGAGGACGACGAGGACGATTTCGACGACGAGCTGGACCGCGTCGCGCGCGCCCCCCTGACGCCGCTCGAAGGACCGACCCGCTGCGGCTTCGTCGCCTTGCTTGGCGCGCCCAATGCCGGCAAGTCCACGCTCACCAATCAACTGGTTGGGACCAAGGTCTCCATCGTCTCGCATAAGGTGCAGACGACGCGCTCCATCGTGCGCGGTATCGCGCTGGACGGCGCCGCTCAGGTGGTGCTGGTGGACACCCCCGGCATCTTCGCGCCCAAGCGCCGGCTGGAGCGGGCCATGGTTTCGAGCGCCTGGACCCATGCCGCCGACGCCGACGTGATTGCGCTGCTGGTGGATGCCAACCGCGGCCTCGACGAGGATATCGAGGCGCTGCTCGGCCAGCTGAAGGACATCCGCAAGCCGCGCGCGCTGATCCTCAACAAGATCGACCTGATCCGCCGCGACAGCCTGCTGGCGTTGGCCGCCGCGATCACCGAGCAGGTCCCGTTCGACCGGGTGTTCATGGTCTCCGCGCTGACCGGCGACGGCGTGGAAGATGTGCGCCGCTGGTTCGCCGAGACGGTGCCGCCCGGCCCCTGGCTCTATCCGGAGGACCAGGTTTCGGATGCGCCCATGCGCATGCTCGCGGCCGAGATCACCCGCGAGAAGATGTTCCTGCGCCTGCACGACGAACTGCCCTACCGCTCGACGGTGGAAACCGAGAGCTGGAAGGAATTGCGCAACGGATCCGTGCGCATCGAGCAGACGATCTTCGTGGAGCGCGAAAGCCAGCGCAAGATCGTGCTCGGCAAGGGTGGAAACACCATCAAGACCATCTCGACCGAATCCCGGAAGGAGATATCCGAGATCATCGAACAGCCCGTGCATCTCTTCCTGTTCGTGAAGGTGCGCGAAAGCTGGGCGGATGATCCCGAGCGCTATCGCGAGATGGGGCTGGAATTCCCCAAGGGCGGCTGAGCAGGTCGCCGTGCGTTTGCGAAAGCGCAAGGCTGGATTGCGATCTTAAGGCTGGATGCGGGCATCCATGCACGACATAACCGGTGGCGAACCCAACCGGGAGATGTGTCATGTCGAAGCCAGTCGTCGCGATCGTGTATCACTCGGGCTATGGCCACACGAAGGTCGTGGCTGAATCCGTGCTTGCCGGCATCAAGGAAGTCGATGCCGTGGAAGGCGTCCTCGTCTCCGTGGACGAGGTGGACGACAAATGGGACGTGCTGGACGGCGCCGCCGCCATCATCTTCGGCGCGCCGATCTACATGGGCAACGTCTCGGCCGCCTTCCAGACCTTCGCCGAGAAGTCCTCCAAGCGCTGGTTCGAGATGAAGTGGAAGGACAAGCTGGCCGCCGGCTTCGTCAATTCCGGAGCCCAGAACGGTGACAAGCATCAGGGCATCCATGCGATGTTCGGTCTGTCGCAGCAGCACGGCATGGTGTGGGTGGGCCTTGGCCTGCATCCCGGCAACAACAATTCCAAGGGCTCGCCGGAAGACCTGAACCGCCTCGGCGGCTTCGCCGGCGCCTATGCCCAGTCCAACATCGATGAAGGTCCGGACATGGTGCCCCCTGCCACCGACCGCCGCACCGCCGCCCATCTCGGCCGCCGCGTCGCCGAGGCGACCGTGCGCTGGACCCGCGGCGCCTGAAAATCGCCATCTGCGGCGCGCTTGCGTCTCGCCTCCTCCCCGCTTCCGCTTGCTGCGGCGGCGGGGTAATGGGGGGCAGAACGCTAGCGCCGCGGAGGAATCGCGATGAGTGACCGGAGCCTGCTCGTGGTGGTGCTCGCCGCCGGGGAAGGGACGCGCATGAAGTCGCGCCTCCCCAAGGTGCTCCACAAGGTCGCCGGGCGCTCCATGCTCCATCACGTGCTGGCGGCGACCCGTGCCGCCGGCGCCACCCGCACCGCCGTCGTGGTTGGCCCCGGCCGCGAAGATGTCGCCGCCGAGGCGAGCCGCATCGTTCCGGATGCGCAGGTGTTCGTGCAGACCGAGCGGCTCGGCACCGCCCATGCCGTGCTCGCCGCTCGTGCCGCGCTGGAACAGGGCGCCGACGACGTGCTCGTCCTCTATGCCGATACCCCGCTGGTGCGCGCCGAGACCCTCGCCCGCCTGCGCGCCCCGCTGGCCGAAGGCGCCGCTGTTGCCGCGCTCGGTTTCGAGCCGGAAGATCCCACCGGCTATGGCCGCCTCGTCACCTCCGGCAACGAACTCGTCGCCATCCGCGAGGAGAAGGACGCGACGACGGCCGAGAAGGCGATCCGCTTCTGCAATGCCGGGCTGATGGCGCTCGCCGGCAAGGATGCGCTTTCCATCCTCGACCGCATCGGCAACGCCAATTCCAAGGGCGAATATTATCTCACCGACGCCGTGGAGATTGCCCGCGCCGATGGCCGCCCGGCCGTCGCGGCGAAGGCGGACGCGGACGAGGTGGCCGGTGTCAACAGCCGCATCCAGCTCGCCGAGGCGGAAGCCATCCTGCAGCAGCGCCTGCGCCGCGCCGCCATGGCCGAGGGTGTTACGCTCATTGCCCCGGAGACGGTGTTCTTCTCCGCCGATACCGTGCTCGGCCGCGACGTGATCGTGGAGCCCAACGTCGTGTTCGGGCCGGGCGTGACCGTGGGCGACGATGTGGTGATCCACGCCTTCTGCCATCTGGAAGGCGCGCATCTGGAGCCCGGCGTCTCCATCGGCCCCTATGCGCGGCTGCGGCCCGGCACGCGGCTGGAGGCAGGCGTGCGCATCGGCAATTTCGTGGAGACCAAGGCCGCCCATATCGAGAGCGGCGCCAAGGTGAACCACCTCTCCTACGTGGGCGACGCCCATGTGGGCGCGGGGGCCAATCTGGGCGCCGGCACCATCACCTGCAATTACGACGGCTTCTCCAAGTACCGCACCGAGATCGGCGCGGGCGCCTTCATCGGGGTGAATTCGGCCCTCGTTGCGCCGGTCACGATCGGGGCGGGGGCCTATGTGGGCACCGGCGCCGTCATCACCTCGGATGTGCCGGAGGATGCGCTTGCCATCGCCCGCAGCCGGCAGGTGGTGAAGGAGGGGTGGGCGCGCGAGTTCCGCGCCGCACGGGCCGAGGCCAAGAAGAAGGCCTGAGGTCGGCCCGCCTGTCACCAACGGAAAGGCGATGTGATTCCGGCTCCAGCCCCGTGACGGTTAGGAGTTGCGGGTTAGGAACGGTCCATTCAGTTTTTGCAGTGCACCTTGGGCGCGACCGTCACCCGGGCTCATCTGGGGCGCCGCCAACATCGGAGTTAGATCGCATGTGCGGAATCGTCGGCATTCTGGGGAAGAGCGCCGTCGCGGACAAGGTGGTCGAATCGCTCCGGCGCCTGGAATACCGCGGCTATGATTCCGCCGGCATCGCGACCCTGGAGAATGGTCACCTCGAAATCTGCCGCGCCGAAGGCAAGCTGCGCAATCTCGAGACCAAGCTCGACAAGCACCCGCCCAAGGGCCACGCCGGCATCGGGCATACCCGCTGGGCGACCCACGGCAAGCCCTCCGAGCGCAACGCCCATCCCCACGGCACCAAGCGCGTGGCGGTGGTTCACAATGGCATCATCGAGAATTTCCGCGAGCTGAAGGAAGAGCTGAAGGCCGCTGGCGTCTCCTTCCGGAGCGACACCGACACCGAGGTCGTCGCCCAGCTGGTGGATCGCGAACTGCTCGCCGGCAAGGACCCGGTGGCGGCAGTGGCGGCCGTGCTCCCGCGCCTCAAGGGCGCCTTCGCCCTCGGCTTCCTGTTCGACGGCAAGACCGACCTTCTGATCGCCGCCCGCCGCGGCTCTCCCCTCGCCATCGGCTACGGCAATGGCGAGATGTTCCTCGGCTCGGACGCCATCGCCCTCGGCCCGTTCACCGACCGCATTGCCTATCTGGAAGAGGGCGACTGGGCGGTGCTGACGCGCGAGGGCGCGGAAATCCGCGACGAGACGGGCCGCATCGTGGAGCGCACGGTGCAGAAGGTGCCGGCCGGCGCCCTGCTCGTGGACAAGGGCAACCACCGCCACTTCATGGCGAAGGAGATCTACGAGCAGCCTGAGGTCATCTCCCACACCTTCGGCCATTATCTCGACCTCGACAGCGAGACCGTCTCGCTGCCCGAGCTGCCGTTCGACGCCAAGGAGGTGCAGCACATC
Source organism: Xanthobacter flavus (assembly GCF_017875275.1). Taxonomy (NCBI): domain Bacteria; kingdom Pseudomonadati; phylum Pseudomonadota; class Alphaproteobacteria; order Hyphomicrobiales; family Xanthobacteraceae; genus Xanthobacter; species Xanthobacter flavus. The sequence continues at coordinate 5,213,458 of NZ_JAGGML010000001.1, read as the reverse complement.
TCCATTACGGCGTGCGGCACGGCGCTCTATGCCGGCGCGGTGGCTGAATACTGGCTGGAGCGGTTCGGCCGCGTGCCGGTTTCCACCGACATCGCCTCCGAGTTTCGCTATCGCGAGACGCCGCTGGCGCCGGGTGGCGTCACCATCGTCATCTCCCAGTCGGGCGAGACGGCGGACACGCTCGCATCCCTGCGCTACGCCAAGGAATGCGGGCAGAAGGTGGTGGCCGTGGTGAACGTGCCCACCTCCACCATCGCCCGCGAGGCGGACGTGGTGCTGCCCATTCTGGCCGGCCCGGAAATCGGCGTCGCCTCCACCAAGGCCTTCACCTGCCAGCTGGCGACCCTCGCCTGCCTGTCCGTCGCCTTCGGCCGCGCCAAGGGCGTGCTGTCGGCGGAGGACGAGCACAAGCTGGTGCGCGCCTTCATGGAGGTGCCGCGGCTGATGACGGAGGCGCTGAAGCTCTCCCCGGAAATCGAGGTGCTCGCCCGCACCCTCGCGAAGGCCCGGGACGTGCTCTATCTCGGCCGTGGAACCAACTATCCGCTGTCGCTCGAAGGCGCGCTGAAGCTGAAGGAAATCTCCTATATCCACGCCGAGGGCTATGCCGGCGGCGAGCTGAAGCACGGCCCCATCGCGCTCATCGACGAGAAGATGCCGGTGGTGGTCATCGCCCCCCACGACCGCATCTTCGACAAGACCGTCTCCAACATGGAGGAGGTGGCGGCGCGCGGCGGCAAGATCATCCTCGTCACCGATCCCAAGGGCGCCGAGGCCGCGCCCATCAATGCGGTGCAGAAGCTGATTCTGCCCGAGATGCCGGCGACCGTGTGCCCCATGGTCTATTCCATCCCGGTGCAGCTCATCGCCTACCACACGGCGGTCATCATGGGCACGGACGTGGACCAGCCGCGCAACCTGGCTAAATCCGTCACCGTCGAGTGACGGCGGCTTCTCCCGCCGCGGGTGGCGAAATCCACGCGCGGCGATGGGAAAATATGTTGCGTCTGTACGCGATTCGGCGCCTTGATCCGCTTGGACAAGCCGACGCTTGAGTGGGGGTTCGGACCTCGGTCGATGCCTGCTGCGACGTTCCCTCTCGTCATGAATGCCGTGGTGGCGGCCCTGTTCGCCGCGAGCTATCTCGCGCTGGCGCTGCTTCACCGTGGCTCCACCGCACCCCTGTGGTTCGCGGCCAGCTTCGGTGCCATCGTGCTGGCGCCGCTGGCGATGCTCGCTCAGTCCTACACCGGCTGGGTGATGCTGTTCGCGCCGGTGATCTACCTGTCTTTCGGCGCCTGCCTGATCCTGATGGTACCGGGCCTCGCGGTGCTCTATCGCAAGCCCATCCCGTGGCGGCTGGTGAGCGGCCTCGGCATCCTGATGATCGCCTGCGCGGCGCTGGCTCTGCAAGTGACGGTCAACATGACGGTGCGGGTCGTCAGTTACCAGCTGCCGTTCGTGCTCGCCACGGCGGCGAGTTGCTGGGTGGTGCTGCGCGACAGCCCGCGCCGGATGCGGGACCTGCTGCTCGCCGGCCTGTTCGCGCTGTTGTGCCTCCATGTGCCGCTCAAGGCGGCGCTGGCGATCAGCCTGCGCACGGGTCCGCACCAGACCAATTACATGGACACGCCCTTCGCGGTGGTGGCCCAGATCAGCACCGGAATCCTCATGATCGCGACCGGCTTCCTGATGCTGGTGATCTCGGTCATTGAACTCGTCCGGGAGACGCAGGAGGTGGCGGATACGGACGCCCTGTCCGGCCTCCTCAACCGTCGCGGGTTCGAGCAGCGCGCCTCGGACCTCGTGCACGGGCAGGCGGGTGCGGCGCCGTTCGCCCTGATGCTCATCGACATCGATCACTTCAAGGCCATCAACGACACGTTCGGCCACGGGGTGGGCGACCTCACCATCCGCGGGTTTGGCGGCATGCTGCAGCACTCGCTGCCGCAATCGGCCCTCATCGGACGGGTGGGCGGCGAGGAATTCGCCATCCTGCTGGAGCGCGCCTCGCCGGAGATGGCGCGGCTGCAGGCGGAATCGGTGCGCCTCGCCATCATCGGCCACGACGCGCCGGACGTGCCGCCCTTCACCGTCAGCATCGGCGTCGCCATGGCGTCACGGGCCGAGCCGCTTCAGGCCACGTTCGCGCGGGCGGATGTGGCGCTCTACGAGGCGAAGCGGTCCGGCCGCAACCGGGTCTGCAGCGCGGAGGAGGAGGTTCTCGCCGGGAACGTGGTGCCGCTGCGCCGCTGAGCGGACGCCGCCTACCGGTTCGGCCGGGTCGCGATGAACACCGCGAGCGCGATGAACAGCACGCCGAGAAACGCAAGGACGAAGGTCGGCGCGCCAAGATACCAGCTGCCGGTGAAGGTGCCGACGAAGCTCGCCAGCGCGAACAGCTTGACCATGGGCGGGATGGCCCCGGTCTCGCGCCAGCGCACCACGCCGGGCCCGAGCCAGCGGTGGGTGAGAAGCCAAGCCTCGAACTTCGGCGACGAGCGGGTGAAGCACCATGCGGCGAGGATCAGGAACACCGTGCCCGGCAGCATGGGCACCACCATGCCGATGACGCCGATGACCAGGAAGCCGAAGCCTGCCGCGAACAAGAGCTTGCGGTAGATCGCGGCGCGGCTCCAGCGCCCTGCTGCCAGTGTTTCGCTCTGCGTCAGCCGGGTGCCCTGCGGGGGCGGGGGAGGGGCATCGTCGTCGGCGGCCATCGCCGGACCATGGCGCCTCATCCGGCGGAGAGCAAGCGCACCGCAGCATCTCGCTCCTGCAGGTGCAGCAGCGTGTGGAGCGTCCGCGCGCCCGGTGCGGCGAGATCGGGATCGGCCCGCACCTGTGCCGCCGCCGCGTTGCGGGCGGCCTCGACCTCGCCGCCGTGCCATTCCATGCGGGCAAGGCGGAACCCGGGCAGTCCGCTCTGCCGCGTGCCGAGCACGTCGCCCTCGCCGCGCAGGCGCAGATCCTCCTCGGCGAGGCGGAACCCGTCCTGGCTTTCGCGCAGGATGGCGAGGCGGGACTTCGCCGTCTCGCCCAGCGGATGGCGATAGAGCAGCAGGCAGACGGACGGCTTGTCGCCGCGCCCCACGCGGCCACGCAACTGGTGCAGCTGGGCGAGGCCGAAGCGTTCGGCGTGCTCGATGACCATCACGGTCGCCTCCGGCACGTTCACCCCCACCTCGATGACCGTGGTGGCGACAAGCAGCCGCGTCTCGCCCCGGGCGAAGCGGCCCATCGCCTCGTCCTTGGCGGCGCCGGACATCCGTCCGTGCACCAGCCCGACGGATGCGCCGAAGATGGATTGCAGCGTCTCGAAGCGCTCGGTCGCGGCGGCGAGGTCCGAGGTGTCGGTCTCCTCGACCAGCGGGCAGATCCAGTAGGCGCGCGCGCCAGAGGCCAGCGCGCGGCCGACGCCGGCCACCACCTCGTCGAGCCGGTCGAGGGGCAAGGCGCGGGTGTCGATGGCCTGCCGGCCCGGCGGCTTCTCGCGCAGCTCGCTGGAGTCCATGTCGCCGAACAAGGTGAGGACCAGGGTGCGGGGGATGGGCGTCGCGGTCATCACCAGCATGTCCACCGCCTCGCCCTTGCGCGCCAGCGTCAGCCGCTGCTCGACGCCGAAGCGGTGCTGCTCGTCCACCACGGCGAGGGCGAGGTCGCGGAAGATCACGTCGTCCTGGATGAGCGCATGGGTGCCCACCACCAGATCGGTGCGGCCGAAGGCGAGTTCCGTGAGGACGGCCTCGCGGGCGCGGCCCTTCTCTCGGCCGGTGAGGATGGCGGTGGAGAGGCCGGCTGCGGCGGCGAGGGGGGCTATGGTCTCGTGATGCTGGCGGGCCAGAATCTCGGTGGGCGCCATCAGTGCCGTCTGCCGGCCGGCCTCGGCCACCGTGGCGGCGGCCATCAGGGCGACGACGGTCTTGCCCGAGCCCACATCGCCCTGAAGCAGCCGCAGCATGCGCGTGTCGGCCGCGAGGTCCGCCCGGATGGCGGCAATGGCCTGCTCCTGCGCGCCGGTGAGCGTGAAGGGGAGGGCTCTCGCGAGCCGGGCGGCGATGTGTCCGTCGCCCGTTGTGGAGCGGCCGCCGGCCTTCTCCTCCTGCGCCCGAACCATCGCAAGCGTGAGCTGGTGGGCCAGCAATTCATCAAAGGCGAGCCGCCGCCACGGCCCGCCGGCGGGCGTCGCCTCATGGGGCGAAGCCGGCTTGTGCAGCCGCATCAGCGCCTCGCGGAAGGAGGGCCAGCCGCGCGCGGCGCGCACATCGTCCGGTATCCACTCAGGCAGGTCGGGCATGCGCTGGAGCGCGGCCTCGATGGCTCGCCGCAGGTGGCCGGAGGCGAGACCTTCCACCAGCGGATAGACCTGCTCCACCGCTGGGAGCCGCTCGACCCCGGCGGCGTCGAGGATGCGGTCCGGGTGCGTCATCTGCCGCATCCCGTCATAGATCGAGATGCGGCCGCACAGCCAGCGCTTGGCCCCCACCGGCAGCATCCGCTCGATGCGCGCGGGCTCGATCTTGAAATGCACCACCACCATGTCGCCGCTGGCATCGGACACATAGGTGCGGTGCGGCGCCCGGCTGCCGGGTGGGGGCGGCTGGTGGGCCTCCACCGTCACTTCCACCGTCACGTCGGTCTCGGGCACGGCTTCCGCGAGCAGGGGGCGGGTCCGGCGGTCCACGAAGCCGGACGGCATGTGGAACAGGAGGTCGATGACCCGGGGCATCTCCCGGCCCAGCAGGCGCGCATACGGCTTCATCAGCTTGGGGCCGATGCCGGAGAGGCTGTCGAGGGTTGCGAAGAGGGGGGACAGGGCGTCGGGGCGCATGGCGGCGCGAGGGTGTCTGATCGGCCGTTGCGGCGCAAGCCGCGCCGGGGCGCGTCATGGCGAAGACGGTGGACAGGCGCCGGCTGGATATCGGCGGCAATCTGCCATAGGTTTCAACGATCAGGCGGAGATGGATACCGGGATGACCACCGGCGAGGGCGACGGCGAGCAGGCGGAACGCGCGGCCTTCATCCTCCGGCTGCGCCAGCGCGGAATCCGGGATCTGGCCGTGCTGCGCGCCATCGAGCTGGTGCCGCGCCCCCTGTTCGTGGACCCCATGATGCGCCGCCACGCCTATGACGACGTGGCGCTGCCCATCGCCTGCGGCCAGACCATGTCGCAGCCGAGCCTGGTCGCATCCATGACGGAGGCCCTCGGCGTCACCGCCGACCAGACCGTTCTGGAGGTGGGCACCGGCTCCGGCTATCAGGCGGCCGTGCTCTCCCATCTCGCCGCGCGCGTGGTGACGGTGGACCGCTATCGCTCCCTCGTCAGCGAGGCGCAGACGCGGTTCGAGGTGCTGGGCCTTCGGAACGTCACCGCCTATGTGGGCGACGGCACGAACGGCATGCCCGCCCGCGCGCCGTTCGACCGCATCCTCGTCACCGCCGCCGCTGAAGACATCCCGGCGGCGCTGATGGACCAGCTCAAGCTCGGCGGCGTCATCGTCGCGCCCCTCGGCGCGCCGGAGGAGGTGCAGACGCTGGTCCGCATCGTCAAGGAGCAGTCCGGCCGGAGCCGGACGGACCTGATGAAGGTGCGGTTTGTACCGCTCGTACCGGGCGCGGCAGCCACACTCTGAGCGAAAGCAGTGCTTCCCGGTAACATGGTGCTTATGCCCGTTGCGGGGGCGGGGAGCGTCGGCTATCGGGTTCAGCTGTTGCGTTCGGGGGATCGAGAATTGAAGGTCGTGTCCGGTCGTGGGCGGCGGGTTCTGGCGTGTGCGCTGCTGGTCGGCCTTCTGTCCGGCTGCTCCGGCCGACCCGATGGCGTGCTCATTCCGGTGCCCGATACGGTGCCCGGAACCTCCCGCGTGGACATGGTGGTCGCCACCGTCCGTGAGCGCAGCGACGGCCCCGACATCTTCAACGGCGAGCGCGCCCGCACCCCGAGCTATGCCGAGATCGAGGTCTCCATCCCGCCCGATGGCGCCCGCAAGATCGGTGACGTGCAGTGGCCGCGCAGTATTCCGGGCAACCCGGCGACGGATTTCGTCACCACCAAGCTCGTCGACCTGACGCAGGATCAGGCGACCGCGTGGTTCCACAACCGCATCAGCCGCACGCCGGGCCGGCAGGCTCTGGTGTTCGTCCACGGCTACAATCAGCGCTTCGACGACGCGGTCTTCCGCTTCGCGCAGATCATCCACGATTCCGGGGCGCCGGTGACGCCGGTGCTGTTCACGTGGCCCTCGCGCGGCAGCCTGCTCGCCTACGGCTATGACCGCGAGAGCACGTCCTTCTCCCGCGACTCGCTGGAGCGGCTGCTGACCTTCATGGCGAAGGACCCGAGCGTCGGCGAGATTTCCATCCTCGCGCATTCCATGGGCAACGTCGTGACGCTGGAGGCGCTGCGGCAGATGGCGATCCGCAACGGCCGCATCCTGCCCAAGATCAAATATGTGATGCTGGCCGCGCCGGACGTGGACGTGGACGTGTTCTACACCTTCTTCCACGAGATCGGTAAGCAGCATGAGCGGCCGGCCTTCACCCTGTTCGTCTCGCAGGACGACAGGGCGCTGGCGGTTTCTAAGCGGGTGTGGGGCGATGTCCCGCGGGTGGGTGCGGTCAATCCGGAGCAGGAGCCGTTCCGCACCGAGTTCGAGAAGAACAATATCAACGTCATCGACCTGACCAAGCTCAGGACCAACGATCCCCTTGCCCACGGCAAGTTTGCCGCCAGCCCGCAGGTGGTGCAGGCCATCGGCGCCCGCCTCGCCGAGGGGCAGACCATGACGGACTCCCGCGTGGGCGTCGGCGAGCACATCATCAAGGCGACATCGGATGCCGCCGCCACCGTCGGCACGGCCGCCGGCCTCGTCATCGCCGCGCCGGTCGCCGTGGTCGATGAGAACACCCGCGCCCACTACAACCAGCATGTGAATCAGCTGGGCCGCTCCGTGTCGGACACCGCCGAGAGCGGCGCCAGCGTGGTCACGGTCCCCAAGGGCAACTGACGGAACGGCATCGCCCGGTACAGGCGGGGCGCGGCATCCGCGTTCCAGACCTGTTGCAGTTCTGCCACGGGGGAGTCCAAAGTTCGGCAGGACCACGCCGAAGATACGTCATTTAAGCCGCCGTTTACGCATGGGCCTCTTAACTGCGGGCCGTAATGTTTGCGTGCGAGTTCGGCCACATGCGTAATTCCTCCGGGACACACGGACGTAACGTCGTCGCGCGGCTGGCACTGATCGGGCTCGTGTCCGGAACGGTGGCAGGCTGCAGTTCGGATACGGCCCGCTTCGCCGCCGACTCGCCCCAGCCTTCGGCCGGGGCGCCCATGGCGGGCTACCAGGGCCAGCCGGGCGGATATCCCCCCGCCGGCAGCGGCGATGTCACCGGCTCTCTTGGGTCCGGTCGTGTCGAGGCGATGCCCGCTCCGCCGCCCGGGCAGGCGGCCGCGCCCGGCTATCAGCCTTCGTCCTACGCCTCCACGGGCGGCGGCCAGCCGCTCTACGGCGCGCCGGGCTACGCGGCGGCACCGGCAGCGGCACCCGCGCGCGGCCCTGCGGCCGGCACCCATGTGGTGGTGGCGGGCGAGACGCTCGGTTCCGTCGCGCGCATGTACAACGTCTCGGTGGCCGCGCTGACCATCGCCAACAACATCCCTGCCGGCGGCACGGTGCGCACCGGCCAGACGCTCATCATCCCGCCCGGCGGCAACGGCGCCTCGCAGGCGAAAGCCACGCAGGCCGCTGCCCAGACCACCGCTGTGGCGAAGCCCCCGCAGCTCGCCGCGACTGCGCCGGTTCCCAGCACGCTGCAGGTTCCCGGCTCGGCGAAGCCCGCGACGGTCGCGGCCGCTCCGGCGCCGGCTGCTGCCCCCGCCGCCAAGCCCACCCAGACCGCCGCCGCGCCCACTCCGGCGGTGTCGAAGTCGGCCGCACCCGAGCCCAAGGTCGAGACCGCCGCCAAGGTGACGCCGGTGGACGACGCGGACGACGCGCCGCGCGCCAGCGGCTCCGGTCCCCAGTTCCGCGCCCCGGTCCGTGGCCGCGTCATCGCCTCGTTCGGTCCCAAGCCGGGCGGCGCCCACAATGACGGCGTCAACTTCGCCGTGCCGGAAGGCACCGCCGTGCGCGCCGCCGAGGACGGCACCGTGGCCTATGCCGGCAACGAGCTGAAGGGCTACGGCAACCTCGTGCTCATCAAGCACGCCGACGGCTACGTCACGGCCTATGCCAACAACAGCGAGCTGAACGTGAAGCGCGGCGACACCGTCCGGCGCGGCCAGATTGTCGCCAAGGCGGGCCAGAGCGGCAACGTCAACTCGCCCCAGCTGCACTTCGAGATCCGCAAGGGCTCGACCCCGGTCGACCCGAGCCGCTACGTCGCGGGCCTCTAAGAACAATCTTTTCCAAACGAAAACGGCCGGGCATCTGCCCGGCCGTTTTGCGTCTCAGGGTGCCGATCAGGCGGCCACCGAATGCTCCATCTCGCCGCCGTAGCGCCGGCGCAGGTGGGCCTTGAACACCGAGGCGTCGAGGGGGCGGCCGGTGGCGCGGGTGAGGAGTTCGTCCGTCTCCAGCAGCGAGGCCTGGCCGTGCACGTTCACGCGCAGCCATGACAGGAGCGGCGCGAAATCCCCCGTGGCGATGCCGGGCAGGATGCCGGGATCGGCGCGACAGGCAGCGTCGAAGAGCTGTGCGGCTGTCATGGCGCCCAGTGTGTAGGTGGGGAAATAGCCCCAGCCGCCACCCGGCCAGTGGATGTCCTGGAGGCAGCCCAGCTGGTCGTTCGGCGGGGTGACGCCGAGCAGCGACTGCATGCCCTCGGCCCAGGCGCCGGGCAGGTCCGAAAGCTTCATCTCGTCGCCGATCAGCGCCTTCTCCAGCCGGTAGCGCAGGATGACGTGGGCGGGATAGGTCACCTCGTCCGCATCCACCCGGATGAAGCCGCGTTCCACCTTGGTGTAGAGCCGCCACAAGGCGTCCGCCTCCCAGGCGGGGCCGGAGCCGTTGAAGGCGGCGCGCATGCGGGGCGCGGCGAAGGTGAGGAATTCCCGGCTGCGGCAGGCCTGCATCTCCATGAGCAGAGACTGGCTCTCGTGGATGCTCATGGAGCGCGCCTGCCCCACCGGCTGGTGGATATAGTCCTGCGGGCGGCCCTGCTCATAGAGCGCATGGCCGGTTTCGTGCAGCACGCCCATGAGCGCGCGGGAGAAGTCGCTCTCATCGTATCGGGTGGTGATGCGCACGTCGTTGTCGGCGCCGCCGCAGAAGGGATGGGCGGAGACGTCGAGCCGGCCGCGCTCGAAGTCGAAGCCCACCGTCTTCATCAGCTCCAGCCCAAGCTGGCGCTGCGCCTCCACGGCGAAGGGGCCTTCCAGCGCGGGCGTCGCCGGACGGCGGGCCTGGATCTCCAGCACTTCCTCGGTGAAGCTGGGCAGGAACTGGGCGAGGTCGTCGAACAGCGCGTCGATGCGGGCCGAGCGTCCGCCGGGCTCATAGCCGTTGAGCAGGGCATCGTAGGGGGAGAGGCCGAGCTTCTCGCCCTTCACCCGTCCGATCTCCCGCTGCAGCCGCAGCACCTCCTCCAGATAGGGCAGGAGGGCCGGGAAGTCGGCGTCCGCACGCGCCCTGCGCCAGGCCATCTCGCAGCGGGAGGCGGCGCGGCTGGAGGCTTCCACGAGATCGGCGGGCACGGCGGTATCCACCGTGAAACCGCGCGTGATCTCGCGCACATTGGCGCGCTCCCACGGGCCGAGGTCTTCCCCCTCGGAGGCTGCGATCCAGTCGCCGATGCGCGGGTCGGTCGCCATGTTGTGGTGGAGCACGCGCAGCAAAGCGAGGCTCTCCGCGCGCGTAGAAGCGGCCCCCTTGGGCATCATGGTGTCGCTGTCCCACTGGAGAATGCCGATGCCGTTGGCGAGCGCCGCGGTCCGGTCAAAGTGGGCGGCGAGGTCGGAATAGGCCGTCATGGCGCGATCCTGTTGGCTCGGGGCCTGGGAATTCCAGGGGCCGGAAATGGGGCCGGGAAAAGGGCCACGACGGTAGCCAAGCGGAGCCGGCAAGGAAAGGGCGGGACTCACGTCTCCCCTCTCCCGCAAGGGGAGAGGGGGCGCTCTCCTTCTGCCGCGAAACCAGCAAAAGAAAACCCGGCGCGGACATTCGCCCGGCCGGGTTGGAGGTACACCGTGGTTCGGGTCGGGTGGGGCCTCAGGCCGCCTTCTCGCCGGGGGTAAGCGAGAGCACCGACTCAAATCCTTCAAACTCCGGACCGCCGATATAGTTCACGCGGTTGGATGACGCACCCGCGTCGCGGTGGGCGAGGCGGAAGGCCTCGGACTTGGTCCAGGCCTCGAAATCGGCCTTCGAGCCCCACACGGTGTGGGAGATGTAGAGGGTGTAGTCCTCCTTCTCCGGCCCGCGGCACAGGTCGAAGGCGACGAATCCGGGCACGGCGGCGATGTAGGTGTCGCGCTCGCGCCAGACCCGCTCGAACTCGGCCTCGGACCCGTGCTTCACCTTGAACCTGTTGGTGGCAATGAACATTTCGTCACTCCGTCTTGGCAATGGGGTGGGTCGGTGGCCGCCTATTTCACCGGATAGGGCGTCGCCGCCGCGATGGTGTCGGCGCCGATCTTGAACTTGAGGCCGGCCTTCGCCGTGATGCCGGCGCTCGGCAGGAACTGCTGATACTGAACGTACTGCTCGTTGAAGATGTTCTCAACGGAGAGCTGGGCCAGCACGTTCGGATCGGGCTGGTAGCCGAGATAGAGGTTCACGAGATTGAAGCTCGGCGTCGGCTCGTAGGGCGAGTCGGCCGGCAGGTCGGCGGCGGTCTTGGCCGCCACCCACTGCCAGCGCACCGAGACGGAGAGCTTGTTGTCCAGGAAGCGCGCGCCAAGCGTGGTCGCGATGTTGTTCGGCATCACGTTGGCGAGGGGCTGGCCGTTGTTGGTGTTCTCGCCATCGGACACGGTGGCGTTGAAGCCCGCGAACCAGACGCCGGCGTCGTAATTGCTCTCGAACTCGAAGCCGCGCAGGCGGGCGTTGGCGATGTTCTGGTATTGATAGTTCGCGTATGTGCCGAAGGGCGTCATGTCGTAGCCCACCAGCTCGATGTAGTCCTCCACATCGTTCTGGTAGACGTTGGCCTTGGCGCGGAATTTGTCGCCCTTGGTGAAGATGTCGTCGAACCGCAAGTTCAGGCCGATTTCCTTGTTCTTGCCGATTTCCGGCTTGAGATACGGATTCGGCACGAAGCAGAACACGCCGAAGCTGCCATCCGGACAGAAGACGAGGGGGATGTTCGGCGGGTGCGCGCCGTTCACCAGCGTCTCGGTCACGGCCGGCGCGCGATAGCCTTCCGCGAAGGTGCCGTAGAGCGTCACCCACTGCCACGGCGTGAGGCCCACCGTGATCTTGGGCGAGAGGTGGTCGCCGCTGGTGGAAACGCCGTCTCCGCTCAAGTTGTAAGTGTCGTAGCGCAGCGCGCCGATGGCCTCGAACCAGGTGGAATAATTGGCCTTCCACTGGATGAAGGCGCCGCCCACGCCGCGCTCGCCGGACGGGTTGTAGCCGTCGCCGAAGCCATAATTGTCCACATTGTCCACGTCATCGTGGAAATAGTCACCGCCGATGGTGATGGCGTTGCGGATATCGGCGAAGGTGAAGCGCGACGTGTTGTTGAGATCAAAGCCCAGCGTGTCGATGGTGAAATAGCGCGGATCGCCGATGGAGCCGGTGATGGAGCTGGGGGTGCCCGCCACCTTCAGCTGGCTCTGCTTTACCCGGTTCCAGTAGATCTGGCTGCGCCAGTCGAAGATGTTGTCGTCCGGGTTGGTGTAGTTCCAGCTCGCGGTCAGCGTCTGGTTGAGGACGGTGGTGCCGTACTGTGTCGAGCCGGCGGGCACTTCGTTGTTCACCAGCGCGGCGTTGTAGGTGGTGTAATCGGCATTGTAGTTGATGCCGGTGATCTTCACCTCGTGGTGCTCCACCGGCCGGAAGGTGACCTTGGCGATGCCGGTCCAGATGTCCGAGCCGGTGCCCGGCACCACATTTCCGTCGCCGTCCGTATAGTCGCTCTGCGAGCGGTAGGTACCGCCGAGGAACAGGTCGATGTTCGGATTCACCTTCGCCGCCGCGAACAGGGCGCCGTAGCCCATCGGCCCGTTGGAGCCGAATTCGCCGGCGGATTCCACGCCCCACGTCTGGCCGGGCTTGATGATGTCGTTGGCGTCCTTGGTGCGGAAGGTCACCACGCCGCCGATGGCGCCCGAGCCGTAGATGTTGGCCACCGGCCCGCGCACCACGTCCACCTCCGCCAGCAGGCCGGGCTCCAGGAAGAAGGAGCCGGCGCCGGAGCCGTGGCCGAGCTGGGTGAAGTTCTGCCGCGCGCCGTCGACGAACACCGCGACGCGGCCGTAGTCCTCCATGCCGCGGATGTTGATGGAGGCCTGGGGGGAATTGCCGTTCTGGATGACGGAGGTGCCCGGCATGCCGAAGAACACGTCCTGCGTCCGCGACGGCATGAGCTGTTCAAGATCGTCGGCCCGCACCACGCTGATGGCGGCAAGCGCATCGATCGCGCGCTCCTCGGTCAGGCTGGCGGCGACCGTGATGGTGTCGAGCGAAATGGCCGTCGTGTCGTCGGTGGGCCCGGCCTCGGGGGCGCTCTGGGCGTTGACCGGCGTGGCCATCAGCACCGCGCAGAGCGCGACGCCCGCGAGCAGCGCCTCTTTCCCGCGCCGATGCCTTTCGCCCTTGAACACGCCCATGCGCTGCGGTTGTCCCGCCATGATCCTTCTCCCGGCTGATGTTCGGAGGCTGGCTGGCGTCGGCCGGAAAACCGGGGACGTGGCGGGCCGCAGGCGCTTTGCCTGAGCAGGCATCCGGCTGGGCAGTCGTTTCCCGCCCAGTCGTCTCGCCTGTCCCGATTTGGCTACCGTCGCGCCACAGAAGCGTCAAGAAGAATACATCCAACTTGCCAAAGCCATGAAATAACGTCAGAGACTGTTGCGTGATTGGCACGTAAAACATGCTGTATCGACATTGGAATAAATAAAAGAAAAGAGAATCATCGTTTGCGAAGACTCGTAGTACGAAAATGGAGTTGCTCTAATTCCATGGTGGTTTGGCATCAAATATCTGTCCGCTCATGCTGCGCTGCGGCGGGGCCCTCCGCGATGAACGTCGCCCGGCGCCTGCTGCTGGCAACTCTGATCGCGGTGCTGACCGGCCTCGCGCTGCGGGCGGCGGCGGCTCAGCCGCAGCCGGTGGAGCCGCGCATCGTCTCCATCGGCGGCGCGGTGACCGAGATCCTGTTCGCCCTGGGCATGGGAGAGCGCGTGGTGGCGGTGGACCAGACCAGCCGCTACCCCGCCGCCGCCCGCGCCTTGCCGGACGTGGGCTATGCCCGCGCGCTGTCGCCGGAAGGCGTGCTCTCGGTGGCACCGACGCTGATCCTGGCCATGGAAGGCGCCGGGCCGCCCTCCACGATGGAGGTGCTGAAGCAGGCATCGGTGCCCGTCGTCATCATTCCGGATGGACATGACCAGGAGGCCGTGCTGCGCAAGATTGCTGCGGTGGCGAACGCGGTGGGCGCGCAGGAGAAGGGGCGGGCGCTCGCCGCCGAGGTGTCCGAGGATTTCGCCGCCCTCGACGCCATGGTGAAGGCGCTGCCGGAGCGCCCGCGGGCCGTCTTCGTGCTCTCCGCCTCGGGCGGCGCGGCGGTCGTGGGTGGCTCCGACACCAGCGCGGACGCCATCCTGAAGCTCGCCGGCCTCACCAATGCCATGGCCCGGATCAAGGGCTTCAAGCCGGCGCTGGACGAGGCCGCCATGTCGGCCGAGCCCGAGGCGGTGGTGGTGATGCGCGGCGGCGGGCAGGTGCTCGATGCCGCCACCGTCTTCGCACTGCCCGCCTTCGCCGGAACGCCCGCCGCGCGGGATAAACGCCTCGTGTCGCTGCCCGGCTCCTATCTGCTCGGCTTCGGTCCCCGCACCCCGCGCGCGGCGCGCGATCTCGCGGCCGCGCTGCATCCGGGCGCGAAGCTGCCGGAGCTGCCATCCCGGCCCTGGAGCGCGGAGCCGGACCAATGAGCTTGGAAGGCGTTGCCATGGCCGCGTCGGGCGAGGGGACGCGGGGGCGCCCGGTCGCGGCCGGGCTGACGCTGTTCGCGGTGCTGGCGGTCGCGGCCGTCGTTGGCGCGCTCGCCATCGGTCCCTTCACCATCGCGCCGGGACGGGTGTTCGCCGTGCTGTGGGAATGGATCAGCGGGGCCGCGCCGGCCGGTGCCTTGCGCGAGCGAATAGTGGTGCTGGACGTGCGGCTGCCCCGCGCCATCGTCGGCGCGCTCGCCGGCGCAGGCATGGCGGTGGCGGGGGCGCTGATGCAGGGGGTGTTCCGCAACCCGCTCGCCGATCCGAGCCTCGTCGGCGTGGCGCCGGGCGCGGCGCTGGCGGCGGTGGCGTTCGTCGTGTTCGGCGCGCCGCTCCTCGCGCTTCTGCCGCAGCCGCTGCAGGTGGTGGGACTGCCGCTCGCAGCGTTCGCGGGCGGGCTCCTCACCACCCTCCTCATCGCGCGCCTCGCCGAGCATGACGGGCGCACCTCGGTGGCGACGCTCCTGTTTGCCGGTCTCGCGCTGGGCGCGCTGGCGAGCGCAGGCACGGGGGTGATGGTGTTCCTCGCCTCCGAGCAGCAGACGCGGGACTTCCTGTTCTGGACCCTCGGCAGCCTCGGCGGCGCCACCTGGATGAAGGCGGCGCTGGCCGCGCCCTTCGTGCTGGGGCTGCTGGCCATCGCCATCGGCCTTTCGCGCGGGCTCGATGCGCTGGCGCTGGGCGAGGCGGAGGCGTTTCACGCCGGGGTGTCGGTGGAACGGCTGAAGCGCACCGCCGTCGTCGCCGTCGCGGCGGGGGTGGGGGCGGCGGTGGCGGCGACCGGCGTGGTCGGCTTCGTCGGCCTGGTGGTGCCGCATCTGGCGCGACTGGTCATCGGGCCGTCCCATCGCGCGCTGGTGCCGGCCTCGGCGCTGCTCGGCGTGGCGGTGCTGCTCGGGGCGGACATCCTCGCCCGCATGATCGCGGCGCCAGCCGAGCTGCCGCTGGGCGTGGTCACGGCTCTGGTGGGCGCGCCCTTCTTCCTCTGGCTGCTGCTGAAGCGCCGCGCGTTCGTGGGGTGAGCATGTATCGCGCGGAAAACGTCACCGTCACCGCCTCCGGCCGTCGCCTGGTGGATGCGGCAAGCATCTTCGTGCGGCCGGGGCGGGTGACGGTGCTTGTCGGCCCGAACGGCGCCGGCAAGTCCACCTTGCTCAAGGCCATGTCGGGCGAGCACCGGCTCGCGACGGGGCAGGTGACGCTGGACGGGGTGTCCATCCATGCCATGCGTCCGCTGGATCTGGCGCGCCGCCGGGCGGTACTGCCGCAGGCGGCGGAGGTGGCCTTTCCATTTACCGCGGCCGAGGTGATCGCCGCCGGCCTGATGACAGGAGAGGGGCACGACCGCGCCCGTGTCCTGCGCCTGCTCGCGCGGGTCGACCTGCCCGGCTTTGCGGACCGGCGCTATGACAGTCTGTCGGGCGGCGAGCGGCAGCGGGTGCAACTCGCCCGCATCCTCGCGCAACTGGAGGCGGGACGGGCGGACGTTCCGGGTTACCTCTTCCTCGACGAGCCCACCGCCAGCCTCGACCTTGCCCACCAGCTCACCGTGCTGAACCTTGCCCGCGCCCATGCGGATGCGGGCGGCGGCGTGCTGGCCGTGCTGCACGATCTGAACCTCGCCGCCATGGTCGCCGACGAGATCGTGGTGCTGGCTGGTGGGCAGGTGCGCGCGGCCGGGCCGGTGGCGGAGGTGTTGACCGAGCAGGTGCTGGCGGAAGCCTTCGGCATCCGCGTCCGAATCGGCGTGGCCCCTCCCGGCCCGTTCATCCTGCCGCAGAACGTGCAGGCGGCGGGGTAGGGGAGCGGCGAACGCTCCCCCTTGATCTGGGCTCAGCCCAGCGAATTCGTTGCCTTGAGCTGGGCTCAGCCCAGCGGGTTTGTTGCCTTGAGCAGGGTCTAACCCAGCTCTTGCGCCGCCTTCAGCACGTCGGCGGCGTGGCCGTCCACCTTCACCTTGGGCCAGGTCTGCGCCACCTTGCCGTCGCGGCCGATGAGGACGGTGGCGCGCTCCACGCCCATGTACTTGCGGCCGTACATGCTCTTCTCGACCCATACGCCATAGGCTTCCAGCATGGCCTTGTCGGGGTCGGAGCCCAGCGCGAAGCCGAGGCTGTACTTGTCGCGGAACTTGTCCTGCGCCTTCACCTCATCGGCTGAGACGCCGAGGATGTCGGTGTCGGCGGCGGCGAATTCCGCCTTCAGCCCGTTGAAGGCGATGGCTTCCTTGGTGCAGCCGGGGGTATCGGCCTTGGGATAGAAATAGACCACCAGCTTGCGACCCTTGAAATCCTTCAAAGAAACGGTGCCGCCCCCATCACGGGTGAGCGAGAAAGCAGGCGCCTTGGCGCCGACCTCCGGGAAACTGGACATTCCGCCTTCCTTTCGACGTGTTCGGCGCCATACGGGGCAGCGCAAATGCGATGCCCACAAGATGGCCGCCTTCCTGGGTTGGAGTCCTGGGCCAGATGGTATCATCGAGGAGTTGATCCACCTCATCTTTACGTGGCGACGGCAGGATAGGGTCATTTCTCGCGGGCCGGAGGCGAATCGACGCGCTGACCGGAGGGCACCGTGGGACCGTCGCCAGGTTGCGGACGATCGGCTGGAAACGGCTGAGGCGAAAGAGAGAGAAGGTCCAGACGGTATGGAGTTTCGGCAGGAAAGGCCGGCGGGGGCGCGGCGCGAGCCAAAGCGGTCCCGCTTCCGGGGCATTGTCGGCGCGCTCACCCCGCGCAGCCGTGCCGCGCGCCTGTTCACCGGCCTGTGCCTTGTCCTTATCGCCCTCGGTGGCGTCGCCGCCGTCACCCTGTACGTTCTCATCGCCACCGGGATGGTCACCGCCAACCTCGCCACGCCCTATATCGAGCGGGCACTGGAGGAGCGCATCGGTGGCGGCCATCAGGTGAGCATCGGCGCGACCACCATGAAGACGGTGGGCCACGGCGCAACGGCCGTGGTGGTTCACGACATCAAGGTCATCGGCCCCGACGGCCAGCTGGTCGCCAGCGCGCCGAGCGCCGAGGTGGAGCTGGAAGGCTCCCTCCTGTCGCTCATGCCCAAGGCGCGGCGCATCGACCTCATCGGCGCCGAGATGACCGTGCGGATCGCGCCCTCGGGTCAGGTCGCGGTGGCCACCGGCCGCGGCGCCAAGGCGATCCCGGCGAGCCCCTCCCACCGCGCCGACGCGAATTCCGGCGCGTCACCGCAGTCTTCGGCGGCCGTCCCCGGCCAGGACCAACAGGCCGCGCCCAACACGGCCGCCGTCGGCGATTTCGATCCGCTCAAGCCGGTCGCGCTGGCCCGCTGGATGTCGGACCTTGAGACTGCCGGTTTCGATGGGGGCGCGCTGGCGGATGTGGGCCTCAAGGACGGCACGGTCATCGTCGAGAACGAGGGAGCCGGGCACCGCATCGTCTTCCAGCACATGAGCGTGCGGCTTGCCCGTCCGGCCGGGGGCGGGGCGGAGCTGACCTTCACCACCCAATCGCCACAGGGCGTCTCCACGGCCGTCGCCCGCATCAGCGCCGCCAATAACGGCGAGCGCAGCATCGATGTCTCCATCCGCAACGTCTCGACCCGCGACCTGCTCTACGCCTTCGTGCAGGACCAGCGGCGGTTCTATATCGACACCCCGCTCAACGCCTCCTTCTCCGCCCGCGTCGCCCTCGACGGCGCGCTGACCGCTGCCGAGGCGAGCCTCGATTTCGGCGCCGGCGCGCTCGGCAACGGCGAGGACCCGGAAGAGCGCTTCGTCATCGACCGCGCCCGCATCGCCGCCACGCTGGACGTGGCGCGCCGCGTCATCGTGGTCGCGCCCATTGAGGCGGTGAAGAGCCAGAACGTCATTTCGCTCGCGGGCGAGATCAAGGTTCCGGCCAAGGCGATCGAGCCGTGGCCGTTCCAGGCCGGGCCCAAGCAGGTGGTGCTGCAAGGGCCGGAAATGCCCGAGCCGCCCCTCGTCATCTCCAAGGTGGACGTGTCCGGCCGCTTCGATCCGCCGAGCCGGCAGATCGTGGTGGACCAGGGGCTGCTCAGCGCCTCCACGGCCAGCTTCAGCTTCACGGCCTTGTTCGATTTCGGCGTCCCGGTCCCCTATCTCAAGTTCGACGGTGTCGCCTCGCCCATGCCGGTGGCGACGGTGAAGCGCTTCTGGCCGGTGAACATCGCGCCGCCCGCGCGACAGTTTGCCGTCGAGAACGTCTCCGGCGGCACGGCGGAGGGCCTCACGGTCGCGGTGAAGCTGCCGCTCGACCTCATCGGGCAGAAGCAGGTGCCGCTGCCCGAGGATGGCGTGCGTTTCACCATCACCGGCAAGGGCGTCACCATTCGCCCCGTGAAGGGGCTGCCGCCCATCACCAATTCCAGCCTCGCCATCCTCGTCACCGGCCGCTCGGTGCGCATCACCATGCCCGACGGCACGGCGGTGACGCCGCAGAACCGCAAGATCGCGGTGAGCGAAGGGGTGATGCTGATCCCCGACTATTTCCCGCGCGAGCCCTCCGCGCAGATCCGGGTGAACTTCAACGGCCCCGCCGACGCCGGCATCGAGGTGCTGGGCATGGAGCCCTTGAAGGGACCGCAGGGCACGGCCTTCGATCCCTCCACCACGCGCGGCCGGCTCTCGGCGCTGCTGCAGGTCAACATGATCTTCCGCAAAGTGCCGCTGCCGGAGGACCTCGACTATTCGCTGGAGGCCAACCTCACCGACTTTGGCGTGGACAAGGTGTTCAAGGGCCAGAGGCTGGAGGGCGCGACGGTGAAGGCCTTCGCCTCGCCGGCCGGCATCGTGCTGCGCGGGGAGGGCAAGCTCGCCGGCGCGCCGCTCGCCTTCGAGTACGAGAAGAAAAAGGACGCGGCGGATTCCGACATCCGCGTCTCCGCCACCCTCGACGACGCCGCGCGCACCAAGCTCGGCGTGGACATCCCCGGCGTGAGCGGCCCGGTGGGCGTGCGCCTCGTGGGCACCACCAACAACAAGGACACGCGCGCCAGCATCGAGACGGACCTGACGCAGGCGCGCATCGCCGATCTCATCCCCGGCCTCAGCAAGCCCGCCGGAAAGCCGCTCAAGGCGCGCTTCATCGTGAACGACAAGGGCAACTCGATCCGCCTCGACGACATGGTGATCGACGGATCGGGCACATTGCTGAAGGGCAATATCGAGCTTGCCGACAGCGGCGATCTTCTGGGCGCGAACTTCCCGACCTTCCAGCTCTCCGACGGCGACAAGGCCTCGGCCAAGGCGGAGCGCGTCGGGTCGGTGCTGAAGATCCGCATCACCGGCGAGGTGATGGACGCCCGCGGCATCATGAAGAGCCTCGTCAGCGGTCCCCCCACGGACAAGCGCAAGTCGCAGGACGTGGACGTGGAGGCGCGCGTCGGCGCGCTCACGGGAAACAATGGCGAGGTGCTGCGCCAGTTCGATCTCTCCACCACGCGGCGCGGCGTCGAGATGCGGGACTTCACCCTCACCGCCAAGACCGGCCGGGACGGCACGGTGGCCGGCGAGATGCGCACCTGGCAGGGGCGCGAGCGGGCGCTGCAGATCACCACCTCGGACGCCGGCGCGCTGTTCCGCTTCCTCGACATCTACGCCAAGATGCAGGGCGGCGATGCGTGGCTCGTGGTGGACCCGCCGCGCAGCGACAACACCCCGCAGGAAGGCGTGCTGCACCTCAGCGACTTCTCGATCAGGGGCGAGCCCGGCCTCGAGCGCCTGTCCAGCGCCGCGCGCGACAGTTCGGGCCGCATCGAGAACGGAACCGCCGCCTTCGAGAAGGCACAGGCGCAATTCTCCCGCTCCACCGGCAAGATCGTGTTCAAGGAGGGTGCCATCTGGGGGCCGTCCGTCGGCGCGACCTTCGACGGCTCGCTGGATTTCGCCGCCGACCGCATCAACATGCGTGGCACTTTCGTGCCGGCCTACGCGCTCAACAACATCTTCTCCAAGCTGCCGGTCATCGGCCTCTTTCTCGGCGGCGGACCCAACGAGGGACTGGTGGGCGTGACCTTCGAGGTCGTCGGCCCGCTCTCCACCGGCCCCACCTTGCGCATCAACCCCATCTCGGCCGTGGCGCCGGGCTTCCTGCGCAAGATCTTCGAATTCCGCGATTCGACCGGCACGCCGCCGACGCGCTGATGTTCCCGCCGTCATCCTTCGGCTCGACCGAAGGATCCATCGTGCCTCAGCCACGAACGGGGGAATGGGTGCTCCGGTCAAGCCGGAGCACGACGGATGTTGGCTTTGCGGCATCGCCCGTGCGCGAGCCGCCGACGGTCCCATGAAACCGTCCAAAGGTGCGACCGTTTGCCCAAACGCCCCTTGCGATGCCACACGGCACCCCTCACACTCGCCCCATAAACATAATTGGCAGGAAACGAGTGAGGGTGGGATAGATGCTGGCTCTGGTGCTCATCATCGTCTGCGGCCTCTTGGCCGTGGCGTACGGCGTATGGACGATCAAGGGGTTGATGGAGGCGGACCCGGGAACCGCCAGGATGCAGGAGATCGCATCCGCCATCGCTGAAGGCGCGCAGGCCTATCTGCGTCGGCAGTACGCCACCATCGGCATCGTGGGTGCCGTCATCTTCATCCTCGTGGGACTTTTCCTCGGCTGGCTGGTGGCCATCGGCTTCGCGCTGGGCGCCATCCTCTCCGGCCTCGCCGGCTTCATCGGCATGAACGTGTCGGTGCGGGCGAACGTGCGCACCGCGCAAGCGGCGACGCTCTCGCTCGCCGGCGGCCTCGACCTCGCCTTCAAGGCGGGCGCCGTCACCGGGCTTCTGGTGGCCGGCCTCGCGCTGCTCGGCGTCAGCGTCTACTTCCTCGTCCTCACCGGCTTCCTCGGCTTCGCGCCGAACAGCCGCACGGTGGTGGACGCGCTGGTGGCGCTGGGCTTCGGCGCCTCGCTCATCTCCATCTTCGCCCGTCTCGGCGGCGGCATCTTCACAAAGGGCGCGGACGTGGGCGGCGACCTCGTCGGCAAGGTGGAAGCCGGCATTCCCGAGGACGACCCGCGCAACCCGGCCACCATCGCCGACAACGTGGGCGACAATGTCGGCGACTGCGCCGGCATGGCGGCCGATCTGTTCGAGACCTATGCGGTGACCGTGGTCGCCACCATGGTGCTCGCGGCCATCTTCTTCGCCGCGAACCCGGCGACGCTCGCCACCATGATCGTCTATCCGCTCGCCATCGGCGGGGCGTGCATCCTCACCTCCATCGCCGGCACCTATTTCGTGCGGCTGGGGGCGAACTCCTCCATCATGGGCGCCCTCTACAAGGGCCTCATGGCGACGGCGGGCTTCTCCGTTATCGCGCTGGCGGTGGTGACGTGGCTGCTGCCCGGGTTCGGGCCGATCCAGGGCGCCGACTATACGGGCACGGCACTGTTCCTCAGCGGCCTCGTCGGCCTCGCGGTGACCGGCGCCATCGTCGTCATCACCGAATACTACACCGGCACCGGCTATCGCCCGGTCGTGTCCATCGCCCAGGCCTCGGTGACGGGGCATGGCACGAACATCATCCAGGGCCTCGCCGTCTCGCTGGAATCGACGGCGCTGCCGACCCTCGTCATCATCGCCGGCATCCTGTGCGCCTACGGCCTTGCCGGCCTGTTCGGCATCGCCATCGCCGCCACCACCATGCTCGGCGTCGCCGGCATGATCGTGGCCCTCGATGCCTTCGGCCCGGTGACGGACAATGCCGGCGGCATCGCCGAGATGGCGGGCCTGCCCAAGGAGGTGCGCCAGTCCACCGACGCGCTCGACGCGGTGGGCAACACCACCAAGGCGGTGACGAAGGGCTACGCCATCGGCTCCGCCGGCCTCGGCGCGCTGGTGCTGTTCGCCGCCTACAATCAGGACCTCAAGTTCTTCATCTCGCAGGCGGCGCCGGGCTCCTACTTCGCAGGGGTTGCGCCCAACTTCTCGCTGGAGAACCCCTATGTGGTGGTCGGCCTGCTGTTCGGCGGCCTGCTGCCCTATCTCTTCGGCGCCATGGGCATGACCGCCGTGGGCCGCGCGGCCGGCGCCATCGTGGAGGAGGTGCGCCGGCAGTTCCGGGAGAAGCCGGGCATCATGGCCGGCACCGAGAAGCCGGACTATTCCCGCGCCGTGGACATGCTGACCAAGGCGGCCATCAAGGAGATGATCATCCCCTCGCTGCTGCCGGTGCTCTCGCCCATCGTCGTCTATTTCGTCATCTACTTCGTGGCGGGCGGCGGCGTGGCGGGCAAGTCGGCGGCCTTCTCGGCGGTGGGCGCGATGCTGCTCGGCGTCATCGTCACCGGCCTGTTCGTCGCCATCTCCATGACCTCGGGCGGCGGCGCCTGGGACAATGCCAAGAAGTCGTTCGAGGACGGCTTCGTGGACAAGGATGGCGTCCGCCACATGAAGGGCTCGGAAGCCCACAAGGCCTCCGTCACCGGCGACACCGTGGGCGATCCCTACAAGGACACGGCCGGCCCCGCCGTGAACCCGATGATCAAGATCACCAACATCGTCGCGCTGCTGCTGCTGGCGGTGCTGGGGCACTGAACCGCCCCGCTTCGCAAGGGATATGACAAAGGCCGCCTGTCCCCAAGGGGCAGGCGGCATTTTTGCGCGGGGGCCTATCCTGACTTTCGACATGACGCCGCAGACCCTGCTCCACATCCTCTATCTGGTCGCCATCGTGGCCGAGGCCATGACGGCCGCGCTCGCCGCCGGACGGCGGGAGATGGACTGGGTGGGCGTGTTCCTGCTCGGCTGCGTCACCGCGCTGGGCGGCGGGTCCGTGCGGGACGTGCTGCTCGGCAATTATCCGCTCTCATGGGTGGCGCACCCCTCCTACCTCATCGTCACCGGCGGCGCGGCGCTGGGCACCGTCTTCCTCGCCCGCGTCATGGACCACCTGCGGCAGGTGTTCCTCTTCCTCGACGCCGTGGGCCTCGTGGTGTTCACCGTCATCGGCTGCAACGTGGCCATCGGCCTCGGCCTGCCGGTCATCGTGGTGATCGCGGCGGGCATGATCACCGGCTGCGTCGGCGGCGTGCTGCGGGACGTGCTGTGCAACGAGGTGCCGCTGCTGTTCCGCGCCGAGCTTTACGCGACGGTGTCGATCCTCACGGGGCTGCTCTACGTGGCCGGGCCGCTGGCCGGACTGCCGCAGCCGCTCACCATGGCCATCGCCATGGCCGCCGGCCTCACCCTGCGCCTGCTGGCGCTGCGCTTCAGCTGGAGCATGCCGAAATTCGTTTACACGAAGGATTTGCATTAGCGCCTGCGCGGGGCAGGACCTACGCCGGCTCTATTCGTTGGCAGGTTGCCCCGGCTCTGGGGGAAGAAGAAAGCGATTCGAGTTGCAGCCATCGGTCCATAACTTTGGTGGGTCACTCTGAGGCACGCTCCGGCTTATGGCAAAGTTGTAGGGGCGTTCGTTGGCCCAGGCCGCAGCGAGTCCAACACCAGCTCCGCAATTCTCGCCGTTGTCGCCGCCGTAGGACATCACCACAACCTCGTCCGGCAGCGCCCCCTTGACCTGCCGGATGACCTTGACCCGTGCTTCGATCGTTGGCTCTGGCAAGTCGGGTGATCTGGGCGGCAGCTTCCGGACCGAAATGACCCGACCTGAAAAGACGTAGGCGTTTCGCGCGAAGATGACGTCGCGCCTTGCATCCGCGTCCTTCGGCAGGATGCACTGGCATGCCGCAGCAACCGAGGGCAGAAGGACCAAGCTGGTGACCGCCGCCGCGATTGCAAGTCTGTGCATCTTGTCCTCGCTTTTGCCCTTCAGCCGCGGCTGGCGCAGCCGCAAAAAGTAGGGGCTTAATGGCGTCGGCATGGCAAGAGGGTGCGGCATGCGCGGACTGATCGAGCGCGTCTTCCAATTGGAGGCGCACGGCACCACCATCCCGACCGAGGTGGTGGCGGGCATCACCACCTTCCTCACCATGGCCTATATCGTCGTGGTGAACCCGCAGATCATGGCGCAGGCGGGCATCGATGCCGGGGCGGCCTTTACCGCCACCTGCCTTTCGGCGGCGTTCGGCTCCGCGATGATGGGGATCATCGCGAACTATCCCATCGCCGTCGCCCCCGCCATGGGCATCAACGCCTATTTCACCTTCACCGTGGTGCTGGGCATGGGCGTGCCGTGGCAGCAGGCGCTGGGAGCGGTGTTCGTCTCCGGCATCCTCTTCCTCGCCCTCAGCCTGTTCAGGGTGCGGGAATGGCTGCTGAATTCCATTCCCATGTCGCTCAAGCTCGGCATGGGCACGGGCATCGGCCTGTTCCTCGCGCTGCTCGGCTTGAAGGGCATGGGGCTGGTGGTGGCGAGCCCGGTGACGCTGGTGGCGCTGGGCAACCTCGCGGCGCCGTCCACCCTCATCGCCTGCGGCGGTTTCCTGCTCATGAGCGGCCTCGCGGCGCGGGGCGTGCCGGGGGCGATCCTCATCGGCATCGCGGCGGCGACGCTGGCCGGCGTGCCGTTCGGCCTCGTCTCCTTTTCCGGCATCGTCTCGGCCCCGCCCTCGCTGGCGCCGACGCTGCTCCAGCTGGACATCGCCGGCGTGCTGCGCCTGTCCATGACCGGGGTGATCGCGGCGCTCTTCCTGCTCGTGCTGCTCGACAATATGGGCACGCTGATCGCCACCCTCTACAAGGGCGGCCTGATGCGGGAGGACGGCTCCGTGCCGCGCCTCGGCCGGGTACTGATCGCCGATTCGGGCGGCGCCATCGTCGGCTCGGCGCTCGGCACCTCCACGCTCACCTCCTATATCGAGAGCGCCGCCGGCATCGAGGCGGGCGGCCGCACCGGCCTTACCGCCGTGGTGGTGGCCGTGATGTTCCTCGCCTGCCTGCTGTTCGCGCCCCTGGCGCTGGCGGTGCCGGGATACGCCACCGCCCCGGCGCTGCTGGTGGTGGCCCTCGCCATGATCGGCGCCATGGGCGACCTACCGTGGGATGACGCCGCCGAAGCCTTCCCCGCCGCCGCGACCGCGCTGGCGGTGGTGTTCACCTTCTCCATCGCCACCGGCATCGGCCTCGGCTTCATCACCTATGTGGCCGTGAACCTCATCGCCGGCCGCTGGCGGCGCATCAGCGGCGCGGTGTGGGTGATCGCGGCGGCCTCGGCTGTGCTGCTGGCGATCGAGTGAGACTCTTCAATGCCAACCGCCGGTCCCGCGCGTCGCGCAGGGGAGGGGTGCAGGGTCGCTGCCGCTCCCGCTCTTCCCTCCCGCCGCCCGATCGTGTAGGGAACCCGCGACCTGCGCGCCGGGGCACCGTCCTGGCGCGAACGTGATGGATTCCATGCAGACGGTTCTCATCGTAATTCACCTGATGGTGGTGCTCGCGCTGATCGGCGTGGTGCTCATCCAGCGCTCTGAAGGCGGCGGCCTTGGCATCGGCGGGGGCGGCGGCGGTTCTGGCGGCGGCTTCTTCTCCGCGCGCGGCACGGCCAACGTGCTCACCCGCGCCACCGCGATTCTCGCGCTGATCTTCTTCATCACCTCGCTGTCGCTGACCATCGTCGCTGGCCTGGGCCGTGCCCCGCGCTCCATCCTGCCGCCGGCGCAGCAGAATCAGGGCGGGCCGCAGGTGCCGCAGAGCGGGGGTTCCATTCTCGACCAGCTGCGCCAGCAGGCCCCGCAGGGCTCAGGCGCCCCGCAGGGCGCAGGTGCCCCGCAGGATGGGGCAGCGGCTCCGGCGGCGCCCGCCGCCCCGGCCGCGCCGTCTGGTCCCCAGGTTCCGCAGTCCAAGTGATCCGACGACGACGCGGCTTCGGCCGCGCCGTTTCTTCTCCACAGGCGAGGCGAGGCCGGATCCGGTTTCGTCCTCGCCGAATCGTGTTTGCACGAGGTAAGGTCGAGGCCCATGGCGCGCTACATCTTCATCACCGGCGGCGTCGTGTCTTCCCTGGGCAAGGGCCTCGCCTCCGCAGCGCTCGGCGCTCTTCTCCAGGCGCGCGGATACACCGTCCGCCTTCGCAAGCTCGACCCCTATCTGAACGTCGATCCGGGCACCATGAGCCCGTATCAGCACGGCGAGGTGTTCGTGACCGACGACGGGGCCGAGACGGACCTCGATCTTGGTCACTACGAGCGGTTCACCGGCCATCCCGCGACCAAGCAGGACAACATCACCACCGGCCGCATCTATCAGGACATCCTGAGCAAGGAGCGCCGTGGCGATTACCTCGGTGCCACCATCCAGGTGATTCCCCACGTCACCAACGCGATCAAGGACTTCGTGCTGGAAGGCAACGAAGGCTTCGATTTCGTTCTGATCGAGGTGGGCGGCACGGTGGGCGACATCGAGGGCCTGCCCTTCTTCGAGGCCACCCGCCAGCTCAAGAACGAGCTGCCGCGCGGACACGCCATCTTCATCCACCTCACCCTGATGCCGTACATCCCCTCGGCCGGTGAGCTGAAGACCAAGCCGACGCAGCATTCGGTGAAGGAGCTGCGCTCCATCGGCATCCAGCCCGACATCCTGCTCTGCCGCACCGATCGCGAGATCCCGCGCGAGGAGCGCCGCAAGCTCTCGCTGTTCTGCAACGTGCGCGAAACGGCGGTGATCGAGGCGCGGGACGTGGACAACATCTACGCCGTCCCCTCCGCCTATCACGCGGAAGGCCTCGACAAGGAAGTGCTGGCCGCCTTCAACATCGAGCCGGCTCCCGCGCCGAATCTCAAGCGCTGGACCGACATCGAGACCCGTGTGCGCAACCCCGAGGGCGAGGTCACCATCGCCATCGTCGGCAAGTACACGGGGCTGAAGGACGCCTACAAGTCTCTGATCGAGGCGCTCGCCCACGGCGGCATCGCCAACAAGGTGAAGGTCAATCTCGACTGGATCGAGAGCGAGACCTTCGAGCGCGAGGACCCGGCGCCCTTCCTGGAGCATGTCCACGGCATCCTCGTGCCCGGCGGCTTCGGCCAGCGGGGCGCGGAGGGCAAGATTCGCGCGGCCCAGTTCGCCCGCGAGCGGCAGGTGCCCTATTTCGGCATCTGCTTCGGCATGCAGATGGCGGTCATCGAGGCGGCGCGGAACCTCGCGGGCATCGAGAAGGCCAATTCCACGGAGTTCGGCGCCACCTCCGAGCCGGTGGTGGGCCTGCTCACCGAATGGCTGCGCGGCAACGAGCTGGAGCGGCGCAACGCCGCCGGCGACCTCGGTGGCACGATGCGGCTTGGGGCCTATCATGCGGTGCTGGAGCCCGACACCAAGGTGGAAGGCGTCTATGGCAAGCGCGACATCTCCGAGCGCCACCGTCACCGCTATGAGGTGAACACCGCCTATCGCGACCGGCTGGAGCAGCACGGGCTGAAGTTCTCCGGCATGTCGCCGGACGGGCTGCTGCCGGAGATCGTGGAATATCCCGATCATCCGTGGTTCATCGGCGTGCAGTTCCATCCGGAGCTGAAGTCCCGCCCGTTCGAGCCGCACCCGCTGTTCGCCTCCTTCATCGGTGCCGCCAAGGACCAGAGCCGGCTGGTCTGAGCCGTTTCTTTGCAA
This sequence comes from Xanthobacter flavus, assembly GCF_017875275.1. Taxonomy (NCBI): domain Bacteria; kingdom Pseudomonadati; phylum Pseudomonadota; class Alphaproteobacteria; order Hyphomicrobiales; family Xanthobacteraceae; genus Xanthobacter; species Xanthobacter flavus. The sequence goes on along the minus strand of NZ_JAGGML010000001.1, from coordinate 5,185,800 downwards.
TGGCTTAGGGTGCCGTCCCGGGATTTCTTCCTCCGGGCGGTAGCCACGTCGCGGCAAAACGCACTAAGCTCCAGCCGGGCCGCCGGGGGGATGCGCCCGCCATTCAGGCGACGCGCGGACCCTTGCCGTAGCGTTCCTTCCCATGCTTCTGCCGTTGCGGAATGCGCGCCCGATGGGTCGCAGCATCGGCCCGATAAGAGGAGAAGCCATGCGACGCGGCCTCGACCACGTTGTGCACCTCGTCCGCGACCTCGACGCAGCTGGCGAAATCTACGACCTCCTGGGCTTCACCGTGGGTGCCCGCAACCGCCACCCGTGGGGCACCGAAAACCGCATCATCCAGACGCCCGGTTTCTTCATCGAGCTGCTCCAGGTCGTCGAGCCGGAGAAGATCGTTCCCGCGCAGGGGGAGACCTTCTCCTTCGGCGCTTTCAACAAGGATTACCTCGCCCGCATCGGCGAAGGCCTCTCCATGCTGGTGCTGGAGGGCTCGGACGCGGGCCACGAGAAGGCCGCCTTCGATGCCGACGGCTTCGGCGGCTTCGACATCTTCGATTTCGCACGCAAGGCGCGCCGGCCGGACGGGCAGGAGGTGGATGTCGGCTTCCGCCTCGCCTTCGCCCGCGATCCGGCGAGCCCGGATTTCGGCGCGTTCACCTGCACCCAGCTTAACCCTGAGAATTTCTGGTCCAGCGACCTCCAGCGCCATTCCAATCAGGTGACGGGCGTCGCCGGCGTGGTGCTGGTGGCGGACGCGCCGGCGGAGCACCAGAAGTTTCTGGAAACCTTCTCCGGCTGCCAGGTCCAGCGCGCGCTCGACGCCTGGTACGTGGCGCAGACGCCGCGTGGCTCCATCGACGTGATGTCGCGCAATCTGTTCACCGACCGCTATGGCGTCCCGGCGCCGGCCGGGCCGGGCCTGCGCCTCGCCGCCATCCGCTTCGCCACCCCGGGCGCGCCGGAGCTGCGCCGCTCGCTCGCCGCCCGCCGCATGGTGGAAGAGGCCATCGAGGGCATCGTCGTCGTGCCGCCCCGCGCGGCGCTGGGGGCGACGCTGGTGTTCGAGGTGACGCCCGGCTGAGTCTGGTGGTTTCACTCTCAGGAAAATCGCATTACATCGGATTGGGCGGAGCATTCCGCCCCGGGCGCGGACGACCGCGCTCCTTCCTTAACGCGCGGCGGGGACGACCCCGCCTCTCGTGGTGTCTGCCCATGGCTTGGGTCTATCTGTTCATCGCCGGCCTCACCGAAATCGCGTGGGCCATCGGAATGAAGCAATCGGAGGGGTTCACGCGGCTCTGGCCGAGCCTCTTCACGCTCGGCACGATCGGGGTGAGCCTGCTTTTGCTGTCGCTCGCCCTGCGCGGCATACCCATCGGCACCGCTTATGCGGTGTGGGCGGGAATCGGGACGGTCGGGACAGCGGTCGCCGGTATCTTATTCTTCTCCGAATCGACCGACCTTCTGCGGCTCGCATCCATCGGCCTGATCGCGGTGGGTATCGTCGGGCTCAAGCTCGTCACGCACTGACCCGTCCTCGCGCGTGGCCCGGCCCGTCCACCGGCGCCCGGCCGCGCGCATTCGCGATTTAGCGAAACGGCGAAAATGCTCTATCAAGGGCGCGCTCCGGCTGCATCGCTCCGCGCGGAAGTCGGAAAGTCGCATTTATTCTAGGGCTTAGGGCGCTGCCGGCCACGCGGTCGCGGTGTCCCGAGCCGTCGAGGGACTGCCCATGACCGCCGCACCTCCGCCCGTCGCCCCGCAGAGCATCGTCGAGGCAGGACCCGTGCGCTTCGGCAATAGCCTGCCGCTGACGCTGATCGCCGGCCCCTGCCAGATGGAAAGCCGCGCCCACGCGCTGGAGGTGGCCACCGCGCTGAAGGAGATCGCGACCCGCCGCAACATCGGCCTGGTCTTCAAGACCTCCTTCGACAAGGCGAACCGCACCTCCCTCTCCGCCGCCCGCGGCCTTGGCCTTCAGGCCGCCCTGCCGGTGTTCGGCGAAATCAGGGAGAGCCTCGGCCTGCCGGTGCTCACCGACGTGCACGAGATCGACCAGTGCGCCGCCGCCGCCGAGGTGGTCGACGTGCTGCAGATTCCCGCCTTCCTCTGCCGCCAGACCGACCTCCTCATTGCCGCCGCCCGCACCGGCCGGGTGGTGAACGTGAAGAAGGGCCAGTTCCTCGCGCCGTGGGACATGGCGAACGTGGTCAACAAGCTCACCGGTGCCGGCAACGGCCGCGTGCTGGTGACGGAGCGGGGCGTCTCCTTCGGCTACAACACGCTCGTCTCCGACATGCGCGGCCTGCCGATCCTCGCCAAGACCACGGGTGCGCCGGTGGTGTTCGACGCCACCCATTCGGTGCAGCAGCCGGGCGGGCAGGGGACCTCCTCCGGCGGGCAGCGTGAGTTCGTGCCGGTGCTGGCCCGCGCCGCCGTGGCCGTGGGCGTCGCCGCCGTGTTCATCGAGACCCATCCCGACCCGGACAAGGCCCCCTCCGACGGCCCGAACATGGTGCCTCTGGCCAAGCTGGAGGAGCTTATTACCCTGCTCCAGGCGTTCGACGCGGTTGCGAAAGCCAATCCCGTCACCATCTGAGCCGAACCTTGGCCTTCCTTCCGTGCGATGCGGCGCGCGGGAGGTGGCCGGCCCCACCACCTGAAGTCCCGCCTTTCCCGCCCCTGTCGGGGCCGACCCCCACGCGCTTGCCTTGACCGAGGTGCCGTGTATGGTCGCGCGCCCCTCCGCTTGAAGAGCTTCCTGATGGCCCGCGACACGCTCGACGCGACCCCGATTTCCGACCGCGGCGAACTCGTCGCCTGGATGGAAGGGGGATCGAAGCCGGAGCGGGCCTTCCGTATCGGCACCGAGCACGAGAAGATCCCCTTCACCATGGGCCGCCACGAGCCGGTGCCCTACGAGGGGCCGAAGGGCATCCGCAAGCTGCTGGAGGGCATGCGCTCCCTGCTCGGCTGGGAGCCGATCATGGAGGGCGAGACCATCATCGGCCTCGCGGACGTGACCGGCGGCGGGGCCATCTCGCTGGAGCCGGGCGGGCAGTTCGAGCTCTCCGGCGCTCCGCTGCGGACCATCCACGAGACCTGCTCGGAACTGAACGCTCACCTCGCCCAGGTGCGGGAAGTGGCGACGCCGCTCGGCATCGGCTTCCTCGCCATCGGCATGAGCCCCAAATGGTCGCGCTCCGAGACGCCGGTGATGCCGAAGGGCCGCTACAAGATCATGTCCAACTACATGCCGAAGGTGGGCACGCTCGGCCTCGACATGATGTTCCGCACCTGCACCGTGCAGGTGAACCTCGACTTCTCCTCCGAAGCCGACATGGTGAAGAAGATGCGCGTCGGCCTGGCGCTGCAGCCGGTGGCCACCGCCCTCTTCGCCAACTCGCCCTTCACCGAGGGCAAGCCCAACGGCTTCCTCTCCTTCCGCTCCGAGATCTGGCGCGACACGGACAATGCCCGCTCCGGCATGCTGCCCTTCGCCTTCGAGGAGGGGTTCGGCTTCGAGCGCTATGTGGACTACGCCCTCGACGTGCCCATGTATTTTGTGAAGCGCGGTGACCATTACGTGGATGTGGCCGGCACGTCGTTCCGCGATCTCCTCGCCGGCCGCCATCCGCTGCTGCCCGGCGAGACGGCGACGCTCTCCGACTGGATCAACCACCTCTCCACCATCTTCCCCGAGGTGCGGCTGAAGCGCTTCCTGGAGATGCGCGGAGCCGATGCAGGCCCGTCGATCAATCTCTGCGCGCTGCCGGCCTTCTGGGTAGGCCTGCTCTATGACCAGCAGAGTCTCGACGCCGCCTGGGATCTGGTGAAGCACTGGACCGCCGAGGAGCGCCAGACGCTGCGGGACGACGTGCCCCGCCTTGCCCTCAAGGCCGAAATTCGCGGCCGCGCGCTCCGCGATGTGGCGAAGGACGTGCTCAAGCTCTCGCAGGCCGGCCTCAAGCGGCGCGGCTTCCACGACCGGGTGGGGCGCGACGAGACGCGATTCCTGGAGCCGCTGGAGCAGACGCTGTTCTCCGGCCGCGTACCGGCCGAAGAGCTGCTGGAGCTGTACAACGGACCGTGGAACGGCTCAGTCGAGCCGGCTTTCGACGCGCTCGCCTACTGATCCGGGATCGGGGCCTCTCAAACACGCCGGCTAGGGGACGCGGGGCTGCCATGCACTGACATCATGGCTTGCCTTCGTGCCACGCCGGGCGGCCCGGACGCTGATCTTCCCGCCCTTGCTGCGGCTCCGCTCAGGCTGTGCCCGCTTCCGCCGCGCGTTGCCGGAAACAGGGTGACCGCATAGGGTGCAGCACCCTCCGGATTCCACTCCATGCATGCCCCTCCGCCCCGCACCGACGGACCGCTCGGCCCGCGCGAGCTTCTGCTTTACGCGGTCTGCGTGCTCATCTTCGGCACGGGCTGGCTGCCGCTGAAGCTGCAACTCGGCGTGGTCGCGCCGGAGGTCTCGGGCGTCTGGCGCTTCGCCGTCGCCGGCTCGGTGATGCTGGGCTTCGTTCTCGTCACGGGCGGGCGGCTTGCCTTCGGCTGGCGCGACCATGTGCTGTTCGCCGGGCTCGGCGCGACGCTGTTCTCGCTCAATTTCGTCAGCTTCTACTATGCCGGCTATCACCTGCCGTCGGGGCTGATGTCCGTCATCTTCGCGCTGTCGGCCATCATCATCCCCGTGCTCTCCGCGCTGTTCCTGCGCGTGCCGTTGCGCCGCCAGATCATCGGCGGTGCGCTCGCTGGCGTGGTGGGGTTGGCGCTGGTGTTCGGCCCGAGCCTTTCGGAAGGCAAGGGCATCGACGGGGCCGGGGAGGGGCTGGCGCTGGGGCTGGCCGGCACCCTGTCCTTCTCGGTCGGCAGCCTGCTCACCGGCATCGCCGGGCGGCGGCAATATCCCATCGCCTCGCTGACCACCTGGGGCTTCTTTTACGGGATGATCATCCTGCTGGTGATCGCCCTCGTGCACGGCGTGCCGTTCAGGTTCGATTGGAGCCCCGTCTATGTGGGCTCCCTCGCCTGCCTCATCATCGTCCAGACGCTGGCGGGTTTTGCCGCCTACAACATGCTTGTCCGGCGCATCGGCGCCAACCGGGCCGGCTACGGCACGGTGGTGTTCCCGCTGGTGGCGCTGGCCATCTCAACCGTGTTTGAGGGCTACCACTGGACGCTGGTCTCCGCCGGCGGCATCGCGCTCGTGCTCGCCGGCGTGCTTCTGGTGCTGCGGCCGAACCCGGTGCCGCCCGTGGTGTGAGGGCCTCAGCCCTTCACGACAATCGGCATGCGCGTGGCGGGCGGCGTATTGCGCGAGCGCTGGGTGCGCACGATGCCGTCGATGATGGTCATGCACACGCCCGGCAGGTCGCCGAGGCGCACGCTGTCCAGCAGCGTGGTGGCGGGCGAATGCTGGGCCTTGTCCATCAGCACGAAGTCCGCCGCGCGCCCCACCTCGATCAGGCCGGAATCGAGCGCCCGCATGCGCGCCGTGTTGCCGGTGGCAAGGCAGAAGGCCTCCTCCGCCGGCAACTCGCCGAGGGAGGAGAGCATGGAGACCATGCGCAGGATGCCCAGCGGCTGGACGCCCGAGCCGGCCGGCCCGTCCGTGCCGAGGATGACGCGCTGGAGTTCGCCCAGTTCACGGGCGAGGCGCAGCGTGTAGAGGGCAGAGCGCTCGTTGCCGTTATGGACGATCTCGAGGCCGCGCTTGCAGCCCTCGCAGATGCAGCGGATCTGGTTGTCCGGCAGCGCGGTGTGGCCGCCATTGATATGGCCGACCACGTCCGTGTCCGCCTCCAGCACCACGTCCTTGTCGATGAGGCCGGAGCCGGGGATGGAGGGGCCTCCCGTGTGGATCGTGGACTGGATGCCGTACTTGCGCGCCCATCCCACCATCTTGCGGGCGGTGGGGCCGTCCTTCACGCCGCCGAGGCCGACCTCGCCGAGCAGCTTCACGCCGGCGGCGGCCAGTTCCTTGAAATCATCCTCCACCATCTCGTTCTCGATGACGGGGGCACCTGCATGGACCTTCACGCCGGAAGGGCGGAAGGCCGAGAAGGCGCGCTGGGCGGTGATGGCGAGGGCCTTCACGCCCACCACGTCCCGGGCGCGGCCGGGATAATGCACCTCGCCGGCCGAGATCATGGTGGTGACGCCGCCGTGGAGGGAGGAATCGATCCAGTTGATCTGGCTCTGGCGCGGCGTCCAGTCGCCCGCCACGGGGTGGACGTGGCTGTCGATGAGGCCGGGGGTCAGCGTGGTGCCGTTGGCGTCGATAAGCGTGGTCGCGCCTTCGGTGTCCACGTCCTTCTCGCGGCCGATGGCGGTGATGCGCCCGTCCAGCGCCACCACCGTGTCGGCGTCCAGAATGGGCTTTGTGAGGTCGCCGCTGAGGAGAAGGCCGATGTTGCGGATCACCAGCTTGGTGGGGCCGGCGGGACCGGTTGGCGCGTCGTGGGCCATGCTCTCGTCTCCGGAGGGGGCGCGGCGACGCGCGCCTTTCTGTTTGTAGGCATATGAAGTTTACGCCCGCGCCGGGCTGCTGAAAACCGGGCGCGGGGCGGATTTCAGCGCTCGGCGAATGCCTTTTCAATGACGAAATGGCCCGGCTCGCTGCCCGAGCCCTCGGCGAAGCCGCGCGATTCCAGAAGGGTCTTCAAATCCACCATCATGGCCGGCGAGCCGCAGATCATCACGCGGTCGGTGGCGGCATCCAGCGGCGGCAGGCCCACGTCCGCGCAGAGCTTGCCGCTGTCCAGCAGGGTGGAGATGCGGCCCGTGTTGCGGAAGGGCTCGCGCGTCACGGTCGGGTAATAGAGCAGCTTGGCCGCGATCTCCTCGCCGAGGAATTCGTGGGCGGGCAACTCGTTGGTGATGAGATCCTCATAGGCGAGGTCCGCCACGTGCCGGCAGCCGTGGACGAGCACCACCTTCTCGAACCGCTCGTAGGTCTCCGGATCGCGGATCACCGAGAGGAAGGGCGCGAGGCCCGTGCCCGTGCCGAGAAGGTAGAGGGTCTTGCCGGGCAGGAGATTGTCCATCACCAGCGTGCCGGTCGCCTTGCGGCCCACCGTGATCGCATCGCCCACCTTGATGTGCTGGAGGCGCGAGGTGAGGGGGCCGTTGGGCACCTTGATGGAGAAGAATTCCAGCGTCTCCGCCCAGGCCGGGCTCACCACCGAATAGGCGCGCAGCAGCGGCCGGCCATCCACCTTCAGGCCGATCATGGTGAATTCGCCGGTCCGGAAGCGGAAGCCGGGGTCGCGGGTGGTGGTGAAGCTGAACAGGCGGTCGGTCCAGTGATGGACGCTGAGCACCTGCTCCTCGAAGAAATTGCTCATCTTCAGGCTCGGAAGGTTCGGGCGGCTGCGAGGCCACCGTCGCGGCCGCAGGAGATTGTTAGTGTACAAATGAAAATAGAGTCGGCCCGCGAAGACTGTCAACGGCTTGGCGGGGAATGGATGCGGCTCTTTTGGGCAGCGGAGCGGGATATTTTGGGCAGGTGAGGGCCGCCCATTCATTCAACTCCCGTCATCCCCCGGCTTGTCCGGGGGATCCACGGTGTGGCGGGGCTGGCTGCCGGGCATCATGCGGCCGGCGAATGGCCGAGTGGATGCCCCGGACAAGCCGGGGCATGACGGTACGCAAGAAGATTGGCCCGCGCTCAACCTCAGTGCGTCGGTGCCGCCCGCAATCTCGCCACCGTGCCCTCCAGCCCCTCCCACACCGGGGCATCGGGCGCGAACTTGGCGCGCATGTAGCGCACGAGGTCGGCCACCTGCGCGTTATCGAGGCTGTCGCGGAAGGCGGGCATGTCGCCCAACTCCGGGGCGGCGGGCTTGGGGATGCCTTCGAGTATGACGCGAATGAGATTGTCCGGCCGCACGGCATGGACATTGGTGTTCAGCGCCAGCGCCGGCCGCGCGCCGAACAGCGTCGGTCCTTCCGGCGCATGGCACGCGGCGCAGGCGCCGGCGAACAGGCGCCCGCCCACACTGTCCATGGGGCGGAGCGAGGCCTCGGCCCTGGCCTCCAGCGTCGCGGCGGTGGCCGCCGCATCGGCCACGGCCGGCCCCGAGAGCGAGGCGAGATAGACCGCCATGGCCCGGACATCCGCGTCGGGCACCTCCTTCAGCGCATGCACCACCGGCGCCATGGGGCCGGCGGCGGTGCCGTGGAAGCGGGAGAATCCGGTGCGCAGATAGGTGAAAAGTTCGTCCTCCGTCCAGGGAATGGGCGCCTTCGACAGCTCCGTGAGGGCCGGCGCCTCCCAGCCATCGGCAAAGCCGCCGGCAAGGTAGGCCGCGCCTGTCTTCTCCGCGCCCAGCGCATTGCGCGGTGTGTGGCAGGCGCCGCAATGGCCGAGGCCCTCCACGAGGTAGCGCCCCCGGTTCCACTGGGGGGACTGTACAGGCTCCGCCTGAAGCTGGCCGGGACGATGGAACAGCAGGTTCCAGCCGGCCATCAGCGGGCGGATATTGAAGGGGAAGGTCATCCGGTTGTCGGGCGCCGCCGCCGTCACCGCCGGCTGCGACATGAGGAAGGCATAGAGCGCCTGCATGTCGGCATCGCTGATGCGGCTGAAGGCGGTGTAGGGGAAGGCCGGGTAGAGGTGCCGCCCGTCGCGTCCGATGCCCTCGCGCATGGCGCGCTCGAAGGCGGCATAGGACCAGCCGCCGATGCCCGTCGCCACGTCCGGCGTGAGATTGGTGGAATAGACCGTGCCGAAGGGCGTGTGCAGCGGCCGCCCGCCGGCATTGGCGATGCCGCCGTCGGCCGTGTGGCAGACCGCGCAATCCCCCAGCGCCGCCAGCACCTTGCCGCGTGCGATCATGTCCGCGGAGAAGGTTGCGGGATCGGGCGGGGCGATGGGCGCGATGGCGCCACGGATGGGCAGCGCCAGCGTCGCCATGCCCAAGGCACCTGCAAGCGCCGCACCCGCCATCGCGAGCCACGGTCTGCGGGTCTTCTCCTTCACCGGCCGGGGCGGGGCCTCGCCGGCCAGCGCCGCGCGCACGCGGTCCGGCGTGAAGGGCGGTTCGCGCAGGCGCACGCCGGTGGCGTCGAAGATGGCATTGGCGATGGCCGCCGCGCTGGGCACCGAGGCGGATTCGCCCGAGCCCAGGGGCGGGTCATCCGGCCGGGGCATCAGCACCACGTTGATGACCGGCACTTCCGGGAAGGTGAGGATGGGGTAGGCGCCCCATTCCCGGCTGGTGACGGCCTTTTCGTCGAACGTCACCTGCTCCTTCAGCGCGCGGGAGGTGGACTGGATGACGTTGCCGTGGATCTGGTGCTCGATGCCGGCCGGGTTGATCATCAGCCCGGAATCCTGGCCGACAGTGACGCGCTTCACCGCCACGTCGCCGGTCGCTCTGTTCACCTCCACATCCGCCACCCAGGCGGACCAGGCGGCGCCGTAGCCGGGGAATTTGGAGTGGACATAAAGGGCATAGGCGAAGCCCTGCCCGCGCACGATGTCGCCCTCCACCACCTCCTGCCGTGGCCCGGTGCGCTTGACCCAGCCGGCGCGCTCGGCGGTGGCCTTCACGAGGTCCACCGCGCGCGCGTCGTGCAGGTGGCGCAGGCGATAATCCACCGGATCGACGCCGGCCGCGGCGGCCAGTTCGTCCACATAGCTCTCGTGGGCGAAGCTGTTGGGCAAGGCCGAGACGCCGCGCAGCCAGGAGGCGCGCACGATGGGGGCCACATCGTCCACCGCCACGCGCATCACGTCATAGGCATAGGGCGGGATGGCCGTGCGGTCGCCCATCTCATAGATGGGATTGTCCGCCGGCACGCGGCCGGTGAGCAGCAGCGCGAGGGTGACGGCGGCGTTGGAGGGGTAGCGGGTGAGGAAATCGTAGAAGGCCGGCGTGCCGTCCGCGTTGATGCCGCCCTTCACCTCCATGAGCTGGCCGGCGCCCTTGGGCTCCCAGGCATGCTCCTGCTCGCGGGTGAGCTGCACGCGCACCGGCCGGCCGACGGCACGGGAGAGGAGCGCGGCGTCGGCCGCCACGTCGTCGGCGCAGTTGCGGCCGTAGCAGCCCGCCGCCTCGAAGCGGATGACCTCGATGTCCTCCTCGGGCAGCCCGAGCAGGACGGAGATGTCGGTGCGTAGCCAATAGGGGTTCTGCGTGCCCGCCCAGATGGTGGCGCTGTCCTCGCGCACGTCGGCGACGGCGCAGGAGGGGCCGATGGAGGCGTGCATCTGGTAGGGCCAGACATAGGTCGCCTCAAGCACCTGCGCGGCGTCGGCGCGGGCGGCGTCCAGATTGCCCTGCTCGTGGAGGAGCCGCGTCTTGGCCTTCTCCGCCCCGCGCAGGGCCTGCTCGGTGTTGGAGAGGTCGGGGAGGGCAGGGGTGTCGCGCCACTCGGTCTTCAGCACGCGGGCGGCCTCGGCGGCCTGCTCCTCGCGCTCGGCGACGATGCCGATGAAGTCGCCCATGGTGACCACCGCCACCACGCCGGGAATATGCGCGACGGAGTGCTCGTCCACCCGGATCAGGCTCTTGCCGACGAACGGGCCGGCATCGATGCCGGCATAGGGTGGGCGCACCACGCGACCGTGCAGCATGCCCGGCACGCGCACGTCGTGGACATAGGTGAAGGTGCCCGTCGCCTTGGCCGGAATATCCACGCGCGGCACGCGGCGGCCGACGATGCGGTGCTCGCGCGCCGGCTTCACCGCCGTTTCCTGATGGAGCATCAGCCGGTCGGCGCGGCCCTTGAGCAGATCGGCGTAGGAGAGGCCGGTGTTGCGGCCATCCTTCGGACGGACGATGCCTTCCTCCACCTCAAGCTCGTCTGCGGGAATAGCGAGCACCTCGGCCGCGAGCCCGACCAGATGGGCGCGGGCCTGCGCCGCCGCATGGCGCAGCGGGCGGGCGGAGACCTGGATGGAATCGGAGGCGATGGTGCCGCCCTGGTTGGGCGCGACTCCCGTATGCCCGAGCACCATGGTGACGCGATCGAGCGTCACATCCAGCTCCTCGGCGACGATCTGGGCCAGCGCCGTGCGGATGCCGGTACCGAGGTCCACATGGCCGTTGAAGGCGGTGACGGTGCCGGTGTCGTCCACCAGCAGGAAAAGGTCGAGGGCGCCCTCCTTCGGCGCTGCGCTCGGCACGAGGCCGTGCACCACCTGCGCCGGCCGCAGGATGGCGAGATTGCCACTGGCGGCGAGGAGCGCCGCGGGATCGGGCCGCGGCTCGCTCACGGCTGGGCCTCCGCTTCACCTGAGCCGGCCGCCGCGCGCAGCACCGCGCGCAGGATCTCCACATGCGTCCCGCAGCGGCACAAATTGTAGCGCAGCGCGGCGCGGGCTTCGGCCTCGGTGGGGGCGGGGTTGCGGGCGAGGAAGGCGACGGTGGTCATGATCATGCCGTTGAGACAATAGCCGCACTGGGCCGCCTGCTCGGCGATGAAGGCGGCCTGCACCGGGTGCAGCGTGCCCTGCGTCGCGAGCCCCTCGAGCGTCGTCACCGCGCGACCCTCGGCCGTGCCGAGGGTGGTGACGCAGGAGCGCGTGGCGCGGCCGTCCATCAGCACCGTGCAGGCCCCGCACTCCCCGAGACCGCAGCCGAACTTGGGACCGTTCAGCCCGAGATCGTTGCGCAGCACGTAGATCAGCGGCGTCTCGCGGGGCAGCGCGAAGGCGTGGGTTTCGCCGTTGACCTGGAGTAGGATGGAGGCGGACATCTTCGGGGGCCGCTCAGCCTTTGCCGCAAGAGAACGGAAACAAGAACGGGAACGACACCGGGACCGGCGCCGACGCGCAACGGGCTAGATTGTTTCTACACTAATAAATCATCGTCAAGCGCGAGGCCCGCCTAAAACAGAGGCTGCCGACCGGTACCGACGGGCGATGCGGTGCACCAAAAATGCTGCTTTGCGAAGGATGTGTCAGCAATGCTGCCTATTGGTGCGGCCTGCCCGTTCCTTGTGCTTGACACTTTGGTCCGTCCCGATTTTCATTAGTGTACATATGAAATCGGTTGGCCCCGTCGCGGGGCCGGAGCTAAAGGTTCCATGGCCCAAGAGCCCACCATCACTGCCCGCGCCGAGGATGACAAGATCCGCTGCGATGCGTGCCCGGTCATGTGCTACATCCGGCCCGGCCTCACCGGCGCCTGCGACCGCTACGCCAACCGCGACGGCGAGCTGATCCGCGTCGATCCCCACATCGTGCTCGACCGCACGCTGGCGCAGGGCGGCAAGGTGGTGCCCTTCGACCGGGGCGGCGACTGGGACGGGCGCCTCGTGGCGGGCGGCGAATCCTTCGTCACCGCCGTGGGTTCCGGCACCACCTATCCGGACTACAAGCCCGCGCCCTTCATCGTCTCCGCCGAGGTGAACGGCGTGGACATGGTGACCGTCGTCACCGAGGGCATCTTCAGCTATGCCGGCGCGAAGGTGAAGATCGACACCGACCGCTTCATCGGCCCCGAACAGGCTGCGGTGCGGGTGGATGGCGAGGCGGTGGGCCATGTCACCACCTCCGAATACGGCTCGCAGATGCTCTCGCTCGGCGGCGTGCATCACCTTACCGGCGGCTCCAAGAAGGAAGGCCGCGTCACCTGCGATGCCCTGCTGGAGCTGTGCAACGGCAAGGCCGTGGAATTAGCCATCGATGGTGGCGCGAAGCTTGTCGTGCAGGCCGGCAAGCCGCCCATCGTGAACGGCGCGGAAGAGGCGCGCATGCGGGTGGGCTGCGGCTCCGCCACCATCGGCATGTTCGCCAAGCAGTGGCATGGCAAGGTGGACGAAGTGGTGGTCGTGGACGACCACATCACCGGCGTCCTCTCCGAGCATCAGGCCGGCAAGCTCCTCGGCATCCGCGACACCGGCATCCGCATGAAGGGCCGCCGCTCCACGCCCGGCCGCTATTTCCAGGTGGCCGAGCCCGGCCTCGGCTGGGGCGGCACCAACATTTCCGATCCGCTCTCCATTCTCGGCGCGTTCGACGCGAAGCTGGCGTGGCCGGGCCTGCGCCTGCTGCTCGTCTCCACCACCGGCGAGCATTACGGCTATTACGTTCTCGACGAGAACCTGGTGCCGGTGGAAACCGAAGTCCCCGCTGATCTCTATCCCTCCGTCGAGCGCATCCGCGAGAATTGCGAGCCGGCCCTCTCCTCCGTGCTGTTCATGGCCGGGGCGGGCGGTTCGCTGCGGGCGGGGGTGACGGAAAATCCCGTGCGGCTGACCCGCTCGGTGAAGGATTCCATCACTCGCGTCACCTGCGGCGGCGCGCCGGTCTATGTCTGGCCGGGCGGCGGCATCACCTTCATGGTGGACGTGACGCGCGTGCCGGAGCACGGCTTCGGCTATGTGCCCACCCCCGCGCTGGTGGCCCCCATCGAATTCACGCTGCCGCTCGCCGCCTATGAGGCGCTCGGTGGCCACATGGACCATGTGCGCCCCGCCGCCTCGGTGATCGAGCGCGAGGCGGTGCGCGAGATGGCGCCCTTCTCCGATATTCCGTGGCCGCTTTCCACCCGGTCGCAGGGCTGAGACCATGCTGCGCCCGGCCGACATCCCCCCTCTAGCACCCCGGGCAGCGGTTCCCGCCATGCCGGTGCAGCGGCGCCTGCCGCAGGCGGGGCTGCTGGCGGACGGGCGCCGGCTGCATCTCAATGACGGTCCCATCGATCTCGTGATCGAGGCCGATGGCCCGGCGGATGTGGTGGCCTGCGCCTATGGCGCGGCGACGCATCGCCTCGCCGGCCTTCTGGATATCCTGTGCGGCGAGCTGTCCCTGCTCCGCCGCCCCGCCCATCCCGGGCCTTGCCCCCTTCAGGGTCCGGTGGCGCGGCGCATGTGGGCGGCGGTGTCGCCCCATGCGCGCGCCGGTTTCATCACCCCCATGGCGGCGGTTGCCGGCGCCGTGGCGGAAGAGGTGCTCTCCGCCATGGTGCGGCCGGGCCTCACCCGCGCCTTCGTCAACAATGGCGGGGATATCGCGCTCTATCTCGCCCCCGGCGCCGAATTGGTGGCGGGCATCGTGGACAGGCCGGACCGCCCCCGCGTGGTGGGCTCCGCCCGCATCACGGCCAATGGCCCGGTGCGCGGCATCGCCACCTCCGGCTGGCGCGGACGCAGTTTCTCGCTCGGCATCGCCGATGCCGTGACCGTGCTCGCGCCGACTGCCGCGGCGGCTGATGCGGCGGCGAGCGTCATCGCCAATGCGGTGAACCTGCCCGCCCATCCCGGCATCGTCCGGGTGCCGGCGCGCGAGGTGCTCCCCGACAGCGATCTCGGCCTGCTGAAGGTGACGCGCCACGTTCCGGATCTGACCCCCGCCGAGCGGGACGAGGCGCTGGCCGAAGGGCTCGCGGTGGCCGGCGCGCTGGTGGCGCGCGGCCTCATCACCGCCGCCGCGCTGCATCTGCAGGGCGCCAGCGTCTCAACCTGTCCTCTGGGGGATGTCGGCCTGTCATCCCCTCCGATTACCCTTGCTCCGATAACCCTCGCCGCAGAACAAGAAAGAGGCGCCGCCCATGCCTGAGGTCAAGATCCGCAAGCAGGTCCGCATCCTGGAGGAGATCTTCCACGAGGGCGGCCCCGCCGTCGCCACCCCGCGCAAGCGCGGCGCCATCGTGGCGGTGATCGAGAACCCGTTCGCCGGCCGCTATGTGGAAGACATCGCCGGCTTCATGGAGGACCTGAAGCCGCTGGGCGCCGCCATGGCCAAGGAACTCCTTGCCGCGCTGGGCGGTGACGCCAAGGCCATCGACGGCTACGGCAAGGGCGCCATCGTCGGCGCCGCCGGCGAGATCGAGCACGGCGCGCTTTGGCACGTGCCGGGCGGCTACGCCATGCGCGAGGCGCTGGGCGACGCCAAGGCCATCGTGCCCTCCACCAAGAAGGTCGGCGGGCCGGGCACCCGGCTCGACGTGCCGGTGACCCATGTGAACGCCTCCTACGTGCGCTCCCATTTCGATGCCATGGAGATTGGGGTGAGCGACGCGCCCAAGGCCGACGAGATCGCCCTCATCCTGGTGATGAGCTGCGGCCCCCGCGTCCATGCCCGCGTCGGCGGCCTCGCGGCGGAGGCCATCAAGGGCGAGGACGGCCTGCGATGAGCGCGAACATCCGCAAGATCGTCACCATCGTCGAGGAGACGCGGACCGAGATGGGCCGCCCCGTCTCCCCGCCCACCCGGCGCGCGGCGGCCATCGCGGTGATCGAGAACCCGTTCGCCGGCCGCTATGTGGAAGACCTCGCCGACCTCATCGCCATGGGCGACGAACTGGGCGGGCTTCTCGCGCAGAAGGCGGTGGAGGCCCTCGGCATCGAGGGGCCTTCCGCCGAGAGCTACGGCAAGGCGGCGCTGGTGGGCGAGAATGGCGAGCTGGAGCACGCCGCTGCCCTCCTGCACCCCAAGATGGGCGCGCCGGTGCGCGCCGTGCTCGGCAAGGGCGCGGCGCTGATCCCCTCGTCCAAGCGGCGCGGCTCGCTCGGGGCGGAGCTGGACATCCCGCTCGGCCACAAGGATGCGGCCTTCGTGCGCAGTCATTTCGACGGCATGATCGTCAGCGTGTCGGATGCCCCGCGCGCCAACGAGATCGTGGTCGCCGTCGCGGTCACCGATTCCGGCCGTCCGCTGCCGCGCGTCGGCGGGCTGAAGGCAAGTGAGATCAAGGGCGAGGACGGGCTGAGATAGGCCACGCCCTCGCGCGTAAACCGTTCATGTGAGATCATAAAAGGGGAATGGACATGAAGAAGCTGGTCGCGGCATCCCTCGCCGCTCTCCTCCTCGCCGCAGGCGGGGCGCGGGCGCAGCAGGGCGAGATCAAGGTGGGCGAGGTCAATTCCTATTCGGCGCTGCCCGCCTTCCTCGATCCCTATCGCAAGGGGATGGATCTGGCGCTGAAGGAAGTGAACGACGCCGGCGGCATCAAGGGCAAGAAGCTCGTCATCATCACCAAGGATGACGGCGGCAAGCCGGCCGACGCGCTCACCGCCGCAAACGAGCTGGTCTCGCGCGACGGCGTGGTGATGATCGCGGGCGGCTTCCTCTCCAACGTCGGCCTCGCGCTCGCCGACTTCGCCAAGCAGAAGCAGGTGATGTACCTCGCCGCCGAGCCGCTCACCGATGCGCTCGTCTGGTCGAAGGGCAACGACTACACCTTCCGCCTGCGCACCTCCAACTACATGCAGGCCGCCATGCTGGCGGAGGAGGCGGCGAAACTTCCGGCCAAGCGCTGGGCGACGATTGCGCCGAACTATGAGTTCGGCCAGTCCTTCGTCGCGGTGTTCAAGGAGCTTCTGAAGAAGCGCAAGCCGGACGTGGAGTTCGTGGCCGAGCAGTGGCCGCCGCTGGGCAAGATCGACGCCGGCCCGGTGCTCCAGGCCATCGACGCCGCCAATCCCGACGCCATCCTCAACGCCACCTTCGCCGGCGACCTCGTGAAGCTGGTCCGCGAGGGCAACACCCGCGGCATCTTCAAGAACCGCGCGGTGGTGAGCTATCTCACCGGCGAGCCGGAATATCTCGACCCGCTGAAGACCGAGACCCCCGAGGGCTGGATCGTCACCGGCTATCCCTGGTACGGCATCAAGACCGCCGAGCACCAGGCGTTCCTCGACGCCTACCAGCAGCTCCACAAGGACTATCCGCGCCTCGGCTCCATCGTCGGCTACTCGACCGTGAAGTCCATCGCGGCGGTGCTGAAGGCGACCGACGACCACTCCACCGCCGGCCTCCTCAAGGCGATGAAGAACCTCAAGGTCTCCACGCCGTTCGGCGATGTCGTCTACCGGGCGGCCGACCACCAGTCGACCATGGGCGCCTATATCGGCACGACCTCGCAGAAGGACGGGCAGGGCATCATGGTGAACTTCCAGTTCCGCCCCGGCGCCGACTACCTGCCGCCGGAAGCCGAAGCCGCGAAGCTGCGCCCGGCGAACTGAGGCGGACTTTTCCGCTTGTCACGGTGCGAACCCTCTCCCCTTGCGGGAGAGGGCAGGGTGAGGGGGGATGGGTCTCGGATTTCCGGCGCCGTTCTTCCGTCCGGCACCAGCCCCCTCACCCTCTACCCCTCTCCCGCGAGGGGAGAGGGGAGGCGATGAAGTGCAGGCGGTTCCAGTCGGCCGCCCCCGCATCCGGCCCCGGTCCTAGACGGCAGGTGGCCCAAAAAGACCAAAACTTCCAGCAGGTGAACGAGAGGCTGAAGCCGTGGAATTTCTTCTGGTCCAGGCCCTGAGCGGGCTCGCCAGCGCCGCGTCGCTGTTTCTGGTGGCGTCGGGGCTGTCGATCATCTTCGGCGTCACGCGCATCGTGAACTTCGCCCATGGCGCCTTCTACATGCTGGGCGCCTATGTGGCCTACACGCTGACGACGCGCTTCGCCGGCCCCCTCGGCTTCTGGGGCGCCATCGTCGCGGCGGCGATCATCGTCGCGATCCTTGGCGCGCTGATGGAGATGGTGCTGCTGCGGCGCATCTATCAGGCGCCCGAACTCTTCCAGCTGCTCGCCACCTTCGGCGTGACGCTGATGGTGCAGGACCTCGTGGTGGTGATCTGGGGGCCGGAAGATCTCCTTGGCCCGCGCGCCCCCGGCTTCACCGGCGCCATCAGCCTGTTCGGCCGCATGGTGCCGACCTATGACCTGTTCATGATGACCCTCGGCCCGGTGGTGCTCGGCATTCTCTGGCTCCTGTTCCACAAGACCCGCTGGGGCGTGCTGGTGCGTGCGGCGACGCAGGACCGCGAGATGGTCGCGGCGCTGGGCGTGAACCAGAAATGGCTGTTCACCGGCGTGTTCGCGCTGGGCGTCTTCCTCGCCGCGTTCGGCGGCGCGCTGCAGATCCCGCGCACCACCGTCACCCATGCGATGGACCTCTCCATCATCGTGGAAGTGTTCGTGGTGGTGGTGATCGGCGGGCTCGGCTCGGTGTTCGGCGCCTTCGTGGCGGCCATCATCGTCGCGGAGCTGAACGCCTTCGGCATTCTCATCCTGCCGCAGATCTCGCTCATCACCGTGTTCCTGGTGATGGCGGTGGTGCTGGTGGTGCGGCCCTGGGGACTGTTCGGCAAGCCGGAGAGCGCGCCCCGCGCCGCCGCCGGCCTCACCATCCGGCCCTGGCGGCCGTTCACGCAGGTCGAGCGCGTCGCGGTGACGGTGGCGGTGCTGGCCGCGGCGACGCTGCCGTTCCTCCTCGGCAATTATGCGCTGACGGTGGGCGCGGAAATCCTCATCTACGTGCTGTTCGCCGCCAGCCTGCATTTCATGATGACGGTGGGCGGCCTCGCCTCCTTCGGCCACGCCGCCTATTTCGGCCTCGGCGCCTATGGCGCGGCCTTCCTCGTCAAATACATGGGCGCGCCCATGGAGGCGGCGCTCATCGTCGGCCCGCTGCTGGGCCTCGCCGGAGCGGTGGTGTTCGGCTGGTTCTGCGTGCGGCTCTCAGGCGTCTATTTCGCCATGCTGACGCTGGCCTTCGCGCAGATCGCCTGGTCCATCGCCTTCCAGTGGGTGGACGTGACGGGCGGCGACAACGGCCTGCTCGGCATCTGGCCGGCGACCTGGGCCTCGCGCCCGGCCGGCTTCTTCTGGCTGGCGCTGGGCATCGCGGTGGTGGGCGTCGGCCTGCTCAGGATGCTGGTGTTCTCGCCGTTCGGCTACGGGCTCCGGGCAGTGCGCGACAGCGTGCTGCGCTCCGAGGCCATCGGCCTGAACCGGCAACGGATGCAATGGGCGGCCTTCATCGTCGCCGGCACCTTCGCGGGGCTTGCGGGCGCGATGTTCGCCTTCCTCAAGGGCTCGGTGTTTCCGGACTACATGGCCATCCCCACCTCGGTGGACGGGCTCGTGATGGTGCTGCTCGGCGGTGTCGAGACGGTCTCCGGCGCGGTGGTCGGCGCGGTGCTCTACAAGGCGCTGGCCATCTGGCTGATGAGCCAGACCGACCTCTCCAAGCTGGTGCTGGGCGGCGTCATCGTCGTCATCGTGCTCGCCTTCCCGAAAGGCGTGGTGGGCTTCATCGAGGACCTGCGCCATCGCTGGCCCCGCAAGGGCAACGGCGCAACCGTTGGCGCCACCAAAGCGGAGGCCGCGTGATGAGCCCGCTGCTCGAAGTCAAAGACCTGATGAAGTCCTATGGCGGCGTCCATGCCGTGCGGGGCGTGTCCTTCACGGTGGAGGCGGGGCAGATGCTCGCCCTCATCGGCCCCAACGGCGCCGGCAAGAGCACCTGCTTCAACATGCTGAACGGGCAGATCCCGCCCGATGCCGGCACGGTGCGCATCGAGGGCAAGGACATCAAGGGCCTGCCGCCGCGCGCCGTGTGGCGGCTCGGCGTCGGCCGCACCTTCCAGATCACCGCCACCTTCGCCTCCATGACAGTGCGCGAGAATGTGCAGGTGGCGCTGCTCTCCTTCCACGGGCTCATTTCCCGCGTGTTCGGCTTTGCCGGCGCGGCCTGCCGGGCGGAGGCGGATGCGCTGCTCGCCCTCGTCGGCCTCACCACCCAGGCGGAGCGCCCGTGCGGGGAACTGGCCTATGGCGACCTCAAGCGGCTGGAACTGGCGGTGGCGCTGGCCAACCAGCCGCGCCTCCTGCTGATGGACGAGCCCACCGCCGGCATGGCCCCGCGCGAGCGGGTGGAACTGATGCGTCTCACCGCGGAGATCGCCCGCGCCAAGGGTATCGGCGTGCTCTTCACCGAGCACGACATGGACGTGGTGTTCGAGCACGCCGACGAAGTGATGGTGCTGAACCGCGGCCAGCTCATCGCCCGTGGCACCCCGGCCGAGGTGCGGCGCGACCCGCAGGTGCGCGCCATCTATCTCGGCGAAGGGCTGCTCTACGACGCACGGCACCGCGAGGGGACTGCGGCATGAAACTACAGGTTTCGAACCTCAACAGCCACTACGGCCCCGCCCACATCCTCTACGACGTGGGCCTCGAGATCGGCGCCGGCGAGGTGGTGGCGCTGCTCGGCCGCAACGGGGCGGGCAAGAGCACGACCTTCCGCTCCATCGTCGGCCTCGTGCCCCAGCGCGCCGGCACGGTGATGTTCGACGGCGCCGATGTCTCGCGCCTGCCGACCTATGAGATCGTGCGGCGGGGCCTCGGCTATGTGCCGGAGGACCGGCGCATCTTCAGCCATCTGACGGTGGAGGAGAATTTCGAGGTGGGCCGGCAGGCGCCGCGCCCGGGCGTCGCCACCTGGACGCCGGACATGCTCTACAAGCTCTTTCCCAACCTCGGCGAGATGAAGAAGCGCCCCGGCGGGCAGATGAGCGGCGGCGAGCAGCAGATGCTCACCATCGGCCGCACCCTGATGGGGAACCCCTCCCTCGTGCTGCTGGACGAGCCCTCGGAAGGACTCGCGCCCAAGATCGTGGAGCAGATGGCGGACGCCATCCTGGCCATGAAGCGGGAAGGGCTCTCGGTGGTCATCTCCGAGCAGAATCTGCACTTCGCCAAGCTGATCTCGGATCGCGCCTACATCATCGAGAAGGGGCGCATCCGCTTTTCCGGCACCATCGCGGATCTGGAAGCCAATCCGGAAATCCGCGACGCCTATCTGGCGGTCTGAGCCATGGCGTCGGAGCCCAAGGCCCTGCGGGCGTCCCGCGCGCCCCGGAAGACGGCCACGCCCGAGGCGGCAGCCGCGCCTCCCAAATCTGCGCCTCCCAAATCCGCGCCTCCCCAGGCGACGCCGCCGATGCAGGTGCGCCGCCCGGTGCGGCGTTCACGGGCGAATACGCCCTATGTGCTGGACGATCAGGTCGGCTTCATCCTTCGGCAGGTCGGCCAGCGCCATGCCGCCATCTTCGCGGCCCGCATCGGCGACGATTTGACCATGACCCAGTGGGCTGCGCTGGCGAAGCTCACCGAGACCGGCCCGTGCTCGCAGAACCTGCTGGGGCGCCTGACGGCCATGGATGCCGCGACCATCAAGGGCGTCGTGGACCGCCTCGTGCGGCGCGGCTTCGTGGTGACGCGGCCCGATACGGAGGATGGCCGCCTGCTCGTGGTGGTGCTCACCCCGGCCGGTGAGGAGGCCGTCGCACGCGCCAGCGTGAACGCCTTCGCCATCACCGAGGAGACGCTGGCGCCGCTCGATGCCGCCGAGCGCGCCATGCTGCTGAAGCTGCTGGACCGGATTCGGTAGCGTCCCGATCCCGCCTCGGGAGCGATCCGCCCGTTTCCACAACGGCCGGAGGTGCTCCGATGTGCCTTGCCGATGGTAAAATGCGCGCTTCTGTCGCAGTGCGTCAACGCCAGCGCGGCCATGGGCCGGATGGCCGTCAACCTCTTGTTTCCCGCGCAAAATCGGGGTTTGCCTCGGCATATCGATAGACTGGCTCTATCGATATCGGAAATCTTATCTATTTCACTTATGCCCTGCCGATACCTATGTTGCATTGCGATGGCTTCGGCCCGTCGCAGCGCAACACCGCATCGAGGAATTGCCATGTCGCTCGTCAATACTAAGATCAAGCCTTTCACGACGCAGGCTTTCAAGGATGGCAAGTTCATCCAGGTTTCGGACACCGACCTTGCCGGCAAGTGGGCCGTTTTCTTCTTCTACCCTGCCGACTTCACCTTCGTCTGCCCGACCGAGCTGGGCGATCTGGCCGATCACTACGGTGAGTTCCAGAAGCTCGGCGTCGAGATCTACTCGGTCTCCACCGACACCCACTTCACCCACAAGGCGTGGCACGATTCCTCCGAGACCATCGGCAAGGTGAAGTACACCATGCTCGGCGACCCGGCGGGCGTGATCACCAACAACTTCGGCGTGATGCGCGAAGGCCAGGGCCTCGCCGACCGCGGCACCTTCGTGGTGGACCCGAACGGCATCATCCAGGCCGTGGAAGTCACCGCCGAGGGCATCGGCCGTGACGCCGCCGACCTGTTGCGGAAGATCAAGGCCGCCCAGTACGTCGCCGCCCATCCTGGCGAGGTCTGCCCTGCCAAGTGGCAGGAAGGCGAGAAGACGCTGGCGCCCTCCCTCGATCTCGTCGGCAAGATCTGAGGTTTTACCCCCGATCCGGCCTTGAGGCTGTCGTCTCAAGGCCCCACCGGCTCCCGAAAGGGAGGCGCCCCGACCGTCCGCCGCGGCTTTTCGCCTGCGGCGGACGTGGCTTCTGAACCCGTAGCCCGTCTCCCGTGGCCCGTTTGCCGCGGCCGACTTATTTCCAGCCGGATCCCTGGTCCGGCCCCGCATTTCTGCCGGAGGATTGCCGTGCTCGATTCCGCCATGAAGACCCAGCTCAAGGCCTATCTGGAGCGTCTGGTCCGTCCCGTCGAAATCACCGCCGCGGTGGATGGCGGGCCGAAGTCGCAGGAAATGAGCGCGCTTCTCGCCGACATCGCCGAGCTTTCCGACAAGATTACCGTGCGGGAGCACCAGGAGCCGGGCGCGCGCGTGCCGTCCTTCTCCCTGTCGAGCCCCGGCCACGACATTTCCCTCACCTTCGCCGGCCTGCCCATGGGGCACGAATTCACCTCCCTCGTGCTGGCGCTGCTGCAGGTGGGCGGCTATCCGCCCAAGGTGGAGGAGGCGGTCATCGAGCAGGTGAAGGCGCTGGACGGCGACTTCGTGTTCGAGACCTATTTCTCCCAGTCCTGCCAGAACTGCCCGGACGTGGTGCAGGCGCTGAACCTGATGGCGGTGCTGAACCCGCGGGTGAAGCATGTCGCCGTCGACGGCGCGCTGTTCCAGAGCGAGGTGGATGCGCGGCAGGTGATGAGCGTGCCCACCGTCTATCTCAACGGCGAAGTCTTCGGCCAGGGCCGCATGGGCATCGAGGAGATCGTCGC
Source organism: Xanthobacter flavus (assembly GCF_017875275.1). Classification (NCBI taxonomy): domain Bacteria; kingdom Pseudomonadati; phylum Pseudomonadota; class Alphaproteobacteria; order Hyphomicrobiales; family Xanthobacteraceae; genus Xanthobacter; species Xanthobacter flavus. The sequence goes on along the minus strand of NZ_JAGGML010000001.1, from coordinate 5,163,005 downwards.
CAAGCTCGACACCGGCGCCGCCGCCCGCGACGCCAGGCGCATGGGCGAGATGAACCGCTTCGACGTGCTGGTGGTGGGCGGTGGCCCGGCCGGCGCCACGGCGGCCATCTATGCCGCCCGCAAGGGCATCCGCACCGGCGTCGCCGCCGAGCGCTTCGGCGGGCAGGTGCTGGACACCATGGCCATCGAGAATTTCATCTCCGTCCCCTACACCGAGGGGCCGAAGCTCGCCGCCGCGCTGGAGCAGCACGTGCGCGAGCATGAGGTGGAGATCATGAACCTCCAGCGTGCCGTGAAGCTCGTGCCCGGCAAGGACGTGGTGGAGGTGGAGTTCGCCAATGGCGCCAGCCTGCGCTCGCGCACCGTCATCCTCGCCACCGGCGCCCGCTGGCGGCAGATGAACGTGCCCGGCGAGGATGCCTATCGCAACAAGGGCGTGGCCTACTGCCCCCATTGCGACGGCCCGCTGTTCAAGGGCAAGCGCGTGGCGGTGGTCGGCGGCGGCAATTCCGGCGTGGAAGCGGCCATCGACCTCGCCGGCATCGTCGCCCATGTCACGCTGATCGAGTTTGACGGCCAGCTGCGCGCCGACGACGTGCTGCAGCGCAAGCTGAAGAGCCTTCCCAACGTCACCATCCTCACCTCCGCCCGCACGACGGAAGTGCTCGGTGATGGGCAGAAGGTCTCGGGCCTCACCTATGAGAACCGCAGCACCGGCGACATCCACAAGGTGGAGCTGGAAGGGATCTTCGTGCAGATCGGCCTCCTGCCCAACACCGAATGGCTGAAGGGCGTGGTCGATCTCTCCCCGCGCGGCGAGATCATCGTGGACGCCCACGGCCAGACCTCGGTCCCCGGCGTGTTCGCGGCCGGCGACTGCACCACCGTGCCCTACAAGCAGATCGTGATCGCGCTGGGCGAAGGGGCGAAGGCCTCGCTCGCCGCGTTCGATCACCTGATCCGCTCAAGCGCTCCCGCCGAGGACAAGGAGGCGGCCGTTAGGGCAGCCTGATCGGGCCGGCCGCGGGGCGGACATCATGACCCTGCGCGAGCTGCAATATCTCATCGCCCTCGCCGACACCCGCAGCTTCCGCCGCGCGGCGGAGCTGTGCAGCGTGAGCCAGCCGACCCTCTCCACCCAGATCCGCAAGCTGGAGGAGGAACTGGGCGTCGCGCTCATCGAGCGCACGCCGAGGAAAGCCATGCTCACCCCCGCTGGCCGCGATGCGGTGGAGCGGGCGCGGCGCATCCTCACCGAGGTGGACCAGCTGAAGGAGGCGGCCCGCCGCAGCCGCCATGCCGAGGGCGGGGCACTGAAGTTGGGCGTGTTTCCCACCCTCGGGCCGTATCTATTGCCCCACGTCGTGCCGCTCATCCGCCAGCGGTTTCCCGAGCTGGAACTGTTGCTGTTCGAGGAGAAGAGCGCCAATCTCATCCAGCGGCTGAACGTCGGCACGCTGGACGCGGCCTTTCTCGCGCTGCCGGTGCACGACACCCATTTCCACAGCGAGTTCCTGTTCGAGGAGCCCTTCCTCCTCGCCGTGCCCGGCAGCCACAGCCTCGCCCGGCGCGATACGCTGGAGGTGGCGGAGCTGGCTGGGCAGAATCTGATGCTGCTGGAGGAGGGGCACTGCCTGCGCGACCAGGCGCTGGACGTGTGCCACCAGACCGGCGCGCGGGAGAAATCCGAATTCCGCGCCACCAGCCTCGAAACCCTGCGCCAGATGGTGGCGGCGGGTGTCGGCATCACCCTCCTGCCCATGCTGGCGACGCGACACCCGGTGCCGCCGGCGCAGAACATCCACCTGCTGGCGTTTACCGATTCCCGCCCCAGCCGGCAGATCGCGCTGCTCTGGCGCAAGACCTCGGCGCTGGGGCAATTGCTGCATCAGGTGGCCGACATCTGCCGCGGTCTGCCGGACGAGCTGCTGGCCGCGCGCCACTGATCCGACCCCTGCCGTTGCGGTAACAGCTTATGGATACGATGAAATTTGCGCGCGGACCCCGCGCACCGATTTCCGCGCCGTTCAAGCGGTGCTAAAACGTTCCGGCTCGAGCCGGCAAATAAGCCCCCGGGGGGAGGTCGAATCCGTGATCCGGCGTACCTTTGCCGTCAGGTCCGTCGCCGTGCTCCTCGTGATCTGGGTCGGTCTCGTCGCGGCTTTCGCGACGCTCGCCATCCGGAATAATCTGTCTCGCGCCGATGCGGATGTTCAGGCCGAGGGCGTCGCCCTGCACCGGCTCCTGTCCCAGCGCGTGGCCCAGCACGACGCCCATCTCACCAGCCTCGCCGCCCTCGTGCAGGCGACCGATCCGCCGCCGGTGGAGACCATCCGGCAGGTGGCCGCCGGGATCATGCGCTATTACAAGCGCATCCTCTCCATCCGGGTGCTGGAGCTGACCGACGCGGGGGCCATCGAGACCGTCGTGGCCGTCCCCGCCGATCTGGCCCGCAGACCCTTGCCCATGTTCGCCCAGCTGGTGTTCGGGCAGAGAACGGGCGAGGCACGCTATTATGTGGAGGCCGCCTCCGCCGATCGCTATTTTCTCGGCAAGCGCGCCGGCAGCGGCCGACGTCTGGCCATCATCCTGGAGATCGACTCGGGCGGCCTGCTGATGGCCGAGGATCGGCTCTCCAGTGATCGCCTCGCCATGAGCCTCGGGCCGCACCCGCTGAACGGCCAGCCGCCGGCGGTGGAGCCCGGCGCATTCGCGACCCTCACCTTTTTCCGCGCCGCCGACAGCGCCACCCAGCCGGTGAACCTCGGCATCGAGCGGCCGATGACCCTCTACAAGGCCATCGCGCCGGTGCCGCTCGCCGCCTTCGCACTGGTGTCGCTGCTCGTCCTGTTCGCGGGGCGCTACACGCTCATCCAGCGGCACGAGGCCCGCCGCTCCCGGCAGCTCGCGGCGCTGGCGGAGGAGCGAAGCCGGCTTCTGGAACGCGAGACGCAGCTCGCCCACGCCGCGCGGGTCAATTCGCTGGGCGAGCTCGCCTCGGGCATCGCCCACGAGCTGACCCAGCCGCTCACCGCCTTGCTGAGCCAGAGCCAGGCCGCGCTGCGCCTGTCCGGGCCGGACGGCGATCCCGCCCGACTGTCCGAGGCGCTCGACGCCAACGTGCGTGAGGCGCGCCGGGCCGGCGAGATCCTGCGGCGGATGCGCGACTACATCGCCCGCCGCGCCAGCGAGCGCGTCGCCGTGGACGTGAATGACGTGGTGGACGACGCGGCGACCCTCGCCCGCGCCGACCTCGCAAGGCGGGACATCACGCTGGAGCTGGACCTGGAGCGGCCCATGCCCCGCGCCAATGCGGACCCGGTGGAACTTGAGCAGGTGCTGCACAATCTCATCCGCAACGCCGCCGACAGCCTGCAGGAGCGCGACGGGCGGGAAAAGCGCATCCTGATCCGCACCTTCGATGCCGGCGACATGGTGGCCATCCGCGTCAGCGATACCGGCAAGGGCATTCCGGCGGATGTGATGCCCCGGCTGTTCGAGCCCTTCTTCTCCACCAAGAGCGAGGGCATGGGGCTGGGCCTGTCCCTGTGCGCCACGCTGGTGGAGCGGGCGGGCGGCACCATCGAGGCCGAGGCCAAGCCGGGAGAGGGGGCGTCCTTCGTCATCAGCCTTCCCGCCTTGCCGGAACGGCAGATAGCGGCCCAGTGAGCGCGCCCCGCGTCTATCTCGTCGATGACGATGCCGCCGTGCGGCAGGCCCTCTCCCTGCTGCTCTCCACCTACGGCATGACGGTTGAGGCCTTCGCCGATCCCGAGACCTTTCTCGCCCATGTGGATGAGGACCGCCCCGGCTGCCTGCTGCTGGATCTGCGGATGCCGATGATCTCGGGCATCCAGCTCAAGGAGAAGCTCGCCGCGCGGGGCATCGACTGGCCGGCGGTGATGATCACCGGCCATGGCGACGTGAACGCCTGCCGCCGGGCCTTTCGCGCCGGGGTGGTGGACTTCCTGACCAAGCCGGTGGACGAGCAGGTGCTGCTCGACGCCCTCGGCGTCGCCGCCCGCGCCCTCGACGCGCTCATGGAGCGGCGGGAGGCGGCCGCCCTCCTCGCCAGCCTCACGGAACGCGAGCGGGAAGTGCTGGACATGGTGTGCCGCGGCTGGGCGACGAAGGAGATCGCCGCCGCCCTCAGCATCTCCCCCCGCACCATCGATGCGCACAGGGCCAACATCGGCGAGAAGCTCGGCACCTCCTCCGTCGCCGATTTCGTGCGCATGACACTCAATGCCCGCGCGCTCGGTAGTTCTACCGATCTCGCCCGGTGAGGCGACGGATGGAGGCCATTCCCACCCTGGCCTAGACAGGCTCTGCGCCATCGCCCGGCGCGGAAGAATTCCGGCCGAATGGCCGAGACCCCAGGGAAAGGGCCAAGAATGAACCGCCTCCTCCTCGCCGCCGCCGTGTCCGCCACCTTCGCCACGCTCGCCGGCCCCGTCGCGGCCCAGGCGCTGCAGGAGCGGAACATGCCGCTGGCCATCGCCCTCGACATCGCCCGCGAGGGTGTCGCGGCCTGCGCGGCGCAGGGCTACAACGTGTCGGTGGCGGTCGTGGACCGCGCCGGCGTCCTGAGGGCCTTCGCCCGCGCCGACAATGCCGGCCCGCACACGGTCGAGGCGGCGCGCCGCAAGGCCTTCACCTCCGCCTCCACCCGCACCCCGACCACCGTGATCGTCGAGAACGTGCAGAAGAACCCCGCCTCTGCGCAGCTCGTGGCCATCGACGGCTTCCTGGTGCTGGGTGGAGGCGTGCCGGTGAAGGTGGGCAACGAGACCATCGGTGCGGTCGGCATCGGCGGCGCCCCCGGCGGCCATCTGGACGAGGCCTGTGCTGTCGCCGCCATCGCCAAGGTCGAATCCCAGCTCAAGTGAGCCGGCCCGGCCGTCGCAGGGCGGCGGCCGGTTGAAAGCTTGATCCCGGATGCTTAGGTCAACTTTCCCCGCTGTTCGGGGAGATGCCTCAAGCTCCGGGATTTGCTTTTGAATGTCCGTTGCCTTCACGCGTGAGAACGACCTCGAAGCCACCGCCGCCGATCTTCCGGACCGGCCCATCTCGCCGCATCCGAACCTCGTGACGGCGAGCGGCCTTGCCGCGCTCGATGTAGCGCTGGCCGAGGCGCGCGCCGCCTATGCCGAAGCGCAAACCGGCGACGTGCAGGCGGACCGGACGGCGATGGCGCGGGCAACGCGCGACCTGCGCTATTACGGAGCGCGCCGGGCCAGCGCCCAGCTCATCGAGACCCCGCCCCATCCCGAGACCGTCCAGTTCGGCACCACCGTGACCCTCGACCGCGAGGACGGCCGCCGCCAGACCTTCCGCATCGTCGGCGAGGACGAGGCCGACCCGGCGAAGGGCTCGGTGTCCTACGTCTCGCCGCTTGCCGCCGCCGTAATGGGCAAGGCGGTGGGGGACGTGGCCATGGTGGCGGGGCGCGACGTGGAAGTCATCGCCATCGCCTGACCCTCCGGCAAAGCTCGGGTAACGCTCCGGCTTTCGGGCCGCGACCGTTGCGGCGCAGCATTTAGATCGATCTAAATTTTCGTTGACCCCACCCCGCGCTCTCTCCTAGACATGGGCCGTCGAGAGGTTCGTTAAGAACCCGTTACCGGCAAGGAGGGTGCGCGTGGAGGGTGCCAAGGGGCCGCAGGGCCGCCGCTTGCCGGCCGCCCGCGATGCTGCCGAACCGGCCGATCTGCCGGACGAGGCGCCGCTTGCCGGCGGCATCCGGGTGCGGCTGAAGGACGTGGCGGCCCATGCCGGCGTCTCCCGCGCCACGGTCTCCCTCGTCCTGCGCAAGAGCCCGCTGGTGAAGGCGGAGACCCGCGCCAAGGTCGAGGAGGCCATGGCCGGCCTCGGCTATGTCTATAATCGCAGCGCCGCCAATTTGCGCTCCGGCGCCTCGCGCACGGTGGGCCTCGTTCTGTGCGAGATCACCACCCCCAACTTCGCCCAGCTCACCGCCGGCATCGACGAGGTGCTGGGCACCGAAGGCTACATGGCCTTCATCGGCAACGCCGCCGAGGACGCCGCCCGCCAGCGCGAGGTGCTGGTGCGGATGCAGGAGCATGGCGTCGACGGGCTGGTGGTGGTGGCCTCCGAGAACACCCGCGCCGACGCGCTGGAGGAGGGGGCCTGCGCGCGCATGCCCTGCGTGCTGGCGCAGCGTCGCGTGGAGGGCTTTCCCGCCGATTATGTCGGCCCGGACTACGGCGCCGGCATGGAGCTGATCACCGAGCACCTGATCGCGCTCGGACATCGCAACATCGCCTTCATCGGCGGCGTGCGCCGCATCGCGCCGCTGGCGGAGCGCATGGCCGGCTTTCACCGCGCGCTGCGCCGCCACAAGCTGAAGAGCGGCGCTGTGGTGCCCTGCGCGGTCATCGACCGCTCGTCGGGCTATACCGCGGCGCGCGAGCTTCTGGCCAAGGGGGACATCCCCTCGGCCATCGTCTGCTACAACGACGTGGTGGCTTTCGGCGTCATGCTCGCCCTCGACGAGCGCGGCCTCGTGCCGGGCCGGGACGTGGCCGTGGTCGGCTGCGACGACGTGGACGAGGCGGGCCTGCACCGCCCCGCGCTCACCATCTTCACCACCGATCCCCGCGTAGTCGGGCGCGAGGCCGCGCGGCTGCTGCTGCGCCGCATCGCCCATCCGGAGCGTCCGCGCGAGGAGATCATCATTCCGCCCCGCCTCGTCATCCGCCAGTCGTGCGGCGCGGGGACGGTTGCCAAACGCCCGACAGGAGGCGCGAGATGAACTACGTCTTCCAGTTCGGAGACGTCTTCAACGCCTGGCCCGAACTGCTGCTCGGCGCGTGGCTGACGATCCGCCTCTCCGGCCTCGCCATGATCCTCGGCCTCGCCGTCGCGGTCCTCTGCGCGCTGGGCAAGACGCAGGGGCCGCGCCCGGTGCGCTGGCTGGTGGATGTCTATGTGGAGGTGATCCGCAACACACCCTTCCTGGTGCAGATCTTCCTCATCTTCTTCGGCCTGCCGCGCGCCGGCATCAGGCTCGATGCCAACGAGGCGGCGCTGCTCGCCATGGTCATCAATGCCGGCGCCTATTGCACCGAGATCGTGCGCGCCGGCATCGAGACCATCCACCGGGGGCAGATCGAGGCCGGGCTGGCGCTCGGGCTCAAGCCCTTGCAGATCTTCAAGGATATCGTGCTGTTCCCGGCGCTGAAGGCGATCTATCCGGCGCTCACCAGCCAGTTCATCCTTTTGATGCTGACCTCCTCCGTGGTCTCCGCCATCTCGGCTGAAGAGCTGACGGCGGTGGCGAACAACCTGCAATCTCAGACCTTCCGCTCGTTCGAGATCTACATCGTGGTGACGGGCATGTACTTCGCCATGTCGCTGATGTTCGCGGGCACCTTCGCCCTCATCTACCGCGCGGTGTTCGCGCGGACAGATGCCGCACGCTGAAGGAGGGGAGCGACATGATCCGCCAGTTCACCTCCGCCGAATTCCTCTTCCTCATTTCCGCCGTGCGCTGGACGCTGCTGCTCTCGGCCATCGCCTTCGTGGGCGGAGCGACGCTCGGGCTCATCATCGCGCTGGCGCGCACCGCCCCGTGGGCGTGGCTGCGGGCGACGGCGGGGGCCTACATCCTCGTCTTCCAGGGCACGCCGCTCTTGATGCAGCTCTTCCTCGTCTTCTTCGGCGCCACCATGGTAGGCGCCTCGGTGGACCCGCTGGCCGCCGCCGCCATCGGCCTCACGCTGAACGCCGCCGCCTTCCTCGGCGAGATCTGGCGCGGCTGCATCCAGGCCATCCCCAAGGGCCAGTGGGAGGCCTCCACAGCCCTCGGCCTGCATTACGTGACGCGGATGCGCGAGATCATCCTGCCCCAGGCGGCGAAGATCGCGGTGGCGCCCACGGTCGGCTTCCTGGTGATGCTGGTGAAGAGCACGTCGCTCGCCTCCATCATCGGCTTCGTGGAACTGACCCGCGCCGGGCAGATCGTGAACAACGCGACCTTCCGGCCATTCCTCGTGTTCGGCATCGTGGCGGCCCTCTACTTCGCCCTGTGCTGGCCGCTCTCGCTCTATGCCCGCCACCTCGAAAAGCGTTTCGGCACCGTGTCCCGGTGACGCCTCGATTTGACCCTCAAGACCAAGGCCGCCCCGCACGCGGCGCAGACGGAGGAAGAGACGATGACTTTCGGCACCATTCTGAAGAGCGCGCGCGGCGCCGTCGCCGCGCTGGGCCTTGCGGCGCTGGCCGCCACCGGCCTCTCCCACGGCGCCTCGGCGCAGAGCATCGACGACATCCTGTCGAAGAAGAAGCTCACCGTCGGCATGCTGGTGGACGTGGCCCCCTTCGGCCTGCTCGACACCCAGGGCAAGCCGGAAGGCTATGACGCCGACGTCGCCCGCCTCATGGGCAAGTATCTCGGCGTCGAGGTGGAGCTGGTTCCCGTGACCGGGCCGAACCGCATCCCCTATCTGCTCACCAACAAGGTGGACGTGCTGGTGGCGGTGTTCGGCATCACCCCCGAGCGCGCCAAGCAGGTGATGTTCTCCATCCCCTATTCCACCATCGAGATCCAGCTGATCGGCCCCAAGAAGACCGAGATCAAGAGCCTGGACCAGACGGTGGGCAAGAAGATCGCGGTGGCCCGCGCCTCCACCCAGGACACGGCGCTCACCGCCGCCGTACCGAAGGGCGCCACCATCATGCGCTTCGATGACGACGCCACCGCCGTGCAGGCCTTCCTCTCCGGCCAGGTGGACCTGCTGGGCGCCAACAACCTCATCGGCGCCAACATCGCCCAGGCCAATCCGGACATGGGCATCGAGAGGAAGATCACCCTGCGCAGCCAGTATAACGGCATCACCGTGCGCCGGGGTTCCACCGATTTCCTGCAGTGGATCAACACCTTTCTTTATTTCGTGAAGAACAACGGCGAGCTCGACGCCATCAACCAGAAGTGGTTCAAGGAACCGCTGCCGACCATGCCGACGTTCTGAGGGGCCGGGTCCGTCGCCTTCCCTCGGCCTTCAGAACCGTCATCCCCCGGCTTGTCCGGGGGATCCACGGTTCGGCCGGGCCGGTTCTAACCATCGGAGTGCCGGGCCAGCGGCCAAGTGGATGCCCCGGACAAGCCGGGGCATGACGGCACAGGTCAAGTCCGGCATCCAACGCTGACATCGACAGACACGAGAAGGGCCTCGCCATGCTCACTCCCGCCGCCTCCGACAGCACGCCCGCCGGCGACCCGCGCCCGGTCATGATCCGCATGGTGGGCGTCGAGAAATATTACGGCACCTACCATGCGCTTAAAGCCGTGAACCTGGACGTGCGCTCGGGCGAGCGCATCGTCATCTGCGGGCCGTCCGGCTCCGGCAAGTCCACGCTGATCCGCTGCATCAACGCGCTGGAGCATCACCAGAGCGGGGAGATCGTTGTGGATGGGACCGAGGTCGGCAAATCCTCGCGCGGGCTCGACAAGGTGCGCGCCGAGGTGGGCATGGTGTTCCAGAGCTTCAACCTGTTCCCCCACCTCACCGTGCTGCAGAACTGCACGCTGGCGCCCCGCAAGGTGCGCGGCCTCGCGCCCAGGGAGGCCGAGGCCATCGCCATGAAATATCTGGAGCGCGTGCGCATTCCCGAGCAGGCGAACAAATATCCCGGCCAGCTCTCCGGCGGCCAGCAGCAGCGCGTGGCCATCGCCCGCGCGCTGTGCATGACGCCCAAGGTGATGCTGTTCGACGAGCCCACCTCCGCCCTCGACCCGGAGATGGTGAAGGAGGTGCTGGACACCATGATTTCGCTGGCCCAGGACGGCATGACCATGATCTGCGTGACCCACGAAATGGGCTTCGCGCGGCAGGTGGCCGACCGGGTCATCTTCATGGACAAGGGCGAAATCGTGGAGGAGGGGCCGCCCGCCACCTTCTTCGCCAATCCGAAGAGCGAGCGCACGCGCACCTTCCTCGGCCAGATCCTGCATCACTGACGCCAAAATGACCTCCGCGCCGATCACGCCCGTGCTCATCACCTGTGACTGGGGCACCTCCGCGCTCCGCGCCTATCTCATGGCGGCGGATGGGCAGGTGCTCGCCAGCCGGGCGAGCGGGCAGGGCATCATGGCGCTGGGCGGCGCGAGCTTCCCCGAGGTTCTGGCCGCCATCGCCGGCGACTGGGCGCGCGAGCATGGTCCCCTGCCAGTGCTGCTCTCCGGCATGGTGGGGAGCCGCCAGGGCTGGATGGAGGCGCCCTATGCGCGCTGCCCCGCCGGCCTTCCCGACCTCGCCGCCACCATCGCCGAAGTGCCGGGGCAACCCGGCTTCGGCCCCATCGCCATCGTCCCCGGCGTGCTGAAGGACGACGACAAAGCGCCGGACGTGATCCGCGGCGAGGAGGTGGAGGTGCTCGGCGCCCTCGCGCGCCTCGGCATATCGGACGGGCTGTTCGTGCTGCCGGGCACGCATTCCAAATGGGTGCGTGTCGAAGCCGGCCGCATCACCACCTTCGCCACCTACATGACGGGCGAGGTCTTCGCCGCGCTCAGGGGCCACACCATCCTCGGCCGTATGATGGAGGAGGGGACCTTTTCCGCCGCAGGCTTCCGCCGGGGTGTGGACGCGGCGGCGGCGCTCGAAGGGCCGGGGGCGCTGCTCGGACGCCTGTTCTCGCTGCGCACGCTCGGCCTCACCGGGCGGCTCGACGGGGCGGACAGCGCGGACATGCTCTCCGGCCTCCTCATCGGTGCCGAACTGCGCGATGCCTCGGCCGGCGAACCGTTCACGCTGGTGGCCAACCCCGCGCTTGCCGCGCGCTATGCCGAAGCCGCGACCCTCCTCGGCCTGCCCCACGCCAGCGCGCCGGAGGGCTGCGGCCCGGCCGGACAGCACGCGGTGGCGCGCGCGGCGGGTTTCATCTGATTTCAGGAGTGCGATCCATGCCCACCTTCAAGGACGCCCTTGCCGCCTGCCCCCTCGTCGCCATCCTGCGCGGGCTGAAGCCGGAGGAGGCTCTGGACATCGGCGCGGCGCTGGTGGGGGCGGGCTTCACCATCATCGAGGTGCCGCTCAACTCGCCCCAGCCGCTGGCCTCCATCCGCATCCTCGCCGACGCCTTCGGCGACCGCGCGCTGATCGGCGCAGGCACGGTGCTGACGCCGGAGGATGTGGCGGCCGTGAAGGCGGCGGGGGGCGAACTCATCGTCATGCCCCATGCGGACGTGGCGGTGATCCGCGCCGCCAAGGCGGCCGGCCTCGTCTGCACGCCGGGCGTCGCCACCCCCACCGAAGCCTTCGCCGCCCGCGCCGCCGGCGCCGACGCCCTGAAGCTGTTCCCGGCCGAAGGCATCCCGCCCCATCTCGTGAAGGCGTGGCGCGCGGTGCTCACCGACATCCCGCTCCTGCCCGTGGGCGGAATCGACACCACCAACATGGCCGCCTACCGCGCGGCCGGCGCCGAGGGCTTCGGCATCGGCTCGGCCTTGTTCAAGCCGGGCAAGTCGGTGGAAGCCATCGCGGCGGACGCGCATGGGCTGGTGGCGGCGGTGCGGGCGGTGTTCGGGCGCTAGATCCGCGCGGCCCTCGTCGTTGGAGCGGATGGTCTGGGCAACGAGGGCGAGGTGATCGTCGGAGACACGGCGGTCGGCAGCGGCGTCGCCTTCGGCTCCTGGCGGTCTGGCCTCAGCTCGAAAAAGCGGGTTCAATTCTTCGCCCTGGGGGCGGCGAGCCCCCATATCCGGAGCGGGTGGTGAGCATGGGGGAGGCGCACGCGGCAGACGTGACACGGGGGGCGGCAGCCCCGCCGTCGCTGGCGGAGGACCAGACCCAGATCACCTGCTCGCGCAGCTTCGCCACGTGGCTGGCGCAGCATCGGGTGGGCCTCGCCTTCTCGTCCTACCAGAGCGGGCAGCTCTTCCTCGTCGGCCAGTTCGGCAACGACAACCTCTCCTTCCACCAGCGCAATTTCGTGCGCGCCATGGGGCTCGCCCCGCGCGGCGACGAGCTTTATCTCGCCTCGCTGAACCAGATCTGGCGCTTCGCCAACGTGCTCGGCCCGGACGAGCGGGCGAACCAGAATTTCGACCGCCTCTACGTGCCGCGCACCGCCTTCGTCACCGGCGACGTGGACGCCCACGAGATCGCGGTTGAGGCGAGCGGCCGCATCGTGTTCGTGAACACCAAGTTCAGCTGCCTCGCGACGGTGAGCGCCACCCACTCCTTCAAGCCGGTGTGGAAGCCGAAATTCATCTCCCGCCTCGCCGCCGAGGATCGCTGCCATCTCAACGGCCTCGCGGTGGAGAACGGGCGCGTGCGTTATGTCACCGCCGTCTCCGCCACCGATGTGGTGGACGGCTGGCGCGAGCACCGGGTCGGCGGCGGGCTGCTCATCCGGGTGGACGACCACGCTGTGATCGCCGGCGGCTTCTCCATGCCCCATTCGCCGCGTGTCCATGACGGCTGGATCTGGCTGCTCGATTCCGCGCGGGGCTATCTGGTGCGGGTCGATCCCGTCACCGGCGCGAAGCAGGATGTGGCCTTCTGCCCGGGCTTCCTGCGCGGCCTCTCCATCCACGCCGGCCACGCGGTGGTCACGCTTTCCCTGCCGCGCAACCTCTCCTTCTCCGGCCTGCCGCTGGAAGAGGAGATCGCCCGACGCGGCGGCACGCCCTGGTGCGGCGTCCAGATCATCAAGCTCGCCACCGGCGACGTGGTGGAATGGATCCGCCTCGAAGGCGCCATCCGCGAACTGTTCGACGTGGCCGTCCTGCCCGGCACCACCTGCCCCATGGCCGCGCCGGAGAGCGGGGCGGACCTGTCGAACCTGCTGACGATCGAGGCGCCGGATGGGGCGCTGGGGTGAGGGGGCGCGATCCGTTCCCTCCAGCTGTAAAAAGGCCTGACGCCTGCGGTGATGTGAGATAACGTTTCGCCGTAGGTCAATCGAGGCTGAGCCGTTGATCGTCCATCGCTTCGATCAGATCCCGTTTTGGACCAATGGAGGCCAGACCGCCCTTATGGCTCTGCTTGCCATAGGGCTGATTGCTTTCATCCTCATCTACGTTCGCAAGCTTTAGCTCTTGCGCGGATGGGAAAGAAATGGCGGGCCGCGTCAGAGCCAGATGAGAACTACGTCTACGCTATAGCCCTCTAAAGCCCGCTTTTGGACTTTACGCCCCGTCAGCGTTGGAGCACGTCACCGCCATCGCCTCATGGAAGGAGGACTACAACCTGAACCGCCCTCATTCTGCTCTCGGCAATCGATCCCCGGCCGAGTTCGCCGCAACAATCGCACTGGAAATCCAGGCCGACTGAGTGACGTTGCCCCCAACTTCTATCCAGCGGTGAGTTCGTTCTGGCGGTTGGATTTGCCCTGTCGGGCGTGCTGGGCGGCGGGGGCAGATGCGGAGCCGTTCATGTTGCGGAGCGTCTGATCCCGCCGCGGGTGGAACGTCGAGGCGAAGGCGCTTGGCGTCTGCCATCCGAGCTTCGAGTGCGGCCGGTCGGTGTTGTAATCGACCTGCCATCGGGCGAGGGCGGCCCTGGCCTGGGACAGGCTGGAGAACAGCGTCTCGTTCAACAGCTCGTCCCGCAGGCGGCCGTTGAAGCTCTCGATGAAGCCATTCTGCATCGGCTTGCCGGGCGCGATGTAGTGCCATTCGACCCGAGCCGCGTCGGTCCAGGCCAGAATGGCATTGGAGGTGAACTCGCTGCCATTGTCGCTGACGATCATCTTGGGCCGGCCGCGCTCTGCCAGAAGCCTGTCGAGTTCGCGAGCGACCCTGACCCCGGACAGCGACGTGTCCGCCACCAGCGCCAGGCACTCGCGAGTGCAGTCGTCCACGATGGCCAGCATCCGGAAGCGGCGGCCATCGGTCATCTGGTCGGCGACGAAGTCGAGTGACCAGCGCTCGTTCGGTCGCATCGGGATCATCATCGGTGCCCGCGTTCCGATGGCCCGCTTGCGGCCACCCCGCCGGCGGACCATCAGCCGTTCCTCACGGTAGAGCCGGAACAGCCGCTTGTGGTTGACCCGGAAGCCCTCCCGCCTGAGCAGGACGTGGAGACGGCGATAGCCGAACCGCCGTCGCTCCCGGGCGATGGCCTTCATGCGCTCACGCAGCGAGGCGTCATTCCCGCGCGTGGCTCTGTATCTCATGGTCATGCGGCAGAAGCCGGTGGCTTTACACGCCCGCCGTTCGCTCATCCCATGGGCTTCCATGAGGTGGGCGACAGCCCTGCGCTCGGCAGCGGACGTCACCACTTCTTTCCCAGGAGATCCTTCAGCGCGACGTTGTCCAGCATGGCGTCGGCGAGCATGCGCTTGAGCTTGGCGTTCTCATCCTCGAGCGCCCGCAGCCGTTTGGCCTCCGATACGTCCATCCCGCCGAAACGCGCCTTCCACTTGTAGATGCTGGCGTCACTGACCCCGTGCTTGCGACACAGGTCCGAGACCGGCACCCCGGCCTCGTGCTCCTTCAGGATGCCGATGATCTGCTTCTGTATTCGGTCCGGTGTCGTCAACCCCGATGATGGCACGTCGCGGGTTCTTTGCTTCTGTCCGTGGTCGAGGATCGCCACATGATGGTGTTCGATGGAATGACCGGTTCAAGCTCTTCGGCGTGCTCGGCCGCGTCAGCGGCTGCGACGACAGATCATGCGAACTCAATCATCCCGCGCCCCGCGACGGGCGTTCAGGGAACCACAGCCGGGTCGATCACGCCGCGGCCGCAGTCCATCGGAATTCCGTGCCGTTCCGCCACATGCTGTGAAGAACGACCGCCATCTTGCGAGCCAGAGCGACCTTCGCCCGCTTACTTCCCTGACGCTGAGCAATGCGCACCGCCCAGGCCTTCATCGGTGACCAGCGTGTGCTCGGTCGCAGGATGACGTTGGCGGCCTCGAACAGCGCAGTTCGCGTCTCCCCGTCGCCCACTTTGGTGATCCGTCCGGTCCGATCGATCTCGCCCGATTGATACCGCCGAGGTGTGAGCCCGAGATAAGCCCCGACGGACCGGGAGCGGGCGAAACGCTCGGGCGCATCGATCGTTGCTCTGAACGTCAGAGCGGAAACCGGCCCGATTCCGGGCATGGTCGTCAACAGGCGGCAGACCGGATCATTCCGGACAGCCTGGACGACCAGGCGATGAAGGCGCTGGTACTCCTGCATCAGTGCGTCCCGGGCTGCCAATAGGGGAGCCATCACCTCAGCCAGGATGGCGTTGTTGCCAACCAGATCTCGGACACGAGAGGCAAATCCGGCCCGCGACACGATGCCGACCTTCAAGCCGAAGGGACGGAGCAATCCGCGAAGTGTCTGCTCCGACGCGGCAATGGAGCGGATCAGGTGCTTGCGCGCCGCCACCAACGTTCGCGCGTGCTGGCTGCCGATGCTCTTCACGTGCACGACCTTGTACCAACCAGCCCTGACCACCTGGGCAATTCCTTATGCGCACCGGTGGAGCCGAACAGAACACCCTCCGGCACGATGACGCCGCAGCGCCCGCCCGGCTTCAGATTGTCGATCATGTATTTCACGAACAGCAGTTCGGTGGCGGTGCTGCTGCCGATCCGCACGTCATCGACAATGCGGTCACGGTCGATCCGGCCGGAGAAGGGCGGGTTGGCGAGGACCACGTCATAGCCGTCGAGCGGCAAATTGCGCTCCATCTTCGCCTGCCGGTCGAAGGAGGAGGTGAGCACGTTGCGTTTCAAGATGCGCACGTCCGGCAGGCCGCGCAGCGCCAGATTCATGCTGGCGAGGCTAACCATCTTCGGGTCGACGTCATTGCCGTAGAAGGTTTCGGCCTTGAGCTTGCGCCACTGCGCGTCGTTCAGCCGATCACCGAGCCCGCGCTCGAAACTCTTGCCGTCGAACTGCGCTACCGCCCTTGCATTGGTTGAGGAGTTGGCGAGGCGGATATGCTCGTAGGCCGCCACCAGAAAGCCGGCGGTGCCGGCGGCGGGATCATAGACCGTCTCGCCGATCTTCGGGTCCACCAGATCGACGATGGCGCGGATGATGTGGCGCGGGGTGCGGAACTGGCCCAGCTCGCCCGCCTGCTTGATCTGGCGCAGCACATGCTCGAACAGGTCGCCCTTGGTGTCGGGGTCCGCAGTCTCCAGACGCAGCTCGTTCACCAGCGTCACGATCTGGGTGAGGACGGTGGGCTCGTCGATGGCCAGACGCGCCTGCGCCATGAAGCTGAGGCCGAACTCATCGCCAATGGCGGCGAAGAAGGGAAACACCTCGTCGCGGACGAAAGTGACGAGTGGTTCCCCCGACATGGCATTGGCCCAGCTCGACCAGCGCATGCGTTCGCGCGGAATGGTCTCCACCCCCTTGGCCGGGGCGTTCAGCGGGTTGCGCAGGGTCCAGTCGCCAGAGAACAGCGAGGTGTGGCCGCGCCCCGTGGCCTTGGACTGGCGCACATTGGCGGCGTCGATGCCCTCGATCATGTAGAAGAAGAACAGGAAGCTGAGCTGCTCGGCGTTGGACAGCGGGTCGGGATAGCCGCCACCATAAAGATAGTCGCGGATCTGATCGACCTTGCGGCGCATATCGGGCGTAAAGGGCATACTCGGCCTTCAATTGGCGGGTTGGTCTGGGTTTTCCGGATCGGGCGTGCTGCCCGTGCTGGCGATGCCGAACACACTCCTGTTCAGGCTGGCGAGCACCTGCTCCAGTTCGCTCTCGCCGCCGAACACCGCACAGCCGCGGGCGAACCCGCTATTCATGGCAAGGGGCGGCTGGTCAAAGCGCCAGCTTTCGAAGCTGGTGAGTTCGGCCGCATTGGCCTTGATCTGCTCCTTGATGAGATGCAGCAGCCGCAACTGGTCGGTGTCGAACGACTGGCCGTCCAGCCAGGTCTCGAACGCCGCTCCCAAGGCTTCGGCGCGGGCTTCCTCCGGGTCCATGAAAGCGCGCCCGGTTTCATCCACCGTCACCCATTCGCGGGTGGCGGGGTCGATCTCATCATGCACATCCAGCGTCAGCATACGGCGCGGCTGGCCCTGCGGCCGTTCCGCAGGGCGCACCACAACCGCCCCGCCTTCGCCCGGCGCCTCGTCATCACCATGGCGCAGGGTGACGCCGGTGAAATCCCACAAAGTGAAGCGATCCTTCCCCGGCGCCTGCCGCGTGCCCCGGCCGCGCATCTGCTGGTAGAGGATCGACGAATGGGTGAAGCGCGCCATCACCAGATTGCGCACCTCCGGGCAATCGAACCCGGTGTCCAGCATGTTCACGCTGACCAGGATCTGCGGGAACGGCTCATTCTTGAACCGCTTGATCTTGGCGTTGCCGTCCACGCTGTCGTCCGGCCCCATGCCTGACACGACGAAGTCGGCATAGCGCGTGGTGGGGCTCGGCTTCTTGTCGGCGAAGACATCATCAAACATGCGCGCCAGCGTCTCCGCATGGCGTTTGGTGACCGCGAACACGATGGTCTTGCCCCATTCCGGCGCACGGCGAATCCCGCTCGGCGCGGTATAGCCGTTCTCCAGTACCTCGCGAAACTCACGCACCATGGCACGGTTGCGCTCGGGGATGGTGAACTTCCGCTCAAGCGCGGTGGGATCGACGGTGAGCGGATCATGATCCGCAAACAGCGCTTCCAGTTCGGCGCGGGTTTCCGCATCCAGTGCGCCCCAATCAATGTCGGTGCGCGCAACAGTGAACCCGTCGGTGGCCGCCGTGCGAGCGGTCATTGCCCGGTAGATTTCATAGGGAACGAGATGGCCGTCCGCGATCGCCTCGGCCATGCTGTAGCTGTAGGTCGGGCGGTCCACCTCGAAGAAGCGCAACGTGTCGCGGATCGCGGTGCGGTCCTCCTCGTCCACATCCGGCGCGTCCCGCATGACGCAGGGCGTGGCGGTGAGGCCGATCTTGATGCCGTCGAAATGGTCCAGCGCGCGCCGCCACTGGCCGTAGATGCTGCGGTGGCATTCATCGATGAGGATGAGATCGAAATAGCCGGCCGAATATTTCTCATACTCATTCACGAGCGTCTGGAGCGTGACAATCGTCACCCGCTTTTCATCCTGAAAGCGGCGCCCGGTGCGCGGCACGCGGTAGCACGGAAGATGCGGCAGATGCTCGGCAAAAGCGTCCTCCGCCTGGATGGCGAGGGTGTTGC
This sequence comes from Xanthobacter flavus, assembly GCF_017875275.1. NCBI lineage: Bacteria > Pseudomonadati > Pseudomonadota > Alphaproteobacteria > Hyphomicrobiales > Xanthobacteraceae > Xanthobacter > Xanthobacter flavus. The sequence goes on along the minus strand of NZ_JAGGML010000001.1, from coordinate 5,144,881 downwards.
GATCAACGACGAACAGCGCGCGCGTTGACCAATTGGCATCGAACAGGCGCTTGATCAACGCGGCCGCCATGCGCGTCTTTCCGGTGCCGGTCGCCATCTCAACCAGCATTTTCCGCCGGCCGCTGACGATCCCTCGGCAGAGGGTTTCGATGCAGGCGCTTTGATGGTGGCGCCCGCCGCCGCCAGCGATGCGGCTGTCGATCGGGATGTCGAGCGGATTGCGACGGATGTCGCGCGCTGCCTTTCGGCGCACGAGATCATCCTGACTGAAAAGGGTCTCCACCCGGCGGAAGTGCGCATCCTGCCCCTTGTCGCAGAACCAGATTTCTTCGCCGTTCGAGAGAAAGATAAAGGGCACGCCGAGCAGATCGGCATAGCGCCGCCCCTGCGCCTCGCCCGCCGTCAGGCTGACACTCGTGCTCTTCGCCTCCAGCACGGCAACCGCACGGCCGAGGCGATCGAACAGCACATAGTCCGCCCGGCCGCCGTCATCGAGCGGGTATTCATATCTGACGCTGCGACCATCCGTCAGGCGCCATGCGGCATCCTTGAGGAGCTGGTCGATCTTGATCCGGGCGAACGCCTCGTTGGTCAATTCCGTGTCGCCCCGATCTCCTGTTGCATAGCGTTTCTCATGCACCGACTCGGCGCGTCGGCCGCACATTTTCCGCCGCCACATCGCTGCGCGCGGTGCGGTGGAAGAGCGCACATTCTGCACCCGCAACGCATCCAGGTCCGCATGAAGTCCCTTCAACAGCCGGCATGTCATCCGTGCATGTGTTGAAGGTATCGCGACGATCCACCCCCGCGCCAGTGGGGCCGTAAGGCGGATTTCCCTTAGGGCGGTCGGCGGCGATTTCGTAGGGTACCGGCGTAGGGGCTTGAGTGCAGGATAAAAGCCCACACATTGCGCGTTGGGTCGGTTGTTGGCGTTTCAATGGGTTAGGGTTCGCATGGGCAATGTGCGCGGAGATTTCCCAACGTAGTCTGAGGCAAGTAAAAATCATTTTTCGTTGCAAATTCAATGAGATGTCCAAAAGGTGCGTTCCGCCGAATGTGCGCCATGGCTCTCAGCCTTCAGGAGCCCCGCAGGAACCGCTTTCCATCCGAATGGACTGGGCAGACGGGTCTCCATGTGCTAGTTACATGTAACTCATGAGGAGGCTGCCATGTCATCCGCATCTAGGCCCAAGCCTTCGCGCGTGAAGGTCGGCGAGCATCGCGCGCGACTGCGCGCCCAGGGGCTTCGGCCGATCCAGATCTGGGTGCCGGATGTGCGGGCACCCGCCTTCCGGGCGGAAGCGCGGCGCCAGTCGCTGGCCGTCGCGTCGAGCGCGCAGGCCGGCGATGACCAGGCCTTCATCGATGCCGCGTCCGACTGGAGCGACGAATGAGGCGCGGCGAAGTGTGGACCGTTGCCGGAGGGCAGGACTACGCCGGAAAGCCGCGCCCGGTGGTCATCGTGCAGGACGACAGTTTCGATGGAACGGAGTCCCTCACCATCTGCGCCTTCACAACCGATGAGACGGAGGCCCCGCTATTCCGGCTGGTAGTCCAGCCGAACGAGAGAAATGGCCTGCGCGCGGTCTGCCGCCTGATGGTCGACAAGATCACGACCGTTCGGAAGGCGAAGTTCGGGCAGAAGGTCGGTCGCCTCGACGACGAGGACATGGTCCGGCTCAATCAGGCGTTGATCGTCTTCCTCGGGCTGGCCGCGTCGCCACGGGCAGGCCGGAAAGGGAGTGGGCCATGATGCGCGTCGCCCCCGCTGTTCGAGCGTCACGCGACGCGGGGCGAAACGGTGGGCTGTGGCGTGGATATCGGCCCTTCGTCCGAGCGCGGTCCCGGGCGAAGCTGGCGTCATGGCGAGAGCGAGACGACCTCCCCCTTCCGGCGCATCCGCCGAGCTTGAGGCCCTGCTGGGTTATCCGTGGCCGTTTGCGGGCCGACTGCCGAAGCACGATCCCGCAACCTGGATCGTCAGCGATGACTGGCCCGAAGCTGTGCCGGTCACAGAGGCCGAGATCAACGTTTTCGAGCGCTGGTTCGGCGACCTGTACGATGATCTGCCCGGCCCGGACACCTGATCCTCTCGGGAGATACCAGTCATGACCGCACCTTTGCGCGCCGCCCTCTATCTGCGCGTCTCGACGGTGCGCCAGGCCGAGCACGATGTCTCCATCCCCGACCAGAGACGCCAGGGGGAAGCCTGGTGCGCCGCGCGAGGCTACCAGCTGTTTGAGACCTATGTGGAGCCGGGCGCATCGGCCACCAATGATCGCCGCCCCGAGTTCCAGCGGATGATCGAAGCGGGCACGTCCAAGCCCGCGCCCTTCGACGTGGTGATCGTCCACTCGTTCAGCCGCTTCTTCCGTGATCACTTCGAGCTGGAATTCTACGTCCGCAAGCTGGCGAAGAACGGCGTCAAGCTCGTCTCGATCACGCAGGAAATGGGGGATGACCCCATGCACGTCATGATGCGGCAGATCATGGCGCTGTTCGACGAGTATCAGTCGAAGGAGAACGCCAAGCATGTGATGCGGGCCTTGAAGGAGAATGCCCGGCAAGGCTTCTGGAATGGCGCCCTGCCGCCGATCGGCTATCGCATCGTCGCGGCCGAGCAGCGCGGGGCGAAGACCAAGAAGAAGCTGGAGATCGACCCGCTCCACGCCGAGACCGTGCGGCTGATCTATCGGCTCGCCCTTGAAGGCGACGGCACCACCGGCCAGATGGGCGTCAAGAACATCGTGTCCTATCTGAACAAACGCCGCATCTTCACGCGCGACGGCGGGCGTTGGGGCATCGGACAGGTTCACCGCATCCTGACCCGGCGCACCTATATGGGCGAACATGAGTTCAATAAGCGGTCCAAGACCAAGGAGCTGAAGCCGGTCAGCGAGATCGTTGTCGTGCCCGTGCCGCCGATCATCAGCCGCGAGACCTTCGACACCGTGCAGACGCTCCTCAAGGCGCGACATCCCAGGGTGACGCCATCCGCCGTGACCAGCGGCCCGACCATGCTGACCGGGCTTATCCATTGCGCCAAGTGCGGCGGCGCCATGACCATCCGCACCGGCAAGGGCGGACGCTACCGTTACTACGCCTGCTACAGCCCGAACGATTGGAAACGATTCTCGCCACAGTGCTCGACCGGCGGCAGGAGCGATCCGAGCGCCAGCGCGAGCATATCGCCGAGTTGAACAGGCGTGCAGCCGAGTCTGAAGCCCGCCTCAGGCGGCTTTATGACGCCATAGAGGCCGGCGTCGCCGATCTGGACGACCCGGCGCTGAAGGACCGCATCGTCGGCCTCAAAGCTATCCGCGATCAGGCCAAGGCTGACGCCGAACGCGCCCAGGCCATGCTCCAGAACGCCGGGAGCAAGGCCGTTACGCCGGAGATGCTGAGCAAATTCGCGAAGGCCGCGCGTCAGCGCATCCGACTAGAAGGCGGCGGCTATCGCCGCGACCACCTCCGCGCGCTCGCCCAGCGCGTCGAGGTTGCCGAGGGCGAGGTTCGGATCATGGGATCAAAATCCCGGCTGCTTCAGACGCTGGTATCGGGGAATGGCGTAAACGCAGTGCCCACTCAGGGACTCAAATGGCGGAAGGGGTGGGATTCGAACCCACGGTGGGGTTGCCCCCACGGCGGTTTTCAAGACCGCTGCCTTAAACCACTCGGCCACCCTTCCAGGTCCCGCGTGCGGGGCGGGACGCTTGACGGTTCCATCTAGAGCAGGTGCGCGGGCGCGTCGAGAGGTGCGGGCGCGGGAGGCGGGGATAGGCGGGCGAGAGCGGTCCAAGGGCTCCGGAGGATGCCGGGCGCGGTATCCGAATGGGTGTCATTATTGCCGATCGTTAACCATGGCCGCGGCGGCGCCCCATTTTCGCCGTCATTGGACCCCCTGTTGGCGCAATCTGCCGGGGTCCTTGCTGATCGCGGCGCGATGCGTTCTGTCTCTGCCGGCGGCAGCAAAAGCGGGGAACCGGGCACGGATGATGACGGGATCGGCGGGGACGCAGCGGAACAGGATCAGTCACCTCGTGCGCGCCGTCGCAGGCGCGGGGGCGGCGCCATCCATCCGCAGGCTGCGGACCTTGGCGGTGCTCTCCTCCCTCGTCGCGGTCGCGGGCTGCGGCTCGGTCGAATCCCTCGGCAGCAAGATCGATCCCATCTGGGGCGTGTCCACCAGCCCGCGCGTGGTCGCGGAGGGTGATCCCGTGCCGCGCGGCGGTGGCGGCTACAAGGTGGGCAAGCCCTACACCATCGGCGGGCGCACCTATTTCCCGGCGGAAAACCCCAATTACGTGGCCGAAGGGCAGGCGTCCTGGTACGGCAAGGATTTCCACGGCCGGAAGACCGCCAATGGCGAGATCTTCGACATGGCGTCCATCTCCGCCGCCCACAAGACGCTGCCCATGCCGTCCTACGTGCGGGTGACGAACCTGTCCAACGACCGCTCCATCGTGGTGCGCGTCAACAATCGCGGGCCCTATGTGGGCGACCGCCTCATCGACGTGTCCTACAAGACGGCCGAACTGCTCGGCTTCGCCAAGAACGGCGTCGCGCGGGTGCGTGTGCAGTATCTCGGCCGCGCGCCGCTGGACGACGACGACGACATCAAGCTCGCCTCCACCCTGCGCACCGATGGCACCCCGGCCGACCTGATCGAGGGCTCGCCGGTGCGCGTGGCCTCGGCCAAGCCCTTCGTGCCGGAAGGCCCCTCCATCCGCAGCGTCGCCGCTGCCGCGGTTCCGACGGGCGAGGCGCCGGTGCCGCCGTCGCGGCCCTACGATCTCGGCCAGGCGGGAAGCTCCGGGCAGGTGGTGGCCAGCGCCGGCTGGTCGCAGGGCTCCGCGCCCGTCTCCGGCCTCGGCTTCGCCGGGGTGCCGGGAGAACGCTGAAGCGCTGAGGCGTAAAACGCCTGGGCTGAAGATATCCACCCGTCCCGGTTCCCACAGGGCTTTACCCGAAGCCGGCGCTTCGCGATGATCCGGCCGAAGGGGAACCGCCAGCTCCAGCCGCACCCATGGCCAGCGCACGGCACCCCGCGTGCCGTATCCGGTGGAGCCTGATGTCCGTGCCCTCCCGCTTCGCCTCCCGCCTTTTCGCCGCGCTCACCCGTCCCGCCGTCGCGCTGGCGCTGATCGCCATCGCGTGTGCGCCCCTGCCGGCGTCCGCCCAGCAGGCGCAGGGCTTCCAGACCTCGGTTCCCGCCGCCGCGCTGATCGATTTCGAGACCGGCACGATCCTGTACGAGAAGGATGCGGACAAGCGCTTCGCCCCCGGCACGCTCACCAAGGTGATGACCGCGGATGTGGTCTTCGCCCAGCTCAAGGCCGGCAAGATCGCCCTCGACACGCCGTTCATGGTGAGCGTGAACGCCTGGAAGCGCGGCGGCGGCCCCTCGGGCGGTGCGGCCATGTTCGCCGAGGTGAACAAGCCGGCCCCGGTGGGCGAGCTGCTGGCGGGCGCGCTGGTGGTGTCGGGCAATGATGCGGCCATCGCGCTGGCCGAGGGCGTCGCCAACACCGAGAGCGAGTTTTCCCAGATGATGAATGCCGAGGCCAAGGCCATCGGCATGGCCAATTCCGAGTTCCACAACGCCACCGGCTTCGCCGATTCTGGCCAATATTCCACGGCGCGCGACCTCGGACTGCTCGCCGCCCACATCATCCGCACCTATCCCACCTATTACCCCGTGTTCGCCCGCCCCAACATCGAATGGAGCCGCATCAAGCAGCGCAATCGCAATGTGCTGCTGGATGCCGGCCTCGGTGCCGATGGCCTTCAGGTGGGCTGGGTGAAGGATGTGGGCTACCACGCCCTCGGCTCGGCGGTGCAGAACGGCCAGCGCCTCATCGTCGCCACCCTCGGCGCGCGGAGCGAGAAGGAGCGGCTGGATGAGACGCGCAAGCTGCTGGAATGGGGCTTCCAGTCCTTCCGCCAGCGGCAGATCTTCACGGCGGATCAGGAGATCGGCCGGGCCCAGGTGTTCGGCGGTTCGCAAGGGTCGGTCGGGCTCGTGGCGAAGGGGCCGGTCTCCATCCTCACCCCGCGCTCGGGAAATGAGCGCGTCACCGCCCGCGTGGTCTACACCGGACCGCTTCGGGCTCCTGTCGCCAAGGGCACGGAGGTGGGGCGCATGCAGGTGACGCGCGGGCAGGTGAAGGCCCTGGACATTCCGCTCTACACGGCGGAGGACGTGCCGGTGGGCTCGCTCGTGGACCGTGCCCTCGACGGCGGCATGACGCTGATGGGCGACAGCGTGCGCGACCTGATGAAGAAGGCCCTCGCGAAGGTCGGCAAATGAGCGGCGGGCGGTTCATCACCCTCGAAGGCGGGGAGGGCACTGGCAAGTCCACGCAGGCGCGGCGTCTGGCGCAGCATCTGCGGGCGCTCGGCCGCGAGGTGGTGGAAACCCGCGAGCCCGGTGGCACGCCCGGTGCGGAGGCCCTGCGCCATGTCATCCTCTCCGGCGCGGCCGAACCGTTCGGCCCCACGGCCGAGGCGATGCTCTTCGCCGCCGCGCGGGCGGACCATGTGGCGGGGCTCATCGCGCCCGCGCTCGCGGCCGGCAAGATCGTGGTGTGTGACCGCTTCATCGATTCCACCCGCGTCTATCAGGGCGCGGTCGGCGCCGTGGCGCCGGGGCTTCTCGATGCGCTGGAAGCGCTTTCGGTCGGCACCGTGCGGCCCGACCTCACCCTGATGCTCGACGTGCCGCCGGAGATCGGCCTCGCCCGCGCTGCGAAGCGGGCGGCGGGGGCCGCGGCGGACCGGTTCGAGAAGGAAGGCGGGGATTATCACGCCGCGGTGCGCGCCGCCTTCCTCGCGCGGGCGGAGGCGGAGCCCGGGCGCTGCGTGCTCATTGATGCGTCGGCCGACGCCGATGCGGTCGCGGCCGCCATCGCCGACGCGGTGGCCACCCGCCTCGGGCTTGGTCCGCGCGAAATCGCCGACACCTACGCCATGGCGGGCGCATGAGCGGCGAGATCGCCGGGGACGTCCTGCCGGGCGCGCCGCATCCGCGCGAGCAGACCCGCCTGTTCGGCCATGCGGCGGTGGAGGCTGACCTGCTGGGCGACTTCCGCGCCGGGCGCCTGCCTCATGCCCTGCTCATCGGCGGGCCGGAGGGTATCGGCAAGGCGACGCTGGCCTATCGCCTGGCCCGCGTGGTGCTGGCCGGCGGGCCGGAGCCGGGCGCGCACGATCTCAGCCTGCCGCCGAGCCATCCGGTGTTCCGGCAGGTGGCCTCCATGAGTCACCCCGACATGCTGGTGCTGCGCCGCGCGCCGGAGGCGGGGGAGGAGAAGATCCCCACCGTCATCCCGGCCGAGATGGTGCGGCGGGTGCGCAGCTTCTTCGGCGCCACGGCGGCGGCCGGCGGCTGGCGGGTGTGCATCGTCGATGCCGTGGACGAGCTGAACGCCTTCGGCGCCAATGCCTTGCTGAAGACGCTGGAGGAGCCGCCCCCGCGCGCGCTGTTCCTGCTCATCACCCACGCCCCCGGCAAGGTGCTGGCCACCATCCGCTCGCGCTCGCGCCTGCTGCGGCTTAGGGCGCTCGCGGAAGGCGACGTGCTGGCGGCGCTGGATCATCTTTCCACCGAGATCGGCGACCTGAACGCCGCCGAGCTTCCCGCCGCCGCGCAGGCCTCGGGCGGCAGCGTGCGCCGCGCCGTGACGCTGGCGCGGGGGGAGGGGATGGAGGTGCGCCTCGCCACCCTCAAGGCCTTGGGCCAGTTGCCCCGCCCGCGCCCGGAAGACCTTCACGCGCTGGGCACGCGGCTCCAGGGCGACCGGGCGGACGGGCTCGATCTCTTCGTCGAGGCGGTGAGCGACTATGTGGCCGCGCAGGCCACTGACGCGGACGTGCCCCGCCATCGCCTTGTCCGCCTCGGCGAGGTGTGGGAGAAGGTGCGGCGCAGCGCGGCCGAGGCGGATGTCTTCAATCTCGATCGCAAGGCGCTGGTGTTCCGCATCTTTGCCGATCTGGCCGAGGCCGTGCGCTGAAGCCGCCCCTTCGCGGGGATCGGGGAAATCGTCCGAGCCTTTCGATGTCCGTCAAGCCGCCGTTCTACATCACCACCGCCATCGCCTACCCGAACGGCGTGCCCCACATGGGCCACGCCTACGAGGCCATCGCGACCGACTGCATCGCCCGGTTCAAGCGACTGGATGGCTATGACGTGCGCTTTCTCACCGGCACGGACGAGCACGGCATCAAGATGCTGCAGACGGCCCAGAAGGCCGGCCTGACCCCGCGCGAGCTGCTGGACCGGAACGTCCCCCGCTTCCAGGCGATGGTGGAGACATTCAACCTCTCCATCGACGACTTCATCCGCACCACCGAGGAGCGGCACCGCATTTCCACGCAAGCCATCTGGGAAAAGATGGCGGCGAACGGGGATATCTATAAATCCACGTATGCGGGTTGGTATTCGGTTCGCGATGAGGCCTATTACGCGGAAAGCGAAACAACACTGAACGAAACCGGTGTCCGGCTTGGGCCACAGGGCACGCCTGTGGAATGGGTGGAGGAGGAGAGCTACTTCTTCCGCCTCTCGGCATACCAGGATCGACTCCTCTCGTACTATGCCGAACACCCCGGTTTTATTGCGCCTGACAGCCGTCGAAACGAGGTTGTCAGCTTCGTTTCGGGTGGTCTTCAGGACCTCTCCATCTCCCGCACCACGTTCGACTGGGGCATCCCGGTTCCAGGTGATCCCAAGCACATCATGTATGTGTGGGTGGATGCGCTGACCAATTACATCACCGCGCTCGGTTATCCGGATGTGGATGGCGACTTCGCCAAGTATTGGCCGGCGGACGTCCATGTCATCGGCAAGGACATCATCCGCTTTCACGCGGTGTACTGGCCGGCGTTTCTCTGGTCGGCCGGGCTGGAGGCGCCGAAGAGGGTGTTCGGCCACGGCTTTCTCTTCAACCGCGGAGAGAAGATGTCGAAGTCGGTCGGCAACGTCATCGACCCCTTCGACCTTGCCGCCACCTATGGCGTTGATGCCATTAGATATTTCTTCCTGCGGGAGGTGGCGTTCGGCCAGGATGGCTCCTACAGCCACGAGGCGATCGTCAACCGCATGAACGCCGACCTCGCCAACGACCTCGGCAACCTCGCCCAGCGCTCGCTGTCGATGATCTCCAAGAATCTCAATGGCTTGGTGCCCACCCCGGGCCCCCTCTCGGCGGAGGACGAAGCCATGCTGGCGCTCGCCGACGGGATGCTGGCGAAGAGCCGGGAGGCCATGGAATCTCAGGCTATCCATTTGTATCTCAACGCAGTTTGGGCTGTGGTCGCCGAAGCCAACCGCTACTTCGCCGCCCAGGCCCCCTGGGCCCTGCGCAAGACCGATCCCGCCCGGATGGAGACGGTCCTCTGGGTCACCGCCGAGGTGATCCGGCAGGTCGCCATCCTCGCCCAGCCGGTGATGCCGGAGAGCGCCGCCAAGTTGTTGGATCTGGTGGCGATTCCTGCGGGGGAGCGGGGCTTCGACCGGCTCGATCCGGCCCTCCGCCTGGCCGCCGGCCTCGCCCTTCCGACCCCCGTCGGCGTGTTCCCGCGCTATGTGGAGCCGGAAGCCGCCACCTGAGCGAAGGGGTGTGCAGGGACCGGAAATATCTTAACCTTGCTAGGGTTTTGTAGTTTACAGCACGCGGGGCTGGGGGAACTGGAGCGGTGGGAATGACGGGCGTGAGATGGGTTTCGGTGGCCGCGGTGGCGCTGGCACTGGCCGGCTGCTCCAGCAGCTACGACCGCGCTCCGGCGCCTTCCGCCACCTATGATCCCATCCCCCCGGCCATGCCCACCGAAATGCCGCCGGCGGTGCCGGAAGGTCCCGCCGTTCCGCGGATCGAAGTGAAGCTCGCCGGTGCCGACGCCACCCTCGTGCGCGCCCGCATCGCCACGTCCCGCCGCGCTCGCCAGTACAACATCACGGTCGATCAGCCGGCCCAACTCATTGCGGAAAAACGCCTTCCGCCCGACGAGGCGATGCGGCGCACAAACGGCCAGAGCCAGGATGCCGCCTTCCGGCTCGACTACATCTTCAACACCTCGGGCGGCAACGTGACCGTGTCGCTGGAAGCCTCCATCGTCACCAACCCCGGCCGCCCCGGCGAGCGCGTGCAGCCCATCACCATGCCGGGGCCGGACGCGGACGCGCTCAAGGAAGAGATCAGCGCGGCCCAGTAGCCGGGCTCTTCAACGCTGGCGCGGGGTGCCGGTGAGGCGCTCCACCGCGATGACCGTGGCGAGAGCGGCGATCGTCTTCACCACTGCGCCGGGCAGGAAGGGCAGGAAGCCCCGCTCGAGCGCGAACATCGGGCCCATCTTGGTCGCGAGCCAGCCGGCGCCCATCACCATCAGCACCAGATGGCCCAAGGCGAGCACCCCGAGCAGCGGCAACGGCCGCAGCCGCGCCCAGGTTTCCTGAAGCCAGCCCACCAGTAGCGCCGTCACCAGAAATCCGACGATGAACCCGCCAGAGGTGCCTGTGAGCATGGCGAGCCCGCTACGCCCGCCCGAGAACACCGGCAGGCCCATCAGGCCGGCGAGGAGATAGATCGCGACGGTGAGCCCGCCGAACTGCCAGCCCATGAGGGCGGCCAGGCTAATCAGGACATAGCTTTGCAGGGTGATCGGCACCGGCTGGATCGGGATGGAGAGCTGGGCGCTCCACGCCAGCAGGGCCACGCCCACCACCAGGCCCGCGATAGCCCAGAGGTTGGACGCATCCGCCAGACGGGCGAGGGCAGGGCGGAACGGAGGCGGGGTCTTGAGCATGTCGGTCCTGGCATCAGTGGGGCCGTCCGGGCCCGTGTCATGCCCGCGATACCTGTGCAGGTGCAGCGCGGCAAGCCCAACCGAGGCCGGAGCGCAGGGTCGACGCCTCGACGTCGCGGAGCGATGCGCTTATGTGAAGCGCGCACCGTCCGCAGGATCACCATGCTCGTCGACAGCCATTGCCACCTCGATTTCCCCGACTTCGCCGCCGAGCTGCCGGAGGTGGTGGCGCGCGCAGAGGCCGCCGGCGTCTCGCATCTCGTGACCATCTCCACGCGAGTTCGCCGCTTCAACGAGATCCTCGCCATCGCCGAACGGTTCGAGAGCGTGAGCTGCTCGGTGGGCACCCACCCGCATCAGGCGGGCGAGGAAACCGACGTGACGGTGAAGGAACTGGTGGATCTCTCCCGCCATCCCAAGGTGGTGGCGATTGGCGAGGTTGGGCTTGACTATCATTACGATCTCGGCCCTCGGGAGGCGCAGGAGCACGGCTTCCGCACCCATATCGCGGCCGCGCGGGAGACGGGCCTGCCGCTGGTGATTCATGCCCGCGAGGCGGACGAGGACGTGGCCGCGATTCTGGAGGAAGAGACCGCCAAGGGCGCCTTTCCTTTCGTGCTCCACTGCTTCACCGCCGGGCCGGACCTCGCCCGCCGCGCGCTTGCGCTGGGCGGCTACATCTCCTTCTCCGGCGTCGTGACCTTCAAGAAGAGCGAGGATCTGCGCGCCATTGCTTGCGACGTGCCGGCCGACCGCATTCTGGTGGAGACCGATTCCCCCTTCCTCGCGCCGACGCCCCATCGCGGCAAGCGCAACGAGCCTTCCTTCGTGCGCGAGACGGCGAAGGTGCTGGCGGGGGCACGCGGCGAGCCGTTCGAGGATTTCGCGGCCGCAACCACGCGGAATTTCTACACTTTGTTCTCCAAGGCCCGCCGCTGAACGGCCGCGCCGAGGGAGGGAGGAGACGCGGTGAACCACGATCGCTACGACGACGCCTACATTCGCGCCGTCCTGTCCGAGGTGAAGACCATCGCCATCGTCGGCGCCAGCGCCAACGCCGCGCGGCCGTCCTATTTCGTAATGAAGTATCTGTCGGAGCGGGGCTATCGCGTCTATCCGGTCAATCCGGGGCAGGCGGGCAAGACCGTGGTGGGGCTGACGTTCGTCGCCTCATTGAAGGATGTGCCGGAGCCCATCGACATGGTGGACGTGTTCCGCGCGCCGGAGCATGTGCCCGCGGTTCTGGACGAGGTTCTGGCGCTCGATCCGCTGCCGAAGGTGCTATGGACGCAGCTCGGCGTTCGCAACGATGAGGCGGCGGCGCGCGCCGAGGCGGCGGGCCTCAAGGTGGTGATGAACCGCTGCCCGAAGATCGAGTATGGCCGTCTTTCGGGTGAGATCGGCTGGACGGGGGTGAATTCCCGCACCATCTCGGCGCGCCGGCCGCAGCGGCTGGGCAGCGGGGTGCAGCGGCTTTCCATCGCACCGCGTGGACCAAAATCAAGTTGATCGGTAGAAGTACGGAATTATCGATCCAAGCCCGCCGGCATAGAAGGTTGGCACTAACGGAGAGAGCGCCCATGTCCGACGACAACACCCCCGCGGCCCCGCACGAGCCTGGTTTTTCAACCCTCGCCATCCACGCCGGCGCCCAGCCCGATCCGACCACGGGCGCGCGCGCGACACCAATCTACCAGACCACCTCGTTCGTGTTCGACGACGTGGATCATGCGGCCTCGCTGTTCGGCCTGCAGGCGTTCGGCAACATCTATACCCGCATCACCAACCCCACCAATGCGGTGCTGGAAGAGCGCGTCGCGGCGCTGGAGGGCGGCACCGCGGCCCTTGCGGTCGCCTCCGGCCATGCGGCCCAGCACCTCGTGTTCCACACGCTGCTGACGCCCGGGGACGAGTTCATCGCCTCGCGCAAGCTCTATGGCGGCTCGATCAACCAGTTCTCTCATGCCTTCAAGAGCTTCGGCTGGAACGTGGTCTGGGCTGATCCGGATGACGTGTCGTCCTTCGAGCGTGCGGTGACGCCGAAGACCAAGGCGATCTTCATCGAGTCCATCGCCAATCCGGGCGGCGTGGTGACCGATGTCGCGGCCATCTCCGCCATCGCGAAGAAGGCGGGCGTGCCGCTCATCGTCGACAACACCCTGGCGACGCCGTACCTCTGGCAGCCCATCAAGGACGGTGCCGACATTGTCGTGCACTCCGCCACCAAGTTCCTGGGCGGTCACGGCAATTCCATCGGCGGCGTGATCGTGGATGCGGGCACGTTCGACTGGTCGGCGTCGGGCCGCTATCCGTTCCTGAGCGAGCCGCGGCCGGAATATTCCGGCATGGTGCTGCATGAGACGTTCGGTAACTTCGCCTTCGCCATCGCCGCGCGCGTGCTGGGCTTGCGCGATCTCGGGCCGGCGCTCTCGCCGTTCAATGCCTTCCTGATCCTGACCGGTATCGAGACGCTGGCCCTGCGCATGCAGCGGCACAGCGAGAATGCGCAGAAGGTGGCCGAGTGGCTCGCCGCGCACCCCAAGGTGTCCTGGGTGAGCTATCCCGGCCTTGCGAGCGACAAATACCACGCGCTGGCGCAGAAATACCTGCCCAAGGGCGCCGGCGCGGTGTTCACCTTCGGCCTCAAGGGCGGCTACGAGGCGGGCGTGAAGCTGGTGTCGAACGTCGAGCTGTTCTCGCACCTCGCCAACATCGGTGACACCCGCTCGCTCATCATCCATCCCGCCTCGACCACCCATCGCCAGCTCACCGACGACGGCAAGACGGCGGCGGGCGCGGGGCCCGAGGTCGTGCGCCTGTCCATCGGCATCGAGGACGCGGCGGACATCATCGGCGACCTCGATCAGGCGCTGGCGAAGATCTGATCTTCCTTCCGCGCGGGCTCCCTCGAGTCCGCGCGGTTTCGGCCCCCCGGTTTCTTTCCCCCGGCTTCTTGGGCGCGAAGCATTCAGCCGTTCCCGTCGCCATAGACCTCCCGCGTCAGCTCCAGCCAGGCGCGGGCGGCATGGGACAGATAGCTGCCCTTCCGCCAGACGATGGCCATGTGCCATTCGGTGCCGGGCTCCGCGAGTTCGGACAGGCGCACCGCCGGCGTGCGGCGCTGGTAGGCAATGGTCTTTGGCAGGAATGCCACCCCGAGTCCCGCGCCCGCGATCTCCACGATGAAGTCGATCTGCCCGCTCCTTGCTGCCACCTGCGGCGCGAAGCCGTTGCGGGCGCAGGCGTCCTCCAGCACCTGATTCAGCGCGAAGCCGCCTTCGAACAGGATGAAGGGGGAGGCCGCAAGATCGGCGATCGTCACCCGATCCCGCCCTGCAAGAGGGTGGCTCAAGGGCAGCACGGCCATCAGCGGCTCGCGGCGCACGCCCTGACCGTCGAAGCCGTCCTTGGCGGGGAGGAGGGACCCGGCGAGTTCCACTTCGCCTTCCAGAAGCATTTCCTCCAGCCGCTTGGAGCCGTGCTCGGTGAGGCGGATCTCGATGCCCGGGTAGCGCGAGCGGAAGACCGCGAACAGGGGCGCGAACAGCGTGCTTGCCCCAAGCGGGGGAAGGCCAAGCCGCAGGCTGCCGCGCCGGAGGCCCCTGAGATCCTCCAGTTCGGCGACGAGCCCCTCGCGTTCGGCCAGCAAGGTCAAGGCGCGGCGGTAGACGATCTCGCCAGCGGCGGTGAGCTGGCTGCGATGGCCGATGCGGTCGAGCAGCGGCACGCCCAATTCGTCCTCCAGCTGCTTCACGGCCTTGGAGATGGTGGGTTGGGTGGCATTGAGCACCTTGGCGGCCGGCGAGAACCCGCCCTGCCGCACCACCTCGACGAAAGCCCTCAGCGTGCGAAGTTCCATATGATGCCTATATGGAATGGTCTTTATGCAATCAATTCATTTTCATCATGCTGCGGTGCATACTATCTTACTGGCATCGGCACTGGAGGTGCCAGCCATGTCCCAGATTCGCACTGCCCCCAAGCCTCTTCTCCGCACCATCCGCTTCGCGCTGCACCGCAGCATGGTGGCGCAGCTCGCCGTGCTGGCCGCCTTCTGGGTGGCGGGAGAGGCTGTGGTTCGGCTGGTGAAGCTGCCGGTTCCGGGCGGCATCGTGGGCATGGTGGTCGTCCTCGCCCTGCTGGCGAGCGGCTGGCTGCGTCCGGCCAGCGTGCGGCGCGGAGCCTCCTGGCTTCTGGCGGAGATGCTGCTGTTCTTCGTCCCCGCCGTCATGGCCGTGCTGGATCACAAGGAACTCATCGGCCTCGACGGCCTGAAGATCGCGGCGGTGATCCTGCTCGGCACCGTGATGGTGATGGGCGGTACGGCTCTCGCCGTCGACCTGTGCTGGCGCTGGACCCAGCGCCTGTCGCGGGAGGCGTGCCATGCCGATGCATGATCCGCTTTTCGCGACACTGTTGTGGTCCGCCGTCACCATCGGCTCCTACCTCATTGCGCGAGCCATCGGCCAGCGCTGGCGCTTCTGGTGGACGTCTCCGCTGCTGCTGACACCCATCGGTGTCGGCGCCGTAGCGCTCAGCCTGCATGCCGGCTACGGCGAATACATCGCCGGCACCCGCTGGCTGCTGCTGATGATGGGGCCGGCCACGGTCGCCTTCGCCATTCCCATCTATGAGCAGCGCGCGCTGATCCGCCGCTACTGGCCGGTGCTGCTGGTCGGAGTCGCGGTGGGGAGCACCCTCGCCATGGGGACGGCGCTGGCCCTCGCGCATCTTTTGGGACTGAGCGATTCCATCGGCCTCAGCCTGATGCCGCGCTCCACCTCCACCCCCTTCGCGATGGCGGTTTCCAGCGACATCGGCGGCGTGCCGGACCTCACCGCCGTGTTCGTCATCCTCACCGGCATTTGCGGTGCGGCGCTGGGCGAGGTGGTGCTGAAGGTGATGCCGCTGCGCTCTTCGCTGGCCCGCGGGGCGCTGTTCGGCATGGGTGCCCATGGCGCGGGGGTCGCCCGGGCGCACCAGATAGGCGGGGAGGAAGGCTCCATCGCCGGTCTCGTGATGGTGCTGGCCGGTCTGTTCAATGTGATGATCGCGCCGCTCGTCGCGGCGCTGGTCTAGAGCACGCACCGATCAGATTGATTCAATCTTATCGGATCGCGCTCTAGGCGGCGGCCTTTATCGTCCGGGCGGCCTCCGGATCAGCGAGGCCGCTCACATGCACCACGGCGTAAATCAGCACGATCGTCGCGCCGAACTGGTGCGCCAGTGCGATGTCGATGGGCACCTGATGGATCAGCGTCAGGATGCCGAGCGCCGCCTGCGCCGTGACAAGCGCGAACAGGATCCACGCCCGCTTCGCCGCCCGGCCGCCGTCGCGCATGGCGTTGAGCGCGTGGAGCAGGCTGAGCGCCCACAAGGCGTAGGCCATCATGCGGTGATCGAACTGCACCGTCAGCGCATTCTCGAACAGGTTGCGCCAGAAGGGCGACATGGCGCCAAGCTGCTCGCCTCCGGGGATGAAGCGTCCATCCATCAGGGGCCAGGTATTGTAGGCCATGCCGGCGTCGAGCCCGGCCACCAGTCCACCGGCAAAGATCTGCACCAGCACGAGCCCCACGAGGACGCGTGCCGTCAGCCGCACGCGGCCGGTGACCGCCTGCCGCTCCTCACCGGCGAGAGATCGGGCGACGGCGACGATGGCTGCGAGGATCACGCATGCGAGGGTGAGATGGACGGCCAGGCGATACTGGCTGACGGAGACCCGCTCCGTCAGGCCAGACGCCACCATCCACCAGCCGACCGCGCCCTGCAGCCCGCCGAGGGCGAACAGCCCGAGGCACTTCGCGAGCAATGATCCGCGCAGCACCCCCCGGACGGCGAAATAGAGGAAGGGCAGGAGGAAGGCGAAGCCGATGACACGGCCGAGCAGCCGGTGGCCCCATTCCCACCAATAGATGCGCTTGAACGCCTCCAGACCCATGCCCTTGTTCAGGATCTCGTACTGGGGAATGGACTTGTAGCGGTCGAATTCCGCCTGCCAGTCGGCCTGCGACAGGGGCGGCAGGGTGCCGGTGACAGGCTTCCATTCGGTAATGGAGAGGCCGGATTCGGTGAGGCGCGTGGCGCCACCCACGACGACCATGGCCACGATCAGCGCCGCGACGAAATAGAGCCACAGGCGGACGGCCCTGAGCCCGGGGCGGGGGCGGTCGGCGATCAGGGTAACGGCTTCGGCGTGCGACATGTGATTTCGACTCCGCGTGCGCGGTCTTGCTGCGTGGCCCCTCCGGATCGATCCGTTATAGAGAGCCTGTGTGCCGCGCAAGGGAGCGGGTGCCGCATGCCCCTTCGGCAAGCAGGCGACCCAGCGGCCAGGGAGTGATCGAGAATGCCCCAACGCCTGCGCAAGCTTTTCGGTACCGTCCTGATGCTGGTGCTGGTCGTCGTCTGGGCGCTGATGGCCATGGCGCTCGCCCAAGGCCGTGTGACGGAGCTGCACTGGGCGCTCCAGACCGTCTGCTATGTCCTCCTCGGCAGCCTGTGGGTTCTGCCAGCGGCGCTCATCATTCGCTGGATGGAGCGACCCGATAAAAATCCGTGATACCGTAGATGCTTATTCCAATGTTTTGAAACATCACATGACCCGTCATCTTGATTGCGGTCGTGAACGAAAAAAGACCCGGCTGGGCCGGGCCTTTCATCGCTGCAATCGTGAAACTCAGGCGGCGCCGGCCAGGCGCTCCGGCGGCAGCGGCGGAGCTTCGGGCAAGGCCTGAGACGTGACATTCGGACGGCTGTGCGGCGCGACTGTCGGCGGCTCAGGCCGTTCGGCGTCGATGCTCGGCACGGTGAGGCGCTCCTCACCATCCGGTGTCTCTTGCTGTTGCGGCCCGGCGGCGAGGCACATCATCACCACCCGCCCGAACTTCTTGTCGGCGAGCGCATCGAAGGTCTCGACGGCTGCCGTCGGGGGCGCATCATCGGCATTGAGGCAGACGACGAGCGGATCGAGGCCGGCGAGCCGGCGTCCGCCGCGGGCCGCGGACAGGCTGGGGGCGGCGACCACGACGAAATCATAGGTCCGCTTGAGGGCTTCGAGCACCAGCGCGAGGCGCTCTGCGCCCACCACGGCGGACCCGGACAACACGTCGCGGCCGGGCGGGATGACGTGGGCGCGCGAGCGGGCGTCGCGATGGATCGTCTCTCCGAATCCGGCGACGCCGAACAGAAGCTCGCTCATCCCCGGCGCCCAAGGGTCGGAGACCAGGGCGGCCAGACTCTCGGCGCTGCCGTCGAGGGCCACAAGCGCCACGCCGGCCTCTTCCGACAGGCGGCGCGCCAGCGAGACCGCGCAGGTCGCGGAAGATTCCGGAAGGTCCTCGGAGGTCAGGAGAATGAGGCGCGCGGTGCCGGTCGGCGAGGCGAGGTGGGCGACCAGGCGCCCGACGGCCGCCTCGGCATCGAGCCCCGCGCCTTCGGGACCGCCGATCCAGGTGATGCGATGGCTGTCGGTCAGCTCGACCGGAAGAACGGCGCCGTCTACCACCCCTTCCACCTCGGCGGGGCGGTTCAGGGTGCGATGGGCGATCAGGAGCAAAGCGGCCGCGACGCCCAGAAGACCAAGCGCGAGGGGACCAGGCGGCTCCGGCACGAACGAGGCCCGCCCCGCTTCGCCCCGCCGGGCGACCGGGAGCAGTGAGGGCTCTTCCTGTCCGACCCGCGTATCGCGGTCCAGCGAGAGAAAGGCGGAGACGTAGGCATCGGCGACCCGGACGGCGAGGCCGGGCGTTGCGGCGGAGACGGTGATCCGCAGCGCCCGCCCGCCCTGGGCCGGCGCCACGTCGAGATTTTCCATGAGGCGCCATGCGGCGGCGACGGCCTCCGAGCGCCCTTCCGTTCCGGCGCGAGTGATGCCCAGCCAGCCGGCCAGACCGCCGGCCGCGATCCGTCGGACATCCGTGTCCGGCAGCTGGCGCACGGCGTCGTAGGCGAGTTCACGCGAGCCCAGCATCTGCGCCACCCCGCGCATGGCGCCGGCGGGCGGCTGGGTGCCGACCTCGAAGGCCAGGATGGTGGTGGCCGAAAACCGCAAGGGAAGGAAGGAGGCGAGTGCGATGAGGGCGAAGACGATCCACGCCGCCTGCCAGACGCTCGGGCGCCATGCCAGCCGGACAGGTGCGAGACCGGCATCGGAGCCGGCCGCATCGGTCATCTCAAGGTGCGTCGTCTCCAGATGAGACATGCGCCGCCCTCCCGCGACTCGGGCGCACGACGCGCCAGTCTCATACAGAGAGCCAGATCATGGTTTATGGAATGTAAACGGGAATCAGCGATCTTCCCATTGGGCAGGGCGCTTGGCGAGAACCGCCGAGATGCCTTCGTCCGCGTCGCGGGCCAGCATGTTCTCGGCCATGACGCGCGACGCATAGGCATAAGCGTCGTCGAGGCCCAGCTCGACCTGCGCGTAGAAGGCCGCCTTGCCGAGCTTCACCGGCACCTGTGACTTCTCCGCGATCTTGCGGGCGAGGGCCTGGGCGGTCGTCAGCGCGTCGCCGGCCGGCACGACGCGGTTGACGAGGCCCATGCGCAGGGCGTCGTCCGCCTCGGTCCAGTCGCCGAGCAGCAGCATCTCCATGGCGTGCTTGCGGGAGAGGTTGCGCGAGAGCGCCACCATGGGCGTGTGGCAGAACAGGCCGATGTTGACGCCCGGTGTGCAGAAGCGCGCCTTGTCGCCGGCGACCGCGAGATCACAGCTCGCCACCAGCTGGCAACCGGCGGCGGTCGCCATGCCCTCCACGGCCGCGATGACCGGCTGGGGCAGGCGGACGATGGCCGTCATCAGCGTGGCGCAGCGCTTCAGAACATCCTCGAAATAGGCGCGGCCGCGATCCGGGTCCGAACGATGCGTCTGGATCTCCTTCAGGTCATGTCCGGCGGAATAGACTGGCCCTTCTGCCGCGAGTACCACGGCGCGCGCGGATGGATCGGCTGCCACCTCGGCCAGCGTGACCGTGAGCGCTGCCATCATGGCCTCCGACAGGGAATTGCGCTGCGCTGGCCGCGAGAGGGTCAGCGTCACGACCCCGGCATCGTCGAAGCGCGTGACGGGCGATGGCTGGGCGGCATTCACGGCGGCTGTCGCGGGCACGATATTTCCCTTGGTGGTTCCGGATTTGACGTTCCGACCGCTATCCTATTCACAAGCGGCGTCCGGCGCGAGCCGGGGCAGGGCAGGAGACAGTGCGGGATGACTGCGGCGCGGGATGTGGTGATGACGGTGAAGGAACTCGACGCCTTCCTCGCGGCCGAATTTCCCCAGGCCTTCGGGCCGGGCCGCGCCCACCATGTGGAGCGCGTGGGCCTCAAGACCGCGACGGTGCGCCTCGATGCTGATGAGAGCCACCTGCGGCCGGGCGGCACCATCTCGGGGCCGGCCATGATGGCGCTCGCGGACGTGGCGGTCTATGTGGCGCTCCTCGCGCAGATCGGCCCGGTGGCGCTGGCGGTGACGACGAACCTCTCCATCAATTTCCTGCGCAAGCCCGCGCCCGGCCCGCTGTTTGGCGATGCCCGCATCATCAAGCTCGGCAAGCGGCTCGCGGTCGGCGAGGTGGGCATCCGCGGGCCGGGGGACGACGAACTGGTCGCGCACTGCGTTGCGACCTACTCGATCCCGGATCAGCCGAAGGCGTGATGGAGGCCAAGGCAATGCGAAAACGCGGGAATTTTAGTGGTGTTATTGCACCATTTTTATAACCATATGTTTTCGCTATGCTTTTCATTGTGGCTCTGCGTTGACGCCCGCGCCGTGCTCCTCTAGAAGCACCCCATCGTCGGACGCCGCTCGGTCCTCATGGGTTGGGCCGTCCGACTTCTCATTCGGAATGATCCCATGACGACGTATTCGGCCAAGCCCGCCGAAATCGAGAAGAAGTGGGTGGTGATCGACGCCAGCGGCCTTGTTGTCGGCCGGCTCGCGACCATCATCGCCATGCGCCTGAAGGGCAAGCACCTGCCCATCTACACCCCCCACGTGGATTGCGGCGACAATGTCGTCGTGGTCAACGCCGAGAAGGCGGTGTTCACGGGCCGCAAGAAGGACCAGAAGGTCTACTACCATCACACCGGCTATGCGGGCGGCATCAAGGAACGCACCGCGAAGTTCATTCTCGAGGGCCGCTTCCCGGAGCGCGTCATCGAGAAGGCGGTGGAGCGCATGCTCGCTCGCGGCCCGCTCGGCCGCAAGATCATGGGCAACCTGCGCGTCTACAAGGGCCCTGCCCACCCGCACGAGGCCCAGCAGCCGGTCGCCCTCGACGTGGCGGCTCTCAACCGCAAGAACGTGAGGAACTGACATGGCCGAGGTTCTCCAGTCCCTCGACGCGCTCGGCGCAGCGACCGTCTCGGCCCAGCCCGAAGCCCCCGTCCATGTCCAGAAGCTGGACAAGTTCGGCCGCGCCTATGCCACCGGCAAGCGCAAGGACGCCGTGGCGCGCGTGTGGGTTCGCCCCGGCACCGGCAAGATCACCGTCAATGACCGGGACATCGAGGTGTATTTCGCCCGTCCCGTGCTGCGCCTGATGATCAACCAGCCGTTCCAGGTCGCGGCCCGCGAAGGCCAGTATGACGTGGTCGCCACCGTGTCCGGCGGCGGTCTGTCCGGCCAGGCCGGCGCGCTGCGTCACGGCCTTTCCAAGGCGCTCACCTATTACGAGCCCGAGCTGCGCAGCCCCCTCAAGAAGGGCGGCTTCCTGACCCGCGACAGCCGCGTGGTCGAGCGCAAGAAGTACGGCCGCGCCAAGGCCCGCCGTTCGTTCCAGTTCTCGAAGCGCTGATCGCTTCGGTTTCAGGTTCGATGTTTTTGGAAGCGGCGGGGATTTCCCCGCCGCTTTCTTTTTGTGTCCCGGCTTTTTGTGCCTCGCGCGTCCGCAGCGATCAGTCGAACCACTCGTCATGCGGGTCGAAGGCCGGGATCGGGATGTTCAGGATGCGCAGGCGGCCGATGGCGCGATGCCGGCAGCCCGGCTTGATGAAGATGGACGTGAGCGGCGAGACCGGCACGCGCTCGCCGTCGAGCTCCATCTCCCCTTCGCCTTCGAGGATCACGTAAATCTCGGTCATGTGCTTGTGGTAGTGCACCCGCGCGTCCTCGGTGATGTCGGTGAGGTGCACGGTCGCCAGCTTGTTGTCGTCCGTCCCGAAGGCGCGGCGGGCGAAGCCGCAAGGGCAGGGCACGGCGGGGATCTCGTCGAGGTGCGAGATCATGTAGTTCGGCGCGTTGCCCTGGCTTTTGCTTGGCGTGCTCATGGCGGGCTCCCTGGGCGACGCCCGGTGCGGCGTCCGGCTGCGTGCTCCAGCCTTGCCCACCAGAAGTAACGGCCGCGATCGTCCGGCGTCAAACCTGCCACGCTCACCAAACGACAAAGGCCGGGACGAAGCCCGGCCATAATCTGTCATCGCGATGCGTTCAGAAGCTCGGTGTGTCGCCGTCCAGCGGGCTCCACTGACCGTTGTTGGTCGGGTCGCCGGGAGGGCCGGAGCCATAGCCGCCGGTGAGGTCGGGCGGAAACACGTAGTCTTCGTTGCGATCGTCGCCGATCTTCACATCGGGACGGATGGCCGGGCCGGGACCGGGGTCGAGGTAATTGCCCTGGGGAATGACAGGCAGCTGGATGACGCGCGGCGTCACCACGATGCGCTGCTGCGAGCTCTGAGCCAGCGCCTGGGCACCCGCCATGGCGATGAGCGCAAGCAGCACGCCGCCCGCCAGCCCATCCGTCCTGAAGCCCATCTCTGCCATCGCAGCGCCCCGCATAACCGCCGGATCGCAAATCTCCAGCTGCCGCCTTGAAGCATGTTCGCGGCTGTGTGTGAAGGGGCCTGCGCTGGCCGCTGGCGCGCCCGGTCGGCCATGCCGCCGCATTGGCGCGCACGGCAGGACTCGGCTAGCGTCCCGTCATCTGGGAGTTCCGGTGATGCAGACATTCAGATCCCTCAAGCGGACGGTTCTTGCCGGCGGCCTTGCGCTCGCGGCGATGTTCTCCGCGAGCCTCGTCGCGGCGCTGCCTGCCGCGGCGGTGCCGGCGCGTGTCATTCTCCTGCGGCACGGCGAGAAGGGCGGACCTCTGCAGCTCTGCAGCGTCGGCCAGGAGCGGGGGCGGGCGCTGGTGGATTATTACCTCGGAAAGAACGCCAAGAAGTCCCTTCTCAAGCCGGGCGAGGTGCCGACGGCCATCCTCGGACTTTCGCTCCACACGCTGGAGACCATCTATCACGTCGCCGATTCGTGGGAGCAGCCGGTCGTCTTCTATTCGGTGATGCCGGAGATGGTGGACGGCAAGCTGATCATCCGCCAGGACAAGCTGGCGGAGCGCAACCGGCAGGCGGTGCGCGATGTCTTCACCAAGCCCGAATGGGCGGGCGGCACGCTCATCATGAACTGGGAACACGACCACATCGCCCGTCCCCGCCTCGACATCGAGCTGACGCCCGCGCAGCGGGCGAAGGTGCAGGAGAAGCATCCGGGCCGGCCGGTGCCCACCAAGGCCACGACGCTCTTCGACCTCATGGATCTTGCCGGCATCAGGATGCCGGACGACTGGCCGGGCGACACCTACGACTATTTCTGGATCATCGATTTCGACCAGCAGTCCGGGCTGCCGTCGGCCTTCACCATGATCAAGCAGGAGTTTGGGCCGCCGTATGAAAACCTGCCCCACAACGATTGGGGCCAGCCGGAGAACATCTCCGCGTCCGCCGGCTGCACCAAGTGACGACCGCAGAGCGCGGCCGCTGGGAAAGAGGCTGTGTGAAGCGCGACAGGCGTGTCGTCTTCGGGCCAGACCGTGGGCCGGCCTGTCGCTTTCCGCCGATCCCTATTTCTTGACCTTCCGGAGCATCATTTCGATGGCCGTGACGGATTCGGATACGTTCAGCCAGTTCTCCGCCTGCTCGTCATTCTTGAATTCGCGCCCGAGATTGATGGGTTCGTCGTGCCCGTCCACATGGAGGAAGCACGCCCACTTGCCGCTCGGCAATTGCTCGACCGTGACCTTGTGGTCGGCCATGTTATGTCCTCGCCTTGTCCTTGTTGCTTCAGGGGCGGATGGTCGGACTGCAGCCGGCCCTCGCCCGGACCGCGCAATGCAATAGCCCTGCCATTGCAAGCTGAGCGGATAAGGCGTTCTCTCACCGATGGTGCGCGGCCGTGGAGCCGCAGGGCAGCGGCCAGTTGGACAGGACCATGGAACGACCGCAGGAACGGCATTACGAACGGCGTCAGGATCGCTTGCCAGAAAGGGACGGCAGCGAGACCTTCGGCCCTGTGCTCCAGCTGGCGCTGCGGTTCGGCACGCTGGCGCTCCTGTTCGGCTGGTGCTTCACCATCGTCCAGCCGTTCCTGACCTCCATCCTGTGGGGGCTGATCATCGCCATCGCCTCCCACCCGCTCTTCACGCGCCTGTGCGCGACCCTCAACGGCCGCACGGCGGCCGCCGCCAGCCTGTTCGTGATTCTCGCGCTGGCGTTGCTCGTGCTGCCGGCGATGCTGCTCGCCGATACCCTCGTGAACAGCCTGAAGCTTCTGGCCCATCACATGGCGGACGGGACCCTGCGCCTGCCGCCGCCCCCGGTCGCCGTGCGGGGCTGGTTCCTCGTCGGGGAGCCGCTCTACAGCTTCTGGATGCTGGCCTCGACCAATCTCGACCAGGCCATAAGCTCCATCGCGTCCGAACTCACCTGGGCCGGGAAATGGATGCTCGGGTCGGCGACCGGCGTGCTGCTCGGGATCCTGGAGTTCGTCGTCGCCATCTTCGTGGCGGCGGTGCTGATGGCGAATGCAACCAGCGGTCAGCGCATCGCCGGCGATGTCGTCACCCGCCTAGCGGGTTCCGGCGGGCTCGGCTATTCGGACCTTGCCGTGCGCACCATCCGCAGCGTCAGCAAGGGCATCATCGGCGTCGCGCTGATCCAGGCGCTGCTGGCGGGGCTCGGCTTTCTTGCGGCGGACATTCCAGCCGCCGGCCTCCTGGCGCTGCTGTGTCTCATCATCGCCATCGTCCAGCTGCCGCTGGCCATTGTGCTGGTGCCGGTCGCGATCTACGCCTTCACTTTGCTAGATCCGGTGCCGGCCGTGATCTTCGCCATCTGGTGCACCGGCGTCTCGCTCATCGAGCATGTCCTGCGCCCCATCATGCTGGGGCGTGGTGTGGACGTGCCGATGCTGGTCGTGTTCATCGGCGCCATCGGCGGACTGCTGTCATCGGGCGTGCTGGGCCTTTTCGTCGGGCCGGTGGTGCTGGCGCTGGGCTACACCCTCATCCTGCACTGGCTGGAGGCCGAGCCTGCTCGCCCCGCCGTGGAGCATCGCCGCACCGACCGGCCGGCCGCAGAGTAATTTTCGCATTTTGATCTTTGCTAATAAATCGACGGCCGGGATGGTGTAGATACCTCCGTGGTAAGGCTGATGGACAAGGTTCTCAAACACCTCTCCTCCGGCCGTCTGCTCCGGTTTGTCACGAGTGCGCTCATCCTTGCAATCGTGGGGATGCAGTCCTTTGCTCTGTGGCGCTCCTATCAGGAAACCTGGCGCGACGGCGAGCGCTATACCGCGAACACCATATCGGTGCTCGCGGGAGCGATAGAGCGCGACTTTCTTCTGGTGGAAGCGAGCCTGTCGGGGCTCGCGGAGGCGCTCCGCGAACCAACCCTGATGGCGCTTCCGCCGGCGCTACGTCAACGCGTGTTGTTTCGCCGTGCGGGCGATGCCAACGACTTCGGCGTCATGCTTGTGTTGGACGCCGACGGCAATGTCGTCTTCGACGACGCGGAAGATAACCTGAGCGCGATCAATTTTGCCGATCGGGACTACTTCCGCGTGCAGAAAGACAACCCGCGCGCCGGCGTCTATGTCAGCCGCCCCTTCGTGTCCCGGATCGCGAGCTCCGAGCGGGCCATCGGGATCAGCCAGAGGCTGAACGCGCCTGACGGCTCATTCGCCGGCGTCGTCGTCGCCTCCGTCCGGCTTGTCTACTTCCGGCAGCTGTTCGAGCGGGTGAAGCTGCCGCCCGGCGGCATCATCCGCCTGACACGGACGGACGGCACCGTTGTGCTGCGCTATCCTTCCACCGATGGGCGGGGCAATGTGGGGGACAGCGTTGCGCCCGATCATCCACCGATAACAGCCGCCGACGGCTGGTGGGTGCAAACGTCCCGGCTCGACGGTGAGCGTCGCTACCTGCGGACCGCCTACGTGCAGGGCTTTCCATTGACGGTGACTGTGGGGCTGTCGGCGCGCAGGCAGTTCGCGGGCTGGTACCTGCGCGCGGCCATCACCCTCGCGCTGACTCTCACCGTGTCTTTGCTGCTCGCGCTGACGGTCTCGGCGCTGGCCAGCTCCCTTCGGCGCAGCCGCGAGATGGAGGGCCAGCTGGAGCGCATGGCGATCACCGATTCCCTGACCGGCCTTCCCAACCGTCGGGCGCTCGACCTCACGCTGGATGTGGAGGTGCGGCGCTCTCGTCGGGAGCGGCGCGAGCTTGCGGTGCTGATGATCGACATCGACCACTTCAAGCGGGTCAATGACACCCACGGTCACGCCGTTGGTGACGCCGTGCTCGCCGAGATTGCCCATCGCATTCAGCGCGCCGCGTGCCGTCCGGGAGATTTCGTGTGCCGCTATGGCGGGGAGGAGTTCGTCGTCATCCTTCCCGAAACGCCATCGCAGGGGGCGGAGCTGGTGGCCGAGCGCATCCGGGCGAGCGTCGCGGCCATCGCCGTCGTGACCCATGGTGTCGCCGTCGAGATCACGGTCAGCGTCGGGATCGCCGTCGCGCGGGCTGAGGACCAGCCAGGCGATATGGTCGCGCGGAGCGATACGGCGCTTTACACGGCGAAGCGGGCCGGACGGAACCGGGTCGCCCGGCTCGAGACGTTCGCGGCCTGACGGCGGCGGGCCGATCAGTCTTCCGCGCCAAGGCCCCGCCGCGCCCGCTCCAGCTCCGCCGCATAGCGCTTCAGAACATGGGATTCCCCAAGCAGGCCGAGGAGGTGACGGTTGACCGTTTCGTCCACCACGGCGAGGTCTTCGGCCTTGGCGGCGTCGAAGGCGAGGGCGGCTTCCTTCACGTTCATGGCCGGAAGCAGCACATGGTCGCGCTGGGTGGCGAGGTCGGCCACGGATGTATCGCCGGGATTGAGCGATGCGTAGGCCTCCGACAGGCGCAGCAGGCCGCCGTAGCCGCCCGCCGCGGTGACAAGCACCACCATGCGGGTGGAGCCGAGCGCGTAGCGGGCCCGCAGGGCATCGAGGGTCCCCTCCTGCGGGAAGGTGGGGAAATCCGTGCGCATCATCTTCGCGACGGTGAGATCGCGCATCCAGCCGACATCCTGCGCCCCCCGGATGGTCTCGCCGCGCAGGTGCAGGCGCCAGGTGGAGAAGGAGTAGCCGAAGGTTTCCCGCACCGTCAGCGAGGTGACGACGGCTGCCGCCATGACGAAGCCGGAGAGGGAAATGTCCCGCGTCATCTCCAGCACGAGAAAGCTCATGGTGAGCGGCCCGCCGATGACGCCCACGGCCAGCGCGCCCATGCCCACCACCGCCGCCACGGCGGGGTCCAGATGGAAGCCGGGAAATGCGATGGCCAGCAACGCCCCATAGAGTTTGCCCATCAGCGCGCCGAGGAACAGCGAGGCGAAGAACAGGCCGCCCCGGAATCCTGAGCCGATGGACAGCGCTGAGGCGAGAATCTTGAGCCCGAACACGATGGCGACGGAGGCCGTCACCGCGCTTCCCACCTGCTCATGCAGCGCGCCATGGCCGTCGGACAGGACCTGCGGGCTGTAAAGCGCGAGCGCGCCGATCCCGAGACCCGCCACCATGGGTCGCAGGGGCGCGGGAATGCGGCTCATGCCGAACAGGGTCTCCACCGTCGTCACAAGGCGCATGATGATGATGGCGACGGCCGCCGCGGCGAGGCCGAGGAAGAGGATAGGGAGGATGTCCACCGGCCCGAGGTTCGGGTCGAGGGGCATATGCAGCGGCTCGACATGCGCGCCCAGCAGCCGCGCCGTCATCACCGCCGCGATGGTTCCCGCCAGCACGGGGGCAGCGGCCGGGATGGAATAGGAGCCTATGACGATCTCGAAGCCGTAGAAGGCCCCCATCAGCGGCGCATCGAACGCCGCGCCGATGCCCGCCGCCGCGCCCGCGCCCACCAGAATGCGCAGATCGTTGCGCCGCAGCTTGAAGGTCAATCCCAGCCGCGAGGCGATGCCCGAGCCGATCTGCGAATAGCCGGCCTCCAGCCCCAGCGAGGCGCCGAAGCCGTTGGAGACCATCGTCTGGAGTGCGACGATGATGCTGTCGGTGAGCGACATGCGCCCGCCATGCAGCGCATTGGCCTCGATGGGATCGACGAAGGGATGCCGCCGCCAGCGCTTCAGAGCGAGGGCGATCAGCCCCATGGCCGCGCCGCCGATCGCGGGTATGAGGATCAGCCAGGGCGAGGCGAGGGCAGGGGAGGAGGACAGGCGTTCGCCGGGCGCCAGCCAGTAGAGCACCTCATGCATCCACTGGGTGGTGGCGCTCATGATGCTGGCCGCGACTCCGGCCAGCACCCCCATGATCGCCGCGATGATGACGAGCGCGGCTTCCCGTGCCCGCACCGCGGACTGCGCCTGATCGATGAGCCGTCGCAGCGCCGTGCGTTCGGCGCGGGCCGGAGCGCGCCCGGTGTCGGGGGAGGGCGCGTCCATGGTTCAGCCGAACGTATTGCTGCGGGGGAAGCCCTTGGGCGGCAGGCGACCCGCCGAGGCGCGTTCGCCCTGCCACTCGATGAGATCGGTGACCGTCCAGGTCCGGCCCGAGGTATCCTCCCAGGTCAGGCCGGAGGCCATGGGGAAGACCTTGAGGTCGGAAAGGCCGCCGTCCTTGTAGCGTTGCAGGCGCACGCCCCGTCCGCGCGACATCTCGGGGATCTGGTTCAGAGGGAACACCAGCATCTTGCGGTTCTCACCGATGACCGCCACCCAGTCGCCATCCACGAAGCGCACCGCCAGCGCCGCGTCCGGCGGGTCGGTCACGAGCACCTGCTTGCCCTTGCGGGTATTGGCGAGGCAATCGTCCTCCGGCACCACGAAGCCGCGTCCCTGCTTCGACGCCACCAGCAGCTTGCGCCCGGCCTGGTAGGCGAAGACGGAGACGATCTCCGCCTCCTGCTCAAGATCAATCATCAGGCGCACCGGCTCGCCATGGCCCCGCCCGCCGGGGAGCTTGGAGGCATCGAGCGTGTAGAAGCGGCCGTTGGAACAGAACACCATGACCTTGGACGTGGTCTCGGCGAAGAAGGCGTGGCCGTGGCTGTCGTCGCCCTTGAACTGCAGGTTCGAGACATCCGCCACATGCCCCTTCAGCGCGCGGATCCAGCCCTTGGCGGACACGACGACCGTGATGGGCTCGCGCTCCACCAGCGCCTCGGTGAAGGCGTCCTCGTGAACGGTCGGCGCGACCGCGAAGGTGGTGCGGCGGCGGCCGATGGCGGTCTCGGGGCCGTAGGTCTTGCGCGTCTCCCGGATTTCCTTGGAGATCGCCTTCCACTGCGCCGTCTCCGAGGCGACGAGGCGGTTGAGCCCGTCCTGCTCCTTGGAGAGGGCATCGTGCTCCTTGCGGATCTCCATCTCCTCCAGGCGGCGCAGGGAGCGCAGGCGCATGTTGAGGATGGCTTCCGCCTGCACGTCCGTCAGTTCGAAGGTCTGCATCAGCGAGACCTTCGGCTCGTCCTCCTCGCGGATGATACGGATCACCTCGTCAAGGTTGAGATAGGCGATGAGGTAGCCGCCGAGCACCTCCAGCCGGTGCGCGATCTGGTTCAGCCGATAGCGCGAGCGGCGCAGCAGCACGTCGCGGCGGTGATCCAGCCACTCGCGCAGCGCCTCGGCCAGCGACAGCACCTTGGGGATCTGGCCCTTGACCAGCACGTTCATGTTGAGCGGGATGCGCGCCTCAAGCTCGGTGAGCTTGAACAGGCTCTCCATCAGCACCTCGGCATCCACGGTGCGGGCGCGCGGCTCCAGAACCAGACGGATGTCCTCGGCGCTCTCGTCGCGAACATCGGCGAGCAGCGGCAGCTTCTTGTCGGTGAGCAGTTCGGCAATTTTTTCCACGAGGCGGGATTTGGCAACGCCGTAGGGGATCTCGGTGACGACCACCACATAGCTGCCGCGACCGGTCTCCTCCTTCTCCCAGCGCGCGCGGACGCGGAAGGAGCCGCGCCCGGTGGCATAGGCCTCGGCGACGCCGACCTGATCCTCCACCAGCACGCCGCCGGTGGGGAAGTCCGGGCCGGGCACGAACTTCAGCAGGTCGAAGGCGAGGGCGTCCGGATGGTCGATGAGGTGGAGCGCGGCATCCAGCAGCTCAGCCGCATTGTGCGGCGGGATTGACGTCGCCATGCCCACGGCGATGCCCTGCGAGCCGTTCGCCAGCAGGTTCGGGAAGGCGGCGGGCAGCACCGCCGGCTCCTCCTCCGACCCGTCATAGGTCGGGCGGAAGTCCACCGCGTCCTCGTCGATGCCGTCCAGCAGCAGGCGGGCGGTCTCGGTGAGGCGGGCCTCGGTGTATCGCATGGCGGCGGCGTTATCGCCGTCCACATTGCCGAAATTGCCCTGACCATCCACCAGCGGATACCGTTGGGCGAAGTCCTGCGCGAGGCGCACCAGCGCGTCATAGACCGATTGGTCACCGTGCGGATGGAACTTGCCGATCACGTCGCCGACCACGCGGGCGGACTTCTTGAAGCCCTGCCCGGGATCAAGCCGCAACTGCCGCATGGCATGCAGAATGCGCCGGTGGACAGGTTTCAGTCCGTCGCGCGCATCGGGCAGCGCGCGGTGCATGATGGTCGAGAGGGCATACGCGAGGTAGCGCTCTTCCAGCGCCTCCTTCAGCGTGACTTTCTCGATGTTCCCGTCGCCGGGCGGAAGTGTGCGGGTGGCCATGCCCCGCAGTACCTCGCGCGCGGGCGCGGGACAAGCCCGAGGCGGACACCGCCGCGAACGGGTCCGGACACGGGTCCGGCGAGGTTTCGCCGCAAGGCTGAATGGATCGTCAACTCCGGGGCAATCTGCAGCGTAAAGCCTCAATAAAATACCGGAAACAGCCATAATCTGCGGCAAAGCACACGCTTAAAATTCCATGTCCGGAACAAACTCCCGCCCCTGCGACGTTTCAGCATTGAACTGCGAGCACTTCTCTAGTTCGCGTGGAGAGGAGATGGTCCCATGAAGGTTGCAATGCTTGCGGCGGGGGGAGTGGTTGCGTTGGCGCTTCTTGGCACGGCGCCGTCCGCATCTGCCGGATCACTTGCCGGCGGCGTGGGAAGCTTTGCCGGTACGGCGCACGAGCAGGCCAAGGTGCAAGATGTGCGTTGGGTGCGGCGGTGCTGGCAGGTGCGCCGTTGGTGGAACGGTCGTCCCCACTGGGTGACGCGCTGCCGCAACGTCTGGGTTGCCCCCCGCTACTACCGCAGGTGATCGGTAACCCGTCGCCAGGCAGTAAGGAATGACGCGCGGGTTTCGGAAAATCCGAGCCCGCGCGGCTCAAGCGCGCGAGCCATTAGGAAGTGACCCGTTATGGCCAGCGCCGCTTCCACGTCGTCCGCCGAGGGGCGTGCGCCCGTCAGAAGGAATGCCGGCAGCGGAAAGAGGCGGTCCTGATAGGGGGCGCCCGCAGAGCGGCAGACCGCCCGTCCGCTCCTGGGCGAGACGTAGACGAGATCATCCCGCCGGCCGGTCGCCGCGCAAGTCTCAAGCTCCAGCCCGAAACCCAGCTCGGTCAGCATCGCAAGCTCGAACCGCGCCAGAAGCATGCCCGCAGCCTCCCGCTCGCCCAGCGCATCCAGAATGGCGCCGAGCGTGAGGTAAAGCTCTTCATGGGGGTCGCGCTCGGGCAGCAAATGAAGCAGTTGCGCCATATGGGTGAAGGCGAACGCGGCGTGGGGCGCTTCCATCAGCAAGGCGGCCCGAACGGTGGAGGGCTCCAACGCGTAATTGCCCATGTGCTCGTCGAGGCGGGCCCGCCAGGTGGCGGTCACCGAATTGCCCGGCTGGAGCACCGGCGCCAGGCGCCGCGAGGCGCCGCCGCGCACCATTCCCAGATGGCGCCCGCGATGGCGGGTCAGCAGCTCGACGATGGCGTTGCCCTCGCCATGCCGCCGGACACCCAGCACAATGCCTTCGTCGGTCCACTCCAAGACCTGACCCTCACAGAATCTCCACGCTGCACTTGAGGCCCTCACGTCGTCGGGCGCAACCGGGCGGCGCGCGCGTCTTAACAGGACGGAAACCCAAAAACGCGAGGATGGCCGCATGCAAAGCCGCTCGCGACTCCAGACCATCCTCGCCACGCTTGCCCTGCATGTGGGGGCAGCCGCGCTCATCGGCTACTTCGCGTATCATGCCTATATTGGCGATCACGGCCTGCTCGCGCGCCGCAACTACGAGCAGGAGATGAAGGCGCTCGAATCCGAACTGGCGGGCCTGAAAGCGCAGCGGCAGGCGATGGAGAACAAGGTCTCCCTTCTGGCCCCGAGCCAGCTCGATCCGGACATGCTGGACGAGGAGGCGCGGCGGCAGCTGAACTTCATCAACAACAAGGATCTCGTGCTGCTTCGCACAAAATGAACTGAAATCTAATTCATAGCATGATTGAACCATTAACTGGTTCATTCCTTCAAGCGTAAGTGTTTGCAACGTGTTGCGATGCAGCATCGGAAAATTCGTGCTTTCAGGCGGCTCTGCTGTGCGTTAGAGAGGCGCAGTTCCAGCGCTTCCTGAGGATGCCGATGGCCGCCAAGAAGACTTCCCCCCGGACCGCCGTGCCGTCCGGCCCGGTACCTTTCACCAAGGAACAGGACCTCGAAGCCTACCGCGAGATGCTGCTCATCCGCCGCTTCGAGGAGAAGGCCGGCCAGATGTACGGCATGGGCCTCATCGGGGGTTTCTGCCACCTCTACATCGGCCAGGAGGCCGTGGTGGTTGGCATGCAGATGGCGATGAAGCCGGGCGATCAAGTCATCACCGGCTATCGCGACCACGGCCACATGCTCTCCACCGGCATGGACCCCAAGGGTGTCATGGCCGAGCTGACCGGGCGCCGCGGCGGCCTCTCCAAGGGCAAGGGCGGCTCGATGCACATGTTCAGCATCGAGAAGCAGTTCTTCGGCGGCCATGGCATCGTCGGCGCGCAGGTGTCGCTCGGCACCGGCCTCGCCTTTGCGGACAGGTATCGCGAGAACGGCAACGTCTCGGTCACCTATTTCGGCGACGGAGCGGCCAACCAGGGCCAGGTCTACGAGAGCTTCAACATGGCCGAGCTGTGGAAGCTCCCGGTCGTGTACGTGATCGAGAACAACAAGTACGCCATGGGCACCTCGGTGTCCCGGGCCTCCGCGCAGCAGGATTTCTCCAAGCGCGGCACCTCCTTCAACATCCCCGGCGAGCAGGTGGATGGCATGGACGTGCAGGCGGTGAAGGCGGCCGGCGAGCGGGCACTCGCCTTCGCCCGCGAGGGCAATGGCCCCTACATCCTCGAGATGCAGACCTACCGCTATCGCGGCCACTCCATGTCGGACCCGGCGAAATACCGGTCCAAGGAGGAGGTGCAGAAGATGCGGACGGAGCACGATCCCATCGAGCAGGTCCGCGCCCGTCTCCTCGACGGACACAAGGTGACCGAGGACGATCTCAAGAAGATCGACGCCGAGGTCCGCGAGATCGTCAACGCCGCGGCAGATTTCGCCAGCAACGATCCGGAGCCCGATATCAGCGAGCTCTACACGGACATCCTGCGCTGAGGCCCGGCCCGTGGCCGAACTCTTCCACGTGATCGCCGGGGCGGCCCTGTTTGCCGCCATCGGAGCCTGGGTGGTCGCCGTGCGCGGCGGCCGCTCCGCCCTTGCCGCGGAGCGGGCGGCCGGTCGCCCCGTCGGCGCGGGAAGCTACCTCCTGCTCGCGCTCTGGCCCTTTGCCGTGGGCCGCTCCGGCGCCGCCGAGGATGCGGACCGGGTGCGCTCCGGCAAGGCGGCCATCGCCTTCTTCGTTTCCCTCACCGTCGCCATCGCGGCCTTCTCCGCCTACACCAACCTCACCTTCAAGCGCGACCACGCGGTCCCGGCCGGCGCCACGCCGTCTGTCCCCGCCACCGCGCCGAGCAAGAGCTGACAGCCATGGCCATCGAAATCCTCATGCCGGCCCTGTCTCCCACCATGGAGAAGGGCAATCTCACCAAGTGGGTGAAAAAGGAAGGCGACACGGTCAAGTCGGGCGACGTGCTCGCCGAGAT
Source organism: Xanthobacter flavus (assembly GCF_017875275.1). Classification (NCBI taxonomy): domain Bacteria; kingdom Pseudomonadati; phylum Pseudomonadota; class Alphaproteobacteria; order Hyphomicrobiales; family Xanthobacteraceae; genus Xanthobacter; species Xanthobacter flavus. The sequence continues at coordinate 5,110,779 of NZ_JAGGML010000001.1, read as the reverse complement.
CGAGACCGACAAGGCCACCATGGAGGTGGAGGCCGTCGACGAGGGCATCCTCGGCAAGATTCTTGTGCCGGAAGGCGCGCAGGACGTGGCGGTGAACACGCCCATCGCCACGATCCTGGCCGAGGGCGAGGATGCGAGCGCGACGCCGGCGCCTGCCGCCTCCGCCAAGGCCGCCGAGAGCGCGCCGTCTCCCGCCGCTGCTGCGGCTCCGGTCGCGCCCGTCACACCCGCGCCCTCCGCCGTCGCGTCCCCGCCGCAGGTGAGCGCCCAGCCCGATCCGGAAGTGCCGCCCGGCACCGAATTCGTCACGCAGACGGTCCGCGAGGCCCTGCGTGACGCCATGGCGGAGGAGATGCGCCGCGACGGCGACGTCTTCGTCATGGGCGAGGAAGTGGCCGAGTATCAGGGTGCCTACAAGATCACTCAGGGCCTGCTGCAGGAATTCGGCGCCCGCCGCGTGATCGACACCCCGATCACCGAGCACGGCTTTGCCGGTGTCGGCGTCGGCGCGGCCATGGCGGGACTGAAGCCCATCGTGGAGTTCATGACGTTCAACTTCGCCATGCAGGCGATTGACCATATCATCAACTCCGCCGCCAAGACGCTCTACATGTCGGGCGGTCAGGTGCAGTGCTCCATCGTCTTCCGCGGCCCGAACGGTGCGGCGGCGCGCGTTGCCGCCCAGCACAGCCAGGACTACACGGCCTGGTACAGCCAGATTCCCGGCCTCAAGGTCATCGCGCCTTATTCCGCGGCCGATGCCAAGGGCCTGCTCAAGGCCGCCATCCGCGACCCGAACCCCGTGATTTTCCTTGAGAACGAGATCCTGTACGGCCACTCGTTCGAGGTGCCGAAGCTGGATGATTACGTCCTGCCTATCGGCAAGGCGCGGATCGCGCGGGCGGGCAAGGACGTGACGCTGGTCTCCTTCGCCATCGGCATGACCTATGCCCTCAAGGCGGCTGAGGAACTCGCCAAGCAAGGCATCGACGCCGAGGTCATCGACCTGCGGACCATCCGCCCAATGGACGTGGACGCCATCGTCGCCTCGGTGAAGAAGACCGGCCGCTGCGTCACGGTGGAAGAGGGCTGGCCGCAGTCCGGCATCGGTGCCGAGATCGCCGCCCAGTTGATGGACAAGGCGTTTGATTACCTTGACGCGCCGGTTCTGCGCGTGACGGGCAAGGACGTACCGATGCCCTACGCCGCCAACCTCGAGAAGCTTGCCCTGCCGTCGGTCGCCGAGGTGATCGAAGCTGTGCGCGCCGTCACCTATAAGTGAGGAGGGAGACATATGCCCATCGAGATCCTGATGCCGGCCCTGTCTCCCACCATGGAGAAGGGCAACCTCGCCAAGTGGCTCAAGAAGGAAGGCGATAAGGTCAAGTCCGGCGATGTGCTCGCCGAGATCGAGACCGACAAGGCCACCATGGAAGTCGAGTCCATCGACGAGGGTGTGCTCGCCAAGATCCTGGTGCCGGAAGGCTCGCAGGACGTGCCGGTGAACCAGCTCATCGCCATCCTCGCCGGCGAGGGTGAGGACGTGGCGACAGCTGCCGCCGGCAAGGGCGCGGCCGCTCCGGCCCCCGCCGCTGCTCCCGCGCCTGCCGCTGCTGCTCCGGCTGTGAGCCCGGCCCCTGCTGCCGCTCCCGCCCCTGTGGCGGCTGCTCCGGCTCCGGCGTCGAACGGGCAGGGGGGGCGCGTGTTCGCCTCGCCGCTCGCCCGCCGGATCGCCAAGGACAAGGGCATCGACCTCGGCAGCCTCTCGGGCTCCGGTCCGCATGGGCGCATCGTCGCCCGCGACCTCGACGGCGCCCAGCCCGGCGCGAAGCCGGCGGCGGCCCCCGCTCCGGCGGCAGCCGCAGCTTCGGCCCCCGCCGCTGCGGCTCCTGCGCCCAAGGCCGCGGCCGCTCTCACCGGTCCCACGGCGGACCAGGTGAAGGCCATGTTCGAGGCCGGAACGTATGAGGAAGTCCAGCTCGACGGCATGCGCAAGACGATCGCACGCCGTCTGGTGGAGAGCGAGCAGCTCACCCCGCACTTCTACCTGACGGTGGATTGCGACCTCGACGACCTCATGGCCCTGCGTGAGCAGGTCAATGCCAATGCGTCGAAGGACAAGGACGGCAAGCCCTCCTACCGCGTCTCGGTCAACGACTTCATCATCAAGGCGCTGGCGCTCGCGCTCCAGAAGGTGCCGGCGGCCAATGCCGTGTGGGCCGAGGACCGCATCCTGCGCATGAAGCATTCGGACGTGGGCGTCGCCGTCGCCATCGACGGCGGCCTCTACGCGCCCATCGTGAAGAAGGCCGAGCAGAAGACCCTCTCCACCATCTCCAACGAGATGCGCGACCTCGCCGGCCGCGCTCGCACCAAGAAGCTGAAGCCGGAGGAATACACCGGCGGATCCACCTCCGTGTCGAACCTCGGCATGATGGGGATGCGCAACTTCACCGCCATCATCAACGCCCCGCAGTCCTCCATCCTCGCGGTGGGCGCCTCGGAGCAGCGGGCGGTGGTGAAGGGCGGCGAGGTGAAGGTCGTCACCCAGATGACCGTCACCATGACCTGCGATCACCGGGTGATGGACGGCGCGCTCGGCGCCGAACTCCTCAGCGCGTTCAAGGGCTTCATCGAGAAGCCCATGGCGATGCTGGTGTGAGCGCGCGGCGGGTGAACTGAGCCGACGCGGGGCTACCGCCTCCGCCGGCCGGCCGACACAGGCTGCGGCAGATCAAATCCTGCCGCAGCGGAGCAGTGTAGCTGCGGGACAGCGGTGCCCGGCGCCGTTCGACCTGAGAAAGGAACAACAATGAGCCACACGCCCCACGAGCTTGCCGCCGACTTCCCGGAATATGCCGAGAAGATCCAGGCGCTGAAGCAGTCCGACGCGCATTTCGCCAAGCTCCACGAGGCCTATCACGAGGTGAATCGGCAGGTTCACCGGGCCGAGACCGATGTGGAGCCCACCGGCGACGAGGAGATGGAAGCCATGCGCCGCGAGCGCATGCGCCTCAAGGATGAGCTCTACGCCATCCTCACCAAGTGAGGGGCTGAGGGGGGCCTGTCATGGTGTGAACCCTCTCCCGCTTGCGGTGGAGGGCAGGGAGGGGGAAGGCCTCGATGCCTTCCGGCTGCGGGGCTTCTGCCCGGCCGTCGCCCCCTCCCCAACCCTCTCCCGCAAGCGGGAGAGGGAGCGCTCGTGGGAACGGAAGGACAAGCCCACCCGATGAAGCTCTATCTCGCCGGCCCGGAGGTGTTCCTCGACGATGCGCGCGAGATCGGCCGGCGCAAGGTGGCGCTTTGCGCCCGCCACGGCTTCACGGGGCTGTTTCCCCTCGATGGCGAGATCGCTCTCGACGCGGCGGGCGGGGTTTCCGCCGAGATCTTCGCCGCAAATCTCGGCATGATGCGGACCGCCGACGCGGTGCTCGCAAACCTCACGCCGTTCCGCGGCATCAGCGCCGATCCCGGCACGGCCTTCGAGCTGGGCTTCGCCTTCGCGCTGGGCAAGCCGGTGGCCGCCTATTCCAACTATCCCGGCGAGCTGAAGCACCGCGCCCGCGCCACCATCGGTGCCGCGCCGGAGGGGCCAGACAGCCTCATGGCGGACGGCCTCCATGTGGAGGACTTCGGCCATTTCGACAATCTCATGCTGGCCGAGGCGCTCAATGCCTTCCGCCTGCCGGTGATCCAGGCGGCGACGCCGGCCTCCGATCCGTTCCGCGACCTGTCCCTGTTCGAGGAGGCGCTCGTGCGCCTCGCCGAAGCCCACGCCGGCGGCCGCCTCGCGACGCCCCGATCCCCATCACGACCAGAGCCCGCCGCAACAGCGCGCGGCGAGGAGACCTTCCATGGCTGATACCTACGACATCATCGTCATCGGCGGCGGGCCGGGCGGCTACGTGGCCGCCATCCGTGCCGCGCAGCTCGGCTTCAAGACCGCGGTGGTGGAGAAGAGCCACCTCGGCGGCATCTGCCTGAACTGGGGCTGCATCCCCACCAAGGCGCTGCTGCGCTCCGCCGAGATCTACCACTACATGGAGCACGCCAAGGACTACGGCCTCTCCGCCGAGAAGATCGGCTTCGATGCGGCCGCCGTGGTGAAGCGCTCGCGCGGCGTCTCCTCCCAGCTTGCCACCGGCGTCGGCTTCCTCCTCAACAAGAACAAGGTGGACGTGATCTGGGGCAAGGCCACCTTCACCGCCCCCGGCAAGCTGAAGGTCGAGGCCGCCCAGAATCCGCCGAAGAATGCCAAGGGCGGCGGCGACTACACCGCCAAGCACATCATCGTCGCCACCGGCGCCCGCCCGCGCGCGCTGCCCGGCCTTGAGCCCGACAAGAAGCTGATCTGGACCTATTTCGAGGCCATGGTGCCGGAAAAGATGCCCAAGAGCCTGCTGGTGATGGGCTCCGGCGCCATCGGCATCGAGTTCGCCTCCTTCTACCGCACCATGGGCGTGGACGTGACCGTGGTGGAGGTGCTGCCGCAGATCCTGCCCGTCGAGGACGAGGAAATCGCCGCCATCGCCCGCAAGCGCTTCGAGAAGCTGGGCATGAAGATCATGTCCGGCGCCAAGGTGACGGGCGTCACCAAGCACGCCGACAGCATCACCGCCCATGTGGAGGATGCCAAGGGCGCCAAGCACGACATCACCGTGGACCGGATGATCTCGGCCGTGGGCGTGGTGGGCAACGTGGAGGGCCTCGGGCTGGAGGCCATCGGCGTGAAGATCGAGCGCGGCATCATCGTCGCGGACGGCTACGGCCGCACCAGCGTGCCCGGCGTCTATGCCATCGGCGACATCGCCGGCCCGCCTATGCTGGCGCACAAGGCCGAGCATGAGGGCGTGATCTGTGTGGAGACCATCAAGGGCCTCCACACCCACCCCATGGACAAGAACAAGATCCCCGGCTGCACCTACTGCACCCCGCAGATCGCCTCCGTGGGCCTCACCGAGAAGAAGGCCAGGGATGCCGGCCGCGAGATCAAGGTCGGCCGCTTCCCCTTCATCGGCAACGGCAAGGCCATCGCGCTGGGTGAGCCGGACGGCCTCGTGAAGACCATCTTCGACGCCAAGACCGGCGAACTGCTCGGCGCCCACATGGTGGGGGCGGAAGTGACCGAGCTGATCCAGGGCTTCGTCATCGCCATGAACCTCGAGACCACCGAGGAAGACCTGATCCACGCCGTGTTCCCGCACCCGACCCTGTCCGAGATGATGCACGAGAGCGTCATGGCGGCCTACGGGCGCGCGATCCACGTGTGAGGGCGTCTCGCCAAGCTGAGCCAGTCGCTGCATGATCCAGCGGCGCCCGCGCTGCCGCTGGCGTTTCGGAGGGGCCATCATGGACCAGCAGACCTACGCCTTCCTGAGCCAGCCGGGCGTCGGCTTCTTCTCGCTCATCATCATCGGCATCATCGCCGGCTGGGTGGCGGAACGGGTGACGGCGAGCAACCACGGCCTGCTGACGAACCTCCTCGTCGGCGTGGCCGGTGCCTTCATCGGCGACAAGCTGGCGGGCGTGCTGGAGGTGCCGGTGCTCGGCTTCTTCCGCACGCTGATCGCCGCCATCATCGGTGCCATCATCCTGCTGTGGGTGTGGCGGGCGATCAGGTCGCGCTGACGGACGGTCCGCGCTGGGGTATGCCGGCCCTGCGGCGCCGTCCCTTCCGGGCGGCGGCGCGGGCCACTATGTTGCAAGGATGCAGGCGCCGTCACGGCGCACTGCCGGGTATGGAAGTTCGCACATGGTCACGGTGATCGACACGCGGGAACGGCCCCGCCATCCGGAGAAGGCCCATCGGCCGGAAACCGAGGTGCTGCGCAAGCCGGACTGGATCCGGGTGAAGGCGCCGGGCTCGGCGGGCTGGTCCAAGACCGCCGGCATCGTGAAGGAGCATGGCCTCGTCACCGTGTGCGAGGAGGCGGGCTGCCCCAATATCGGTGAGTGCTGGGAGAAGAAGCACGCCACCTTCATGATCATGGGCGATACCTGCACCCGCGCCTGCGCCTTCTGCAACGTGCGCACCGGCCTGCCGGACGCCCTCGACCAAGACGAGCCGCAGAAGGTGGCGGATTCCATCGCCAAGCTCGGCCTCTCCCACGCCGTCATCACCTCGGTGGACCGGGACGATCTGGCCGACGGCGGCGCCGAGCATTTCGCCCGCACCATCGCTGCCATCCGCAAGGCGAGCCCGAAGACCACCATCGAGATCCTCACCCCCGACTTCCTGCGCAAGGACGGGGCGCTGGAGGTGGTGGTCGCGGCACGGCCGGATGTGTTCAACCACAATCTGGAGACGGTGCCCTCGCGCTATCTCTCGGTTCGGCCGGGCGCGCGCTATTTCCATTCGCTGCGCCTGTTGCAGAAGGTGAAGGAGCTGGACCCCACCATCTTCACCAAGTCCGGCATCATGGTCGGCCTCGGCGAGGAGCGGCCCGAGGTGCTCCAGCTGATGGACGACCTGCGCTCGGCGGAGGTGGATTTCATCACCATCGGCCAGTATCTCCAGCCCACCCGCAAGCACCACAAGGTGGAGCGCTTCGTGACGCCGGACGAATTCAAGGCGTATGAGACGGTTGCCTACGCCAAGGGCTTCCTCATGGTCTCGGCGAGCCCGCTCACCCGCTCGTCCCACCATGCCGGCGACGATTTCGAGAAGCTGCGGGCCAACCGCGCCGCGCGGCTCGGACGGGCCTGACGTGCCGTCCTTCTCCAATAGCCGGCGCGTCCGTCACTCCGCTCCCCACATGTTCGACCTGGTGGCGGACGTGGAGCGCTATCCCGAATTCGTGCCGCTGTGCCAGGCGCTCCGGGTGAAGCGGCGCACCCAGTCGGACGAGGGTGTGGAAATCCTCGTGGCGGACATGACGGTCGCTTACAAGCTGATCCGAGAGACCTTCACCTCGCGCGTGACGCTGGACCGCCCGCGCCTCGTCATCCATGTAGAATATCTCGACGGCCCCTTCAGCCGCCTCGACAACCGCTGGGAGTTCATCCCCCAGGGCGAGAGCGCGTGCGATGTGAAGTTCTTCATCTCCTACGAGTTCCGCTCGCGCACTTTGGGCATGCTCATGGGCGCCATGTTCGACGCCGCCTTCCGCCGTTTCGCCGATGCCTTCGAGAAGCGGGCGGACGAGGTCTACAGGACGGTCGGGTAAGCGGTCGGCGCTTCCACCGGCGCGTGCGCCTCGCGCCACGCCTTGAAGCCGCCCTCCACATGGGCGACCGGCTTCAGCCCCATGTCCTGCGCCGTCGCGGCCGAGAGCGCCGAGCGCCAGCCGCCGGCGCAGAAGAAGATGAAGGCCCGGTCCTCGCCGAACACCGGCTTGAAATAGGGGCTTTCCGGGTCGATCCAGAACTCCAGCATCCCGCGCGGGCAATGGAAGGCGCCGGGCACGCGGCCCTCGCGCTCCAGTTCGCGCGGGTCGCGCAGATCCACCAGCAGCGCGCCCTCTCCGGCCCGGCGCAGGGCCTCCTGCGGCGTGACCGTCTCGACCTTCTCATTGGCCTCGGCGAGGAGGGCCTTGTAGCCGCGGGTGATGGTCTGGGGCATGGCTTCATCCGGTTGCGATCCCGCACGGCGAGCTCCCCTTCCCCTCGCGGGAGAGGGGGTGGGGGTGAGGGGGCCGTCCAGCGAGCCCCTTCATCCGGCTCGCGGCTGGCGCCGCGAGCCACCTTCTCCCGCGAGGGGAGAAGGGAACAGGCGCCTACAACTCGCTGTAGCCGCCGTTCTTCCACTCATAGACCACGAAGTCGGGCTTGGTGATGTCGCCCTTCTTGTCGAAGGAGAGCGGGCCGAGCACCGTCTGGAAGGTCATGCCGGTGTGGATCTGCGCGGCCACCTTCTTCGGATCGAGGGATTTTGCCGCCTCGGCCGCCTGCTTGATGACCTGCAAAGCGGCATAGGAATAGAGCACATAGCCCTCGGCATCGATGCCCTTGGCGGTCATGGCCGCGACGATGTCCTTGGCCGCCGGGTTCTTGCGTGGGTCGGGACCGAAGGTCATCAGCGTGCCGGTGCCGCCGTCGCCGGCGATAGACCAGAATTCCTTGTCGGCCAGGGCGTCGCCACCCATGAGCACGGTCTTCATGCCCTGGTCGCGCATCTGGCGCACGATCAGGCCGGCCTCGGGATGCAGGCCGCCGTAATAGATCACATCGACGCCGGCCGCCTTCATCTTGGAGACGAGGGCTGAATAGTCCTTCTCGCCGGGGTTGATGCCCTCATACATCACTTCCTTCACGCCGGCCTTGTTGAGCGCCTTCTGCGTCTCGTCGGCGAGGCCCTTTCCATAGGGCGTCTTGTCGTGGACGATGGCGATCTTGCCGCCCTTGAACTTCTGCGCCAGGAAGTCGCCCGCCACCGGCCCCTGCTGGTCATCGCGGCCGGCGGTGCGGAAGGTGTTCCACAGCTTGCGCTCGGTATAGGTGGGGTTGGTGGAGGCCGGGCTGATCTGCAGCACGCCGGCATCGGCATAGTCCGACGAGGCGGCAATGGAGATGCCGGAATTGACGTGGCCGATGACGAAGGTCGCGCCATCGGTAATGAGCTTGTTGGCCGCCGCCACGCCCTGCTCGGGCTTGCCGCCGTCGTCGGCCACCAGAAGCTCGATCTTCTGGCCGTTGATGCCGCCGGCGGCGTTGATGTCGCTCACCGCCTGCTCGACGCCCATCTTCATCTGCGCGCCGAAGGCGGCGATGGAGCCGGTGAGCGGGCCGGCGGCTCCGATCTTCACGTCGGCGTTGGCTGCCGGCGCAAGAACGAGGCCGGCGCAGACGGCGAGCGCGGCGAAGGAAAGCCTGTTCATCCCGATCCCCTCGAAATGAGTGTGAGAAATCTGGCGCGGAGCCGTTGAGCCGGCCTTTGGCGCGCCGGGCTTGCGTCGCTCGAAAAAGCGCCTGCCCTTGTGTCAGCATGATTGCCAAAGCGGGGTCCGAAGACAAGCGCGTCACGCGAGGCGCGATGCCGAAGTTTGGCTCAAACGAAAAAGCCTGCGCCGTGAGGCGCAGGCTTCGGATGGATCACGCTTCGATTTGAAACGCGGGCCTCACAGCTCGCTGTAGGTGCCGTCCTTCCAGACGTAGACCACGTAGTCGAGCTTGGTGATGTCGCCCTTCTTGTCGAAGGTGAGCGGGCCGAGCACGGTGTCGAACTTCATGCCCGAGTGCATCTTCTCGGCCACCTTCTTGGGGTCGAGGGATTTCGCCGCCTCGGCCGCCTGCTTGATGACCTGAACGCCGGCGTAGGAGTAGAGCACGTAGCCCTCGGGATCGATGCCCTTGGCCTTGAACTTGTCCACGATGGCCTTGGCCGCGGGGTTCTTGCGCGGGTCGGGACCGAAGGTGGTCAGGGTGCCGGTGGCGCCGTCGCCGGCGATGGACCAGAACTCCTTGTCGATCATGCCGTCGCCGCCCATCAGCACGGTCTTCATGCCCTGGTCGCGCATCTGGCGCACGATCAGGCCGGCTTCAGGATAGAGACCGCCGAAATAGACGAGGTCGGCGCCCGACGCCTTGATCTTGGAGACGAGGGCCGAATAGTCCTTCTCCTTCGGGTTGATGCCCTCGTAGAGAACTTCCTTCATGCCGCCCTTGTTGAGGGCCTTCTGGGTCTCGTCGGCGAGGCCCTTGCCGTAGGGCGTCTTGTCGTGGACGACGGCGACCTTCTTGCCCTTGAAGTTCTTCAGGATGTAAGCGCCGGCCACCGCGCCCTGCTGGTCGTCGCGACCGCAGGTGCGGAAGGTATTCCACATCTTGCGCTCGGTGAAGGTCGGGTTGGTGGAGGCGGGGCTGATCTGCAGCACGCCGGCCTCTTCATAATCCTGAGAGGTCGGGATGGAGACGCCGGAATTGTAGTGGCCGATCACAAACTTGGCGCCGTCGGTGATGAGCTTGTTGGCCGCCGACTTGCCTTGCTCGGGCTTGCCGCCGTCGTCGCCCACCAGGAACTCGATCTTCTGGCCGAGGATGCCGCCGGAGGCGTTGATATCGGCGATGGCCTGCTCGGTGCCGTTCTTCAGCTGCGCGCCCACGGCGGCGAGATCGCCGGTGATGGGGCCGGCGACGGCGATCTTCACCTGCGCCTGAACTGGCGCCGCAAGGGCGAGGCCGGCGCCGAGCGCCAGCGACGCCATCAAAAGCTTCTTCATGCCTTGTCTCCCCTTCTGCACCCCGCCGCCATCACGACCGGTCGGGGTGAATCCGTTGGCGGCGCATTGTGCCGCAATCGCTGATCAAGTCGATGCCCCATCGACACCCCGCCTGGGGCGCCATGCCATGTGGCCCTCGCGCTCGTACATCCAGCCGTATTGCACGGTCATCTGCCGCTGCCGCATGGCCCGGAAGCCAAGCGTCGCGATGGAGGCGAGCAGCACGAACTCCACCAGCAGCGGCTCAAGATCGAACAACGTCGCCTGGAACAGCGCGAAGTGGCAGAAGCGCACGGCGCAGGCGAGGAGGGCGCAATAGGCGACGAGGGCGAGGTAGGGATCCCAGCTCCGCGCCACCGCCTTGCCGGTGAGCCAGGCCGCCCCGCCGCCGAGGAATAGCGTCACCAGCAGGAAATCGCCCAGCGAGGCACCGATCAGCTCCTTGGGCCACACGAACAGCGTCGCCACCAGCACCACCAGCGCAATCGCCGGGCCGATGAGCATGGGCGAGGTGGCGCGGCCGGGATCGCGGGCGGCATGGATCGCGGACATTCAGCGCCCTCCTTCCAGATAGGCGGCGCGCACCTCCGGCCGGGCCAGCAGCTCGGCGCCGGTGCCGGACATGGTGACGAGGCCGTTGACCATCACATAGCCCCGGTGGGCGAGCTTCAGCGCGTGGAAGGCGTTCTGTTCCACCAGGAACACCGTGAGCCCCTCTGTGCGGTTGAGCATGCGGATGGCGTCGAAGATCTGCCGCACCACCAAAGGCGCGAGGCCGAGGGAGGGCTCGTCCAGCAATAGCAGGCGCGGACGGCTCATGAGCGCGCGGGCGATGGCCAGCATCTGCTGCTCGCCGCCGGAGAGCGTGCCGCCGCGCTGGTCGATGCGCTCCTTGAGGCGCGGGAACAGCGTGAACATGCGCTCCAGATCCTCGGCGAAATGGGCGTTGCCGTCGATGGCGGCGCCCATCTGGAGGTTCTCGTAGACCGTCATGCGCGGGAAGATGCGCCGGCCCTCCGGAGACTGCGCGATCCTGAGGCGCATGATCTCGTGGGTCGGCAGGGCGGTAATGTCCCGCCCGGCATAGACGATGCGGCCGTCGCGGGCGCGAGGGGTGCCGCAGATGGTCATCATCAAGGTGGACTTGCCGGCCCCGTTGGCGCCGATCAGGGTGACGATCTCGCCCTCATTCACCTCGATGTCCACGCCTTTGAGCGCGATGATGTTGCCGTAATAGGCTGTGACGCCCGATACGGAGAGCAGCGGCGCCTTGCGCGCGGCGGGCGCGGGAGCGGCGGCGGTCTGGGTATCCGGCTGCATGCTCATGCCCCGGCCTCCACAACCGCGACGGCCTCTTCCTCGTCCTCGACGCCGAGATAGGAGGCGATGACGCGCGGGTCGTTGCGCACCTCGTCCGGCGTGCCGTCGGCGATCTTGGAGCCGTATTCCAGCACGACCACGTGGTCCGAGATTTCCATCACCACCGACATGTCGTGCTCGATGAGCAGGATGGACGCCTGGTGCTCGCGCCGGATGGAGAGCAGCAGCTCGTTCAGCGCCGCCGATTCGCGCGGGTTGAGGCCGGCGGCGGGCTCGTCGAGGCAGAGCAGCACCGGGTCCGTGCACATGGCGCGGGCGATCTCGAGCCGGCGCTGGTCGCCATAGGGCAAATCGCCGGCCGGGTCGTCGGCGCGGTCGATCAGGCCGATCTTGTGCAGCCAGTAGAGCGCGCGGTCCACGGCGCCCTTCTGCTTCCGCTGCCAGGACGGCAGGTTCAAAATGGCGGCCGGATTGAGCAGGCCCGAGGTGGTCAGCGACATGTGCTGGGCCACCAGCAGGTTTTCCAAGATCGTCATGCCCGAGAACAGGCGGATGTTCTGGAAGGTCCGCGCCACATGGGCCCAGGAGGCGACCTTGTGGTCGGGAAGGCGCTCAAGCAGGTAGAGCGCGCCGGCCTCCGACTTGCCCCACGCGAGGCCCGAGGCGGTGACGCCATCCACTTCCGCGTCCGTCGCCGGGCCGCCGTGGAACAGAGCAAGGCGGCCGGTGCTGGGCTTGTAGAAGCCGGTGATGCAGTTGAAGGCCGTGGTCTTGCCGGCGCCGTTGGGGCCGATCACCGCCGTCACCTCGCCCCGCCCGGCGGCGAAGGACACGTCGTTGACGGCGATGAGGCCGCCGAAGCGCATCGACAGGTGATCGACCTTCAGGATCGGGTTCAGATCCCATGGCCGGGCCGGGGAGAGGGGCGCGCCCGCCATCAGCCGTGCCCTTCCTTCACCAGCGACCCCGACACTGCCTTGCGCTCCTTGAGGAAGATGGTCGGCATGCGGCTGGAGACGAGGCCGCGCGGACGCCACACCATCACCGCCACCATGGCGAAGCCGAAGATGAGCATCCGATAGAGCGAGGGGTCGAAGTCCGGGCCGAACAGAAAGTCGGCCTTGAGGAAGGAGAGGTTGCGCAGCAGCTCCATGCCGCCGATGAGCAGGATCGCGGCGCCGGCGACGCCCATCTGCGAGCCCATGCCGCCGAGCACGACGATGGCGAGGATCACCGCCGATTCCATGAAGGTGAAGCTCTCGGGCGAAACGAAGCGGATGCGCACCGCGAAAAAGGCACCGGCGAAGCCGCCGAACATGGCGCCGGTGGCGAAGGCCGTGAGCTTGGTGAGCGTCGTGTTGATGCCGAGCGAGCGGCAGGCGATTTCATCCTCGCGCAGCGCCTCCCAGGCGCGCCCCACCGGCATCTTCCGAAGGCGGATGGTGACGATGGCGGTGAGCGCGGCGAGGCCGAGGATGACGAAATAGAGGAAGAACATGCGGTGCATGGAGTTGAACTCCAGCCCGAAAATGCTCGCGAACCCGGTGTCGGAGGAATCGAACGGCACGCCGAAGAAAGTGATGGGCGGAATGGAGGAGATGCCCGCGCCGCCATTGGTCAGCGACACCCAGTTGATGAGCACGAGCCGGATGATCTCGCCGAAGGCCAAGGTGACGATGGCGAGATAGTCACCGCGCAGCCGCAGCACCGGGAAGCCGAGGATGACGCCCCACATGGCGGCGAGGATGCCGGAGAGGGGCAGGCAGATCCAGAAGGCCCAGGCCGTCCAGAAGTCATCGCCGAGCGTGCCGGCGAGGAAGTCGTTGATGGGCACGCTGGTGGAGAGCAGGGCGAATGTGTAGGCGCCAACAGCGTAGAAGGCCACGTAGCCGAGATCGAGCAGTCCTGCGAGGCCCACCACGATGTTGAGGCCCCAGCCCAGCATCACATAGGTGAGCACGTAGATGCCGAGATCCACCCAGTAGCGGCTTGGGCTCAGCCCCCCGGCGAGCAGGATGGACAGGAAGGGATAGGCGAGTGCGAAGCTGAAGAACACCGGCTTGATCGCCGGGGCGGCCAGCGCGCCAAGGCGGGCCATGGCGCCGGGCGTGGTCGAGATTCGGCGAGGCGGCCGGTTCGGGTTCCACACCGTGACCATGAGCAGGAAGCGCCCCACCATCACGATGCCGGCGAAGATGGCGACGAGGCCGAAGCGATAGGTGAGCACCAGCGAGCCGGTGTTCGATTCGCTGGCGCGGAAACCCACCAGCGGCAGGAAGAGCAGGGCCGTCAGCAGGCCGCTGACGAGGGCGTCCCTGAGCGCGCCCGCCACCGCCGAAGGGCGGTCCTTCGCCGGCGGCGAAGGGAGGGTAGGGGCCGCGTTGGAGGGGGCGTCGGCGAGGTCCGCGGCCGGCACGGGCGCCATCACACCTTCTCCACTTCCGGCCGGCCGAGCAGGCCCTGCGGCAGGAAGATGAGCGTCACGACAAGGATGGAAAAGGCGGCCACATCCTTGTACTCAATGGAGAAATAGGCCGACCAGAAGGTCTCGATGAGGCCGATGAGGATGCCGCCCAGCACCGCCCCCGGCAGCGAGCCGATGCCGCCGAGCACGGCGGCGGTGAAGGCCTTCACGCCGGGCACGAAGCCGTCGGCGAAGTTCACCACGCCATAATACATCAGGTACATGACGCCCGCGACGGCCGCGAGCGCGGCGCCGATGACGAAGGTGAGGGCGATGGTCTGGTCCACGTTCACGCCCAGCAGCGCCGCCATCTTCCGGTCCTGCTCGCAGGCGCGCTGGGCGCGGCCGAGGGAGGTCTTCTGGACGAGATACCAGAACCCCATGAGCAGCACCGCCGTCACCACCATGATGATGATCTGCTTGTAGGCGAGGGTGACCTGATAGCCATTGGTGTCCATCACCACGATCACGTCCGTGACCATGGGCGGCAGCGGCTTGTTGCGCGGGCCCTGCGCCACCTGCACGAAATTGGAGAGCAGGATGGACATGCCGATGGCGGAAATCATCGGCGCAAGGCGGAAGGAGCCCCGCAGCGGCCGGTAGGCCACCCGCTCGATGGTCCAGCTGACGAGCCCGGTGAAGAGCATGGCGATCACGAGGGTGATGGCGAGGATGAGGAAGATCGAGCTCATCCCGATGACCGTGGTCAGCAGCAGCACGCAAATGAGCGCGATGAAGGCGCTGACCATGAACACGTCGCCGTGGGCGAAGTTCACCATTCCGATGATGCCGAAGACCATCGTGTAGCCGATGGCGATCAGTCCGTAGATCGACCCGAGGGTCAATCCGTTGATGAGCTGCTGGAGGAAGATATCCATCCGCCGCTTAAACCCCTCTGTTCGGACGCCTCTTATCTCATCGTGCCCGATGATTGTGCGCTGCCGTATCTGAGAGTCATAACCCGGCCCATCAGCTGACACAATTGCGTCGCCAATGCCGTCAACGAGAGCTTTCGGCCAAGCTTCCAGAACGCTTCCGAGGAGGCTCCTGACTTCCGTCGCTGACCAAATTTCGCCCTTGCGGGGACAAGCGCAGGTGGATACCTTCCTGGTATATTGTCGACAACAAGATCGGCGCAGCCGCCGCCGGGCATCTCAGATGCTCAGGTGACGGTAAAAGCGGAGCCTTCTGGAGCCTCAGGCGCCAACGGCTTTGACGGGACAGGAAACGGCCGCGGGGAGGGGACATCATCCCCACGCCTCGTCACACGGCTCATGTTGTCACGACTGAAGCTCGATCCCTTTCTCGTCGCCCTCGCCACCGCCGTCGTCCTTGCCCTCGCCTGGCCCAAGCCGGGCGTCACCGGCGGCATCCTGCATGCTGATAAAGCGGCGACGTGGGGTGTGGCTCTCATCTTCCTGCTCTACGGCGTCTCGCTCTCCCCGCGACGGCTCATCGAGAGCGCGGCCCGGTGGAACATCCACCTCGTGGTGCAGGCCACCACCTTCCTCGTCTTCCCCGCCGTGGTGGTGGGCGCGCTCGCGCTGGCCGGCGGGCTGTTTCCGGAACCGCTCGCCATCGGCTTCTTCTTCCTCGCGGCGCTGCCCTCCACCGTCTCGTCCTCGGTGGCGATGACCTCGCTGGCGCGCGGCAACGTGCCCGTGGCCATCTTCAACGCCTCCATCTCCAGCCTCATCGGCGTGTTCGCCACCCCGGCCCTGATGGCGTGGTATCTGCACGCGACCGGCGACGGGCTGGACCTCGGCGCGGTCATCCTGAAGCTGCTGACGCTGGTGGTGCTGCCGCTCGCCATCGGGCAGGGGCTGCGGCCGCTGCTGCTCAAGACGGTGGAGCGTCACCGGGCGATCGTGAAGGCGACGGACCGGGCGGTGATTCTCGCCATCGTCTACAATTCCTTCTGCGACAGCGTGGTCTCCGGCGTGTGGAAGGGGCTCAGCCCGCTGCTGCTGGCAGAGGTGATCGTCGCCGTCGTCGCGTTGTTCGCGGTGGTCTACGCCCTGACGCGCGGCATCTGCCGGCTGTTGGGCTTCTCCGCGCCGGACACGGTGGCGGCAGCCTTCTGCGCCTCCAAGAAGTCGCTCGCGACGGGCCTGCCCATGGCGCATGTGATGTTCGGCGCGGCTCCCGCCCTGTCGCTCATCATCACGCCCATCATGCTCTACCACTTCCTCCAGCTGGTCATCGTCGGCGTCATCGCCAACCGCTTCGCCTCCCGGGCCGATGCGCTGGCGATCATGGAGGCGGAGGAGAGCGAGCCCTCGCTGATCGCCGAGGACGATTCCCTGCCCATCCCGGAGCCCGCGCGCACGAGAGCGTGACGGGTTCCCCATCCGAACACCGACGTCTTGACCGCGTCACGCGCGCCGTCCCACATTGGAGGAATGAAAAACGGCCGGCTGCCGTGAACACCGGACGCGGGGACGAACCCCGCGCCGAGAATGACCGGGTAACCGGGCGCCGGCTCAGGGAGGTGAGGCATGTCCGAGGCGACGACCATCGTTCGCGTCCCCGTCCGACTGACCGTGAACGGCAAGTCCGTCTCAGCCGAGATCGATCCGCGCACCCTGTTGGTGCAGTTCCTGCGCGAGACGCTGGACCTGACGGGCACGCATGTGGGCTGCGACACCAGCCAGTGCGGGGCCTGCGTCGTCCATCTCGACGGGGTGGCGGTGAAGTCCTGCACCATGCTCGCCGCGCAGGCGGACGGTGCCTCCGTCACCACCATCGAGGGGCTGGCGACCGGCGGCAAGCTGCACCCCATGCAGGAAGCCTTCCGCGAGAACCACGGCCTGCAGTGCGGCTTCTGCACGCCGGGCATGATCATGAGCGCGGTGGATCTCGTGGCCCGCTTCGGTCCCGACCTCGATGAGGCGACCATCCGCGAGAACCTCGACGGCAACATCTGCCGCTGCACGGGTTACCATAACATCGTCAAGGCCGTCGCCGCGGGCGCCGCCGCCATGGGCTCCGCCGAGGCGCCGCGCGCAGCCGAATAGGCGGCTGCCGCACCCCGTCCGCCACGCATTTCGCAGACATAGCCCGCCCCCGAAGGGCGGCGCCGGGAGGATCCCGATGAACGCCAGCGTTTCCAGCTCCGTCACGCCCATCGGCGCCGCGGTTCGGCGCAAGGAAGACCACCGCTTCATCACCGGCAAGGGCCGCTACACGGACGATCTCGACCGTCCGGGGCAGGCCTACGCCTATTTCGTCCGCTCGCCCTATGCCCACGCCCGAATCCGCCACCTCGATGTCACCGCGGCGAAGGCCATGCCCGGCGTTGTGGACGTGCTGACCGGCGCCGACCTCGCCGCCGATGGCCTCGGCGACCTCATCTGCGGCTGGATGATCCATTCCAAGGACGGCAGCCCCATGAAGATGGGCTCCCATCCGGCGCTGGCGAAGGAGAAGGTGCGCTATGTAGGCGACCACGTGGCCGTCGTCATCGCCGAGACGCTGAACCAGGCGAAGGACGCCGCGCTGGCGGTGGAGGTGGAATACGAGCTGCTCCCCGCCGTCGCCGACCTCGCCACCGCCACCGACGGCGAGCAGATCCACGATTGCGCCCCGCGCAACACCGCCTTCGAATGGGAATTGGGCGACAAGGCCGCCACCGAGGCGGCGTTCGCCCGCGCGGCCAAGGTGACGAGCATCGACATCGTCAACAACCGCCTCGCCCCCAACGCCATCGAGCCGCGCGCGGCCATCGGCGAATATGATTCCGGCGACGAGGCCTACACCCTCTGGACCACCAGCCAGAACCCTCACGTCGCCCGCCTGGTGCTCTCCGCCTTCGTCGGCATCGCGCCGGAGAACAAGCTGCGCGTCATCGCCCCGGACGTGGGCGGCGGCTTCGGCTCCAAGATCTTCATCTATGCGGAGGAGACCGTCTGCGTCTGGGCGGCGAAGAAGGTGGGCCGGCCGGTGAAGTGGACGGGCGACCGCTCCGAGGCCTTCCTCTCCGACGCCCACGGCCGCGACCACATCACCCATGCCGAACTGGCGATGGACGAAGCCGGCCACATCATCGGCTTCCGGATCAAGACGCGCGCCAACATGGGCGCCTATCTCTCCACCTTCGCCTCCTCCATCCCGACCTATCTTTACGCGACGCTGCTGTCGGGCCAGTACGCCATTCCCGCCATCTATTGCGAGGTTGACGCCGTCTACACCACCACTGCCCCGGTGGACGCCTATCGCGGCGCCGGCCGGCCGGAGGCGACGTTCCTGCTGGAGCGCATCGTGGAGAAGGCGGCGCGCGAGCGTGGCGAGGACCCGGCGGAGTTCCGCCGCCGCAACTTCATCACGTCCTTCCCGCACCAGACGCCTGTCATCATGTGCTACGACGCGGGCGATTACATCGCCTCCCTCGACAAGGCGCTGGAGGTGGCGGACTACAAGGGCTTCCCGGCGCGTCGCGCGGAGTCCGAGCGCAATGGCAAGCTCCGCGGCATCGGCATGTCGGCCTATATCGAGGCCTGCGGCATCGCCCCCTCGGCGGCGGTGGGCTCTCTGGGGGCCGGCGTCGGCCTGTGGGAAAGCGCGGAAGTGCGCGTGAACCCGACCGGCAATGTGGAGGTGCTCACCGGCTCCCACAGCCACGGGCAGGGGCACGAGACCACCTTCGCCCAGCTCGTCTCCGCCCGCCTCGGCATCCCCATCGACCAAGTGACGGTCGTGCATGGCGACACCGACAAGGTGCAGTTCGGCATGGGGACCTATGGCTCGCGCTCGGGCGCGGTGGGCATGTCGGCCATCGTCAAGGCGCTCGACAAGGTGGAGGCCAAGGCGAAGAAGATCGCCGCCCACATGCTGGAAGCCTCCGAAGGGGACATCGAGTTCAAGGACGGCAAGTTCACCGTCGCCGGCACCGACCGCTCGCTCGCCTTCGCCGAGGTGGCGCTGAACGCCTATGTGGCGCACAAATTTCCCACCTCGGAGATCGAGCCGGGGCTGAAGGAAGGGGCGTTCTACGACCCCACCAACTTCACCTTCCCCGCCGGCTGCCACATCTGCGAGCTGGAGGTGGACCCGGAGACTGGCGTCGTGGAGATCAAGTCCTTCGTCGCCATCGATGATTTCGGCGAGATCATCAATCCGATGATCGTGGAGGGGCAGGTCCACGGCGGCATCGGGCAGGGCATCGGCCAGGCGCTGATGGAAGGCGTCACCTATGACGAGGACGGCCAGCTCGTGACCGGGTCCTACATGGACTACACCATGCCCCGCGCCGGCGATCTGCCCTCCTTCACGGTCGGTATGACGCAGACCCGCTGCCCCTCAAACCCGCTCGGCATCAAGGGCTGCGGCGAGGCCGGGGCCATCGGCGCGCCGCCCGCCGTCATCAATGCGCTCACCGACGCGCTCGGCACGGAGGATGTGCCCATGCCGGCCACGCCCTCGAAGGTTTGGGCCATCGCTCAAGGTCGCGCCGCCCGTCTTGCTGCGGAATAGGAGGACGCCATGTACGCCTTCGACTATCAGCGTCCCGACGCCGTCTCTGCCGCCGCCGCGCTGCTCTCCGCCGATCCGGAGGCCAAGGCGCTGGCCGGCGGGCAGACCCTGCTGCCGACCCTGAAGCAGCGCCTCGCCCAGCCCACCGCGCTGGTGGACCTCTCGCGCATCCCGGAGCTCTCCGGCATCTGCACCACGACGGAGGGCGTCTCCATCGGCGCCATGACACGCCATGCGGAGGTGGCCGCCTCCGAGGTGGTGCGGGCCGCCATCCCGGCCCTCGCCGACCTTGCCGGCATGATCGGCGACGTGGCGGTGCGCAACCGCGGCACCATCGGCGGCTCACTGGCCAATGACGACCCCACCGCCGACTATCCCGCCGCCGTGCTCGCCCTCAATGCGACAGTGGTGACCGACCGCCGGTCAATCGGCGCGTCCGACTTCTTCCGCGGCCTGTTCGAGACGGCGCTGAAGGAGGGGGAGATCATCACCCGCGTGGACTTCCCCAAGGTGGAGAAGGCCGCCTACGCCAAGTTCCGCAACCCGGCCTCGCGCTATGCCATGGCCGGCGTGTTCGTGGCGAAGACGGCGGCCGAGGTGCGGGTGGCGGTGACCGGGGCAGGGCAGTCCGGCGTGTTCCTGTGGACAGAAGCGGGGGACATCCTCGGCTCGGACTTCACCGTCCAGGCGGTTTCCGGCCTCGCGCTCGACCCGTCGAACCTCATGAGCGACCTGCACGGCAGCGCCGAATACCGCGCGCAGCTCGCGAAGGTGATGCTGAAGCGGGCGCTCGCCTCGATCACGGGGTGAGAGGGTCCGGCCCTATCGACCTCTGGCTGTCCCGAAGACGACGCATGCGGCCACCCAATTGTGCAATTTCCGCGTGTTGGGGTTATTTCGATGACGGCCAAATGTGATTGCCGCAAAAGAAGCTGACGTGCGCGTTGCGTGGCTGTCGAGGGGCCTTCGGGCGGGCGAGATGCCCGGTGGTGACCGTCCCTCCCGGCCGGGCTGTCGCGTGCGTCGCGCCAGCAGCCCGGAGCACATAGCATGCAACCCAGCGGCAGGAGCCTCTTCCCCAAGGCGCGCGTGGACGCCCTGAGCGACGGCATCTTCGCCTTCGCCATGACCCTGCTGGTGCTGGACATCCGCCTGCCGGACGACCTTCCGCTCACCTCGGCGGCGGAACTGACGGCGCATCTGGTCTCGCTGTCGCACCAGATGCTGACCTATGTGATTTCCTTCTTCGTGCTCGGCGCCTTCTGGCGCAGCGGCATCGAGATCCGGCCCACCAGCGAGAGGGTGGACCGGCACACGGTGCGCCTCGCGCTGCTGTTCCTGTTCTTTGTCACCACTGTGCCGTTCTCGTCGGGGCTGGTGGGACGCTATGGCGGGCTGGCGCCGGCGGTGGTGGTCTATGCCGGCAACATGACCATGCTGGCCGTGCTGACCATCGCCATCAGATATCTCGACGTGGAACCGCGCCACCGCTCGCTGCGGGGCGCCGCGGGCGGGGTGCTGCCGCTGTTCATCGCGACCGCCATTCTCTCGGTGCTCATCAGCGCCGTGGCACCGCGGCAGGCGATGTACGCCTACCTGCTGACCGGCCTGGCACGCCTGCCCTTCTGGCCGCGCGGCGGCTACGGCGCAGCGGACTGACCAAAAGGAAAGGCCGGCGCAGGGGAGCCCCGCGCCGGCCTTTCACTCAATCACGTGGCGATCACTTCACGCCCGATCACTTTACGCCGATGACACCGCCCACGGCACCACCGACCGCGCCGACCGCGCCGCCGACCACCGCGCCCACCGGGCCGGCAGCCTTCTCGCCTTCCTTGGCGCCCTTCTCGGCGCCGGTGCCGGTGCCCTTGACGCCGCCGGCGACACCGCCCGCGACTGCACCGCCCACACCGCCGACCGTGCCGCCGACACCGGCGCCCACGGGGCCGGCCGCCTTGTCACCGGCCGAAGCGCCGGCATTGGCGCCCTGCTCGGCACCCTTCACCACGCCCTGCGCGAAAGCGGCGGCGGGAGCCAGAGCCAGAGAGAGAGCGGTAGCGGCCAGAATGATCTTCTTCATGGCATTCCATCCTTCGGTTCGTCACTTCGACAGGCGACGGGAGCCGTTGCTTCCGCCGCCGAGCGCGCGACCGTGGGGCGTCGTGGTGCGCAGACCCGCCCCTACGATAATCCGCCGGCCGGCCTCCCGCCAGACACGCTGACGGGAGCTTGGCCGCAACGGTGGTATCAGGCGGTCTTGTCGAAAAGCTGGCGGCCGATGAGCATGCGGCGAATTTCGCTGGTGCCGGCGCCGATCTCATAGAGCTTGGCGTCCCGCAGCAGGCGGCCGGTGGGATAATCGTTGATGTAGCCGTTGCCGCCCAGGGTCTGGATCGCCTCCAGCGCCATCCAGGTGGCCTTCTCCGCCGCATAGAGGATGGCACCGGCCGCATCCTCGCGGGTGGTGGCGCCACGGTCGCAGGCCTTGGCCACGGCGTAGACGTAAGCCTTGGTGGCGTTCATCGTCACGTACATGTCGGCGATCTTGCCCTGCATCAGCTGGAAGGTGCCGATGGGCTGGCCGAACTGCTTGCGTTCGTGGACATAGGGCATCACCACGTCCATGCAGGCCTGCATGATGCCGGTGGGGCCACCCGCCAGCACCGCGCGCTCATAGTCGAGCCCGCTCATGAGCACGTTGACGCCCTTGCCCACGGCGCCCAGCACGTTCTCCTCCGGCACCTCGCAATCCTCGAACACCAGCTCGCCGGTGTCGGAGCCGCGCATGCCGAGCTTGTCGAGCTTCTGGGCGGTGGAGAAGCCCTTGAAGCCCTTCTCCACCAGGAAGGCCGTCATGCCCTTGGGGCCGGCGGCGGGGTCGGTCTTGGCATAGACCACCAGCGTCTCGGCGATGGGGCCGTTGGTGATCCACATCTTGGAGCCGTTGAGGATGTAGCGGTCGCCCTTCTTCTCCGCGCGGGTGCGCATGGAGACCACATCCGATCCCGCGCCCGGCTCGGACATGGCGAGCGCGCCCACATGCTCACCCGAGATGAGCTTGGGCAGGTACTTCGCCTTCTGCTCCGGCGTGCCGTTGCGGCTGATCTGGTTGACGCACAGGTTGGAGTGCGCGCCGTAGGAGAGGCCCACCGAAGCGGAGGCGCGGGAAATCTCCTCCATGGCGATGACGTGCTCGAGATAGCCGAGGCCCGACCCGCCATATTCCTCCTCCGCCGTCACGCCGAGCAGGCCCAAGGCGCCGAGCCTCGGCCACAGGTCGCGGGGGAACTGGTTGGTCTTGTCGATCTCGGCGGCGCGCGGGGCGATCTCGGCCTGAGAGAAATCGCGCACGGTGTCGCGCAACATCTCAGCGGTTTCGCCGAGGTCGAAATCGAATCCCCCGGGGGCGTTCGGCAGCATGGTCACATCCTCCCTCGCTCTCCGGATTATCATGCGCGGTCGCGGCCGCCGCCGGGAAGCGAGAGTTAGAATAAAACGGTTGTCCGTTTAATCAATGGGCCGGAGCCACGCGGCCCGCAGACTTTCGTCAGGCGGCGGGGCGGGTGATGCGATCGGTGAGGTTGAGCCGCCCGCGCGCGATCTCGGCCACCTGAAGCCGCACGGCCTCGGAGCCCGAGAGCTGGTCCAGCATCTCGATCTGGTTGCGGGCGATGAGCAGCAGCAAATCGTCACGCACCGCGCCGTCCGGCCCCTTGGGCAGGGCCGGCACGATCTGGAGATGGTCGAGGTGCGTCCGGTCGGGCAAGGTGGCGGCGAGATGGGCGCGCAGGGCGTCCGCCGTCACCGGCGCCGAGGGCGCGACGAAGGCGTAGAGGCCCACCTTGCCGCCCAGCGTCTGGAAGTCAGACATATGCACATCCGCCACGGCGGGATGGCTGGCGAGGGCGGCGGCGATGCGCGGCCCCACCTGAGTCACCCTGGGGCCGCGACCTTCGGTGTCGGAATAGGACATCAGCCGCCGGGTCACGAAGCGATAGACCTTCTTGCCGGTGGCCATCCACACGCGGGTGGGCAGGCTCTTGGTGGCCAGCACCTTCTTCTCGCGCGGGGTCAGCCGGTCCGGGCAATAGGTGCGCTTGTGCTTGAGGAGGTGGCGCAAATCCTCATAGGCCAGCACGCGACCGAGCTTGGAGCGCCGGCTGATCGGCAGCGCCAGCTGGAAATCCATCAGCCAGGCTTCGCCATCCGCCCCGCGCAGCCAGTTCTGCTGCTTGGCGAGGTCGTTATGGACGTAGCCGGCGCGGTGCAGCGTCAGCAGCGCCGCCTTGGCAGAGTGGAAGAAGTGCATGTCGCCGGCCGGCCGGGCGATCTGCAGCGGCGCGCCGTCGATCCAGCCGCGCACCAGGAAGCGCTTGCCCACAGCGAGCAGGGGCGTGGTGACGCCAGTTCGGGTCACCTTCTCCAGCGCGTGGATTTCATGGGCGGCCAACTGGTAGGCGATGGGCGCGAACCAGAGCGAGACCTCATTCCAGCGCCGGCGCACGGCGGGCCACTCCCGGCCGTGGCGGTCGGTCCAGGTGCCCCGCTCCACCGTGGAGAAGACATCGCGCTTCAGCACCGTATCCACGGCGAAGCGGGACGGATCGGCATCATATTCCAAAGGCGGCGGCGTGACGGACTGGCGCGGCATCCGGGCCTCTTAAGCCGCCTCTGGCGGGCTGTCGAGCCAGGTGAGGATGTCGGTGAGCGCGCGCGCGGCGAGCGCCTTCTTCTTGGCGAGCGTCTTCTCCGCCCCGCGCAGCCGCTTGCCGGCCTCGCCCTTGGGCGCCTCGGCGAGCGGAGGGAAGAGGCCGAAATTCACGTTCATGGGCTGGAAGGATCGGGGGCCGCCTTCCGCCTCCGCTTCGATATGCCCGCCGGTGATGTGGGCGAGCAGCGCCCCGTGCGCAGTGGTCAGCGGTGGCAGCGGTGCTTCCTGCCCCAGCCGCTCGGCGGCGGCGAAGCGCCCGGCCATGAGGCCCACGGCGGCGCTTTCCACATAGCCCTCGCAGCCGGTGATCTGCCCGGCGAAGCGCAGGCGCGGATCGGCCTTCAGGCGCAGGGTGCCATCGAGAAGGCGCGGGGAATTGAGATAGGTGTTGCGGTGGAGGCCGCCGAGCCGGGCGAATTCCGCATTCTCCAGCCCCGGAATGGTGCGGAACACGCGGGCCTGCTCCCCATGGCGCAGCTTCGTCTGGAAGCCCACCATGTTGTAGAGCGTGCCCAGCTTGTTGTCCTGCCGCAGCTGGACGATGGCATAGGCCTTCACGTCCGGCGCGTGGGGATTGGTGAGGCCAACCGGCTTCATGGGGCCGAAGCGCAGCGTCTCGCGGCCCCGCTCGGCCATCACCTCAATGGGCAGGCAGCCGTCGAAATAGGGAGTCTTGGCCTCGAAGTCGCGCACCGGGGCCTTGTCGCCCGAGATCAGCGCATCGACGAAGGCGTTGTACTGCGCCTCGTCCATGGGGCAGTTGATATAGTCGGCGCCGGTGCCGCCCGGCCCCGCCTTGTCGTAGCGCGACTGGAACCACGCCTTGCCCATGTCGATGCTGTCGAAATGCACGATGGGCGCGATGGCGTCGAAGAAGGCGAGAGCACTTTCGCCGGTGAGGTCCAGAATGGCCTCGGCCAGGGCCGGGGAGGTGAGGGGGCCGGTGGCGAGTATCACATTGTCCCACTCGGCGGGCGGCAGGCCGGTGATCTCCTCGCGACGGATCTCGATGAGGGGATGGCTCTCCAGCGCGGCGGTGACGGCGCGGGAGAAGCCCTCCCGGTCCACCGCGAGCGCGCCGCCGGCGGGCACCTGATTGGCATCCGCCGCCTTGAGGATCAGCGAGCCGGCGCGGCGCATCTCGGCATGGAGCACGCCCACCGCATTGCCCTGCGGATCGTCGGAGCGGAAGGAATTGGAGCAGACCAGCTCGGCGAGGCCATCGGTAAGGTGGGCTTCGGTGCCGCGTACCGGCCGCATCTCGTGAAGAACCACGGGAACGCCCCGCGCGGCCAGCTGCCAGCTCGCCTCCGAGCCTGCGAGACCGCCACCGACCACATGGACGGGTGCGACATTATCGCCATTCGGACGGTCAGGCCAAAAAGTGTCAGGCATCGCGGCTCCAGTGTGCCGCCGGCAATCGGGGGCACCCGGCGGGACAAGCGGTGTGCCACACGCGCCGCTCGCTCTTCAACCCTCTGCGCGTTTCACGGGCTATTGGCCACGCGCGCAACCCTGAAAACGAAAATGGTCCCCTGAGGGACCATTCTCCGGTACCTGCCCGAAGGCAGGCTCAGCCAAGACGGCGCCGCCTGGAATCAGGCGGCGACCGAAGCGTGGCGCGCCACGGCGCGGATTTCGCTGCGCGACACGTTGATGTCGGCGAGCGAACGATCGTCAAGGCTGGAGAGCTCGGCAACGGTACGGTTGTAAACCTGCCACCGGCGGAACTGGCGAGCCAGGAAACCCCAGAGCAACATCTTACTTCTCCTGATGTGGCCGCCGACCCGGCGACTCCACTCAATGCCGCAAACATATGCGCACATGCTGCAGCGCCATAGGACCGCTGACGCATTGCTGCAATGCAACGCGCGCATGGTAGGAGAACCTCTCGTTAAACTATGGGAATGCTGCAATGCTGCATTGCAATCAGCGCAGCCGCTCGCGTTTTTGTAGAGGTATTTTTTTGCCGCTCGATAATATTATATCCTGATCGGGCGAAACTCGACAGTACGCGTTGCTCAGGTTGCGCGCGTCGTATGCGTAAACCATGCGGGGGCATGTGATGAATTCGGCACACGCGGTCGAATTGGCCGGGAACGCGATCTATACGGCCCAGGAAGAACGGGGACTTACCTCGCGCTTTCTTGGCTCGGCGGGCACCTTCGTGGAGGTGGGGGCGTACGATCCCGTCTTCCAGAGCCAGACCCTGCATCTCGAATTGACCGGCTGGCGGGGGCTCCTGGTGGAGCCGGTGCCCGAATTTGCCGAGAATCTGCGCCGCGCGCGCCAGGCGCAGGTTGTGCAGTGCGCATGCGTGGCGCCGGAGGCGTCCGCTGCCGGCCGCGTGGCGCTGCTGGAGCGGCGCGGACACAGCACCATCATCTTCAATCCGCGCAAGGTGCGGCCCGAGGAAATGGTGATGGAAGTGCCGGCCGCGACCCTCGACAGCATAATCGACGGGGCCGGTCTCTCCCGCATCGACTTCCTCTCCGTGGATGTCGAAGGCGCGGAGCCCGACGTGCTGAAGGGCGTCACCCTGAGCCGTTTCCAGCCGAAGCTCGTCGTCGTCGATGACCGGGAGCGCTTCGGCGAGACCTGCGCCGTTCTGCGCGCGGGCAATTACCATCTGGTGCGCCGCACCGGCCACAATGCCTGGTTCGTGCCGCACGAGACCGCGCGGCACCTGCACTGGCGGGCGCGGGCGCAACTCATGTGGACCTACGGCGTCGGCCGCCTGCTGCGTCGCGGCCTCCGGCCGGGCGTCGCCCAGTCGGCCTGAGCCCGGCGGGAGCCCCTACTCGGCTGCCTGACGGCGCCTCCGACCGCGCGCGGGGCGTGATGCCTCCCCCGGACTGTCGGCCTCCCGGGAAATCTCGGCGGACGGAGCAGGGGGCGCCGAAGCCTCCTGCGCAACGGAAGGCCCGACGACCGCCGCCTCTTCGGCGGCATCCCGCTCCGCCTCTTCAGCCACGGCGGCGCGCCTGAGCGTCTTGCCGCGGCCGGCAGCTCCCGACTTCCCGGCATCCTTGCCGGGCGCCGCCTTCTGCCCATCCGCGAACGGACGGCGGGCGAGCACTTCGGCGAGGAAGTGGCCGGTGTGGGAGCGCTTGTCCGCCGCCACCGTCTCCGGGGTGCCGGCCACCACGATCTCCCCGCCGCCGTCGCCGCCCTCCGGGCCGAGGTCGAGAATCCAGTCGGCGGTCTTGATGACCTCGAGATTGTGCTCGATTACCACCACCGAATTACCCTGCTCCACCAGCTCGTGCAGCACCTCCAGCAGCTTCTTGACGTCGTGGAAATGCAGGCCGGTGGTCGGCTCGTCGAGGATGTAGAGGGTGCGCCCGGTGGCCCGCCGCGACAACTCCTTGGAGAGCTTCACCCGCTGCGCCTCGCCGCCCGAGAGCGTGGTCGCCTGCTGGCCGACCTTCACATAATCGAGGCCGACGCGGTGCAGCGTCTCCAGCTTCTCGCGGACGGACGGAACGGCCTTGAAGAACTGCGCGCCCTCTTCCACCGTCATGTCGAGCACGTCGGCGATGGACTTGTTCTTGAAGGTGACTTCCAGCGTCTCGCGATTGTAGCGCTTGCCCTTGCAGACGTCGCAGGTGACGTACACGTCCGGCAGGAAGTGCATCTCGATCTTGATGACGCCGTCGCCCTGGCAGGCCTCGCAGCGCCCGCCCTTCACGTTGAAGGAGAAGCGCCCGGCGCCATAGCCCCGAGCCTTGGCTTCCGGCAGGCCGGCGAACCACTCGCGGATGGGCGTGAACGCGCCGGTATAGGTCGCCGGATTGGACCGGGGTGTGCGGCCGATGGGCGACTGGTCGATGTCGATCACCTTGTCGAGGTGTTCCAGCCCCTCCAGCTTGTCGAATGGGGCAGGGGCCTCTGAGGCGCCGTTCAGCCGGCGCGCGACCGCCTTGTAGAGCGTGTCGATGAGCAGCGTGGACTTGCCGCCGCCGGACACGCCGGTGATGCAGGTGAACAGGCCGAGCGGGATTTCCGCCGTGACGTTCTTCAGATTGTTACCGCGTGCGCCTGAGAGCTTGAGCATGCGCTTGGGGTTGGGCTTGCGCCGCGCCGGCACGCCCACGCTCAGTTCGCCGGTGAGATAGCGGCCGGTGAGGGACGCGGGATTGGCGAGGATTTCCGCTGGCGTGCCCTGCGCCACGATCTCGCCGCCGTGAATGCCTGCGCCCGGTCCCACATCCACCACATGATCGGCGGCGAGGATCGCGTCCTCGTCATGCTCCACCACGATCACCGTGTTGCCGAGGTCGCGCAGGTGCTTCAGCGTGCCCAGCAGCCGCTCGTTGTCGCGCTGGTGCAGGCCGATGGAGGGTTCGTCCAGCACGTAGAGCACGCCGGTGAGGCCCGAGCCGATCTGCGAGGCGAGGCGGATGCGCTGGCTCTCGCCGCCCGAAAGCGTGCCGGAGGAGCGCGCCAGCGTGAGGTATTCCAGCCCCACGTCCAGGAGGAAGCGCAGCCGCTCGCGGATCTCCTTCAGGATTCGCCCGGCGATCTCGTTCTGCTTGTCGGTGAGCCGGGCGGGGAGCTCCTCGAACCACCCGGACGCGGCCCTGACGGAAAGCTCCCCGATCTCGCCGATATGCCGCCCGTCGATCTTCACCGCCAGCGCCTCGGGCTTCAGCCGGTAGCCGTTGCAGACCTTGCAGGGGACCGTGGAGAAGTATTTGGAAATCTCCTCCCGCGCCCAGTCGCTGTCGGTCTCCTTCCAGCGCCGGTCGAGGTTGCGCACCACGCCCTCGAAGGTCTTCGAGGTCTCGTAGGCGCGCATGCCGTCGTCATAGTGGAAAGTGATCTTCTCGCTGCCCGAGCCGAACAGCAGCACCTCGCGCGCCTGCTCCGGGAGGTCGGCGAAGGGCACGTTCAGCTTGAAATGGTAGTGTTTGGCCAAGGCATCCAGCGTCTGCCCGTAATAAGGCGAGGTGGACTTGGCCCAGGGGGCGATGGCGCCCTGCTTCAGCGAACGGGCCTTGTCCGGCACCACGAGGTCCGGATCGATGGTCTGCTCCACGCCGAGGCCGTCGCAGGCGGGGCAGGCGCCGAAGGGATTGTTGAAGGAGAACAGCCGCGGCTCGATCTCTGGAATGGTGAAGCCGGAGACCGGGCAGGCGAACTTCTCGGAGAAGATGATGCGGCGTGGATCGCCGGCCTCGTCCTTCTCGTCGGCAAACTCGGCCACCGCGATGCCATCGGCGAGCCCGAGGGCGGTCTCAAAGCTGTCGGCGAGCCGCTGGGCGAGATCCGCGCGCACCACGATGCGATCCACCACCACGTCGATGTCATGCTTGAACTTCTTGTCGAGGGCCGGCGCCTCCGCGATCTCGTGGAATGTGCCGTCGATCTTGACCCGCTGGAAGCCCTTCTTCATCCACTCGGCGAGTTCCTTGCGGTACTCGCCCTTGCGCCCGCGCACCACCGGCGCCAGCAGGAAGAGCCGCGTGCCTTCCGCAAGGGTGAGCGTGCGATCCACCATTTGAGAGACGGTCTGGCTCTCGATGGGCAGGCCCGTGGCCGGCGAATAGGGCACGCCGGTGCGCGCCCACAGAAGGCGCATGTAATCGTAAATCTCGGTGACCGTGCCGACCGTGGAGCGCGGGTTCTTGGAGGTCGTCTTCTGCTCGATCGAGATAGCCGGCGAGAGACCGTCGATCTGGTCCACGTCCGGCTTTTGCATCATCTCGAGGAACTGGCGGGCGTAGGCCGAGAGGCTTTCCACATAGCGCCGCTGGCCTTCCGCATAGATGGTGTCGAAGGCGAGCGAGCTTTTCCCCGACCCGGACAAGCCAGTGAACACCACCAGACTGTCGCGGGGGATTTCGAGGTCCACGTTCTTGAGATTGTGCTCACGCGCGCCGCGCACCGAAAGGGTGCGGGCATCGCGGCGCGGAGTGGGGGACGCGGGACGCTGGGAGGCTGCGCGATCAGACATGGGCATCCGCTGGCGCCTGCGGCGCAAAAAGGGGTCAGGGCCTGAGGAACGATCGTGCCGCCCAAGCGGCGGCGGGCACGCCAGCGGCCGAAAGGCCCCTCTGCGCACCCGGGAGCGTGCTCATGAACTCATGGAAATGTAGTGGACCTTGTGCGATGCGGAAGAGAACATAATCAGAACCCCTGAAGGCAGCCAGCCAAAAAGAGCGGCGAGTCGCGTCGAATGCCCGCGACGCTCTTGCCAGTGTGGCGGAAGTCGATTAAGAACACAACGTGAACATTAAGACCTGTCCTGTTACGCACGGCGGCTGGCGAAGGTTCACCGGTTCATGGGGATAAAGCCGCGCTGGGGGTCGCATGGCCAGCCGGGAGCGCTAGGGTGCGAGTTTCGCGGAGCGCCGATAGCGGCCGCGGCGAACGATGGAACTACGGCAAGGAGAGCGGGATGGCCGGCAGCGTCAACAAGGTGATCCTGATCGGCAATCTGGGCCGCGACCCGGAGGTGAAGTCGTTCCAGAACGGCGGCCGCGTCTGCAACCTGTCCATCGCCACCTCCGAGAACTGGCGCGACAAGGCTTCCGGAGAGCGTCGCGAGCGCACCGAGTGGCACCGCGTGGTGATCTTCAACGAAAATCTCGTCGGCGTGGTCGAGCGCTTCCTGAAGAAGGGCTCCAAAGTCTACATCGAGGGGCAGCTCGAGACCCGCAAGTATGAGAAGGACGGCCGCGAGACCTACACCACCGAGATCGTGCTGCGGCCTTATCGCGGCGAACTGACGCTGCTCGACGGCCGCGAGGGCGGCGGCGGGGCCGGCGCCGACGATTACGGTGGCGGCTCGGACTTCGGCTCCGCGAGCCCCATGGGCGGCGGAGGCGGCGGCTACAGTGGCGGCTCCGGCGGCGGGCGTCGTCAGGCCCCGGCCGGCGGCGGCATGGGTGGCGGATCTGGCGGTGGACGACCCGTCGCCGACCTCGACGACGAAATTCCCTTCTGAGCGGATCTTCGCGGACGGACAGAACCGGTCGACGGGCGGCCTCGCCTCCCGCTCGGCCTTCGTTCCGGCGCCTTGCGCTGGTTCCCGGCCACCGGGGCATTTGCATTATCGTGCGGCGCCGGCAGGAGCTTTCCACCCCGGCGACGCGGACGCTTGGCGGCTGGCTTTTCCGCCTTTTGCGGCCCTGTTTGACGCAAAAGCGCCAGATTGTGCGAATGCCCGTGAGATGCGCCCCATAAGTATCTGATTTTTAAGGTGAAAATTTAAGCCTGCTGGAGGGGTTTTACTGGCGCTGGAAGGGTGAATCGGCTAGAAGGAAGCACCTCACCAATCCATGCGAGTATTGACTTTTGGCCGAATCCGAAACGCCGAAGAGTGGCGGCGAGCCGCCGTCCGACATCCGGCCCGTTTCCATCACGGAGGAGCTGTCCCGCTCCTATCTCGACTATGCCATGAGCGTCATCGTCGCCCGGGCCCTGCCCGACGTGCGCGACGGCCTCAAGCCCGTGCATCGGCGCATCCTGTTCTCCATGCACGAGAATGGGTACGAGTGGAACAAGCAGTACCGCAAGTCGGCCCGCGTGGTCGGCGACGTGATCGGTAAGTACCATCCCCACGGCGACCAGTCGGTCTACGACGCGCTGGTGCGCATGGCCCAGACCTTCGCCATGCGGCTCCCTCTGGTCGACGGTCAGGGCAATTTCGGCTCGGTGGACGGCGACGCCCCGGCGGCCATGCGCTACACCGAGGTGCGCCTGGAGAAGGTGACGAACACCCTTCTCGACGACCTCGACAAGGAAACGGTTGATTTCCAAGAGAATTACGACAATTCCGAGCGGGAGCCGACCGTCCTCCCTGCCAAGTTCCCGAACCTGCTGGTCAACGGCGCCGGCGGTATCGCGGTGGGCATGGCCACCAATATCCCGCCCCATAATCTCGGCGAGATCATCGACGTCACCGTCGCTTTGCTGGACGACCCGCTGCTGGAGCCCGAGGCGCTGCTCGATCTGCTGCCCGGCCCGGACTTCCCCACCGGCGCGCTGATCCTCGGCCGCACCGGCATCCGCCAGGCCTATCTCACCGGGCGCGGCTCGGTGCTGATGCGCGCGAAGGTCGCTATCGAAAATATCCGCAAGGATCGCGAAGCTCTCATCGTCACCGAGATTCCCTATCAGGTGAACAAGGCGACGATGATCGAGAAGATCGCCGAGCTGGTGCGCGACAAGCGGGTGGAGGGCATCTCCGAAATCCGCGACGAGAGCGATCGCGACGGCATGCGCGTGGTCATCGAGATCAAGCGCGACGCCCAGGCCGACGTGGTGCTGAACAACCTCTACCGGCTCACGCTGCTGCAGACCTCCTTCGGCGTGAACATGGTGGCGCTATCCGGCGGAAAGCCGGGCATCCTCACCCTGCACGACGTGCTGACCGCCTTCATCGCGTTCCGCGAGGAAGTCATCAGCCGGCGAACCAAGTTCCTGCTGCGCAAGGCGCGCGACCGTGCCCACGTCTTGGTGGGCCTCGCCATCGCGGTTGCCAACATCGACGAGGTGATCCGCCTCATCCGCACCGCGCCGGACCCGGCGACCGCCCGCGAATCCCTGATGGGCCGCGACTGGCCGGCCAAGGACATGGCCCCGCTCATCGCCCTCATCGCCGATCCGCGGCACAAGCTGAAGGAGGACGGCACCTATCGCCTCTCCGAGGTGCAGGCCCGCGCGATCCTCGATCTGCGGCTCCAGCGCCTCACCGCCCTCGGCCGCGACGAGATCGCTGACGAGCTGGACAAGCTCGCCGCCGAGATCGCCGATTATCTGGACATTCTCGCCAGCCGGCCGCGCATGCGGGCGATCATCCGGGACGAGCTTCTCGCCATCAAGGCGGAGTTCGGCACGCCGCGGCGGACCGAGATCGTCGAAGGCTTCGGTGATCTCGAGGACGAGGATCTCATCCAGCGCGAGGAGATGGTCGTCACCGTCTCCCACGCCGGCTACATCAAGCGCGTGCCGCTCTCCACCTACCGGGCGCAGCGGCGCGGCGGCAAGGGCCGCTCGGCCATGCAGACGCGGGACGAGGATTTCGTCACCCGCCTGTTCGTGGCCTCGACCCACGCGCCGGTGCTGTTCTTCTCCTCCAAGGGGCAGGTCTACAAGATGAAGGTGTGGCGCCTGCCGCTGGCGGCGCCGCAGGCCCGTGGCAAGGCCCTTATCAACATCCTGCCGCTGGAGCAGGACGAACGCATCACCTCCGTCGTGCTGCTGCCGGAGGACGAGGGCGAGAACCAGCGCCTGCAGATCATGTTCGCCACCACCGGCGGCACCGTGCGGCGCAATGCGCTCACGGACTTCCAGCAGGTGAACCGCAACGGCAAGATCGCCATGAAGCTCGCCGAGGGCGAGGCCATCGCGGAGGTGGGCCTGTGCACGGAGGAAGACGACGTGCTGCTGACCACGGCGGCCGGCGCCTGCATCCGCTTCCCCGCCACCGAGGTGCGCCTGTTCAAGGGGCGCGACAGCGTCGGCGTGCGCGGCATCCGGCTGGAGGAGGGCGACAGCGTCATCTCCATGGCCATCATCCGCCATGTGGATGCCGACGCCGAGCAGCGGCTCGCCTACATCAAGATGAGCCGGCGGGTGCGCGGCGAGGCGGGCGAAGCGGCCGAGGTGGACCAGGAAGAGGCCGCGATCGGCAACGGCCAGCTCGGACAGGATCAGTACGCCGCCATGGGCGCGGCCGAGCAGTTCATCCTCACCGTCTCCGAGAACGGCTACGGCAAGCGCACCTCGTCCTACGAATATCGCGTCACCGGCCGTGGCGGTAAGGGCATCGTCGCCATGGCGGTGAACGAGCGCAACGGCCGGCTTGTCGCCTCCTTCCCGGTGGAGGATGCCGACCAGATCATGCTCGTCACGGATGGCGGCCAGCTCATCCGCTGCCCCGTGGACGGCATCCGCATCGTCGGCCGCGCTAGCCAGGGCGTGATCGTGTTCGATACGGCGGAAGGCGAGCGCGTGGTCTCGGTGGAGCACATCAGCGAGGACACGGGCGCCGAGGGTGCAGAAGCGGGCGAGGGTGGCGCGGACGCCGCCGGAGACGACACGCCGGAGGCCTGAGCCCCGAGCGGGCGGGGCCTTTCGGGAGGGAGAAGACGATGATCTCGGCTGAAAGCCTCGCCCTGTTCGTGCTCGCCTGCATCGCGCTGGGGGCCACGCCGGGGCCGAACGTGGCGCTTATCGTCGGCACCAGCCTCAAGCATGGACGGCAGGCCGGCCTCCTCACCGCCACGGGCGTCAATGTGGGCCTCATCGCCCAGCTGGCGCTGGTGGCGGGGGGGCTAGCCTATGTGGTGGAAGCCTTCTCCCACCATTTCGATCTGGTGCGCTATGCCGGCGCGGCCTACCTCGTGTGGCTGGCGGTGATGCAGTGGCGCGCCGCCGGCAAGGCGGTGGAGGCGCCCGCGCCGTCCGCCCATGCCGCCTTCGGGCGCGGGCTCGCGGTGGCATTCGCCAATCCCAAGACGCTGCTGTTCCACGCGGCCTTCCTGCCGCAGTTCGTCACCGACACCGCGAACCCCGTGCCGCAGATCGCGCTGCTGGCGGCCATCTTTGCCGTCATCGCGCTGGTGGGCGACATGCTGTGGGCGGTGGTCGCGGACAAGGCGCGTGCGGCGCTGAAGGGCCGCTTCACCCTCGTGGCGGATCGCGTGTCTGCCGGCATTCTTGTGGGCGGCGCTGCGCTGCTGCTGGCGGCGGGGCGCCGATAGGCGGCGCGGCTCGATCCCGCATTGCCCGGCGAGGGCAGGGGGCTATAAGGCCCCATGTCTGCGACGCTCGATGATTCCGCCCCGCTTGAGGTCCTGCGCCACGTCTTCGGATACGAGGCGTTCCGTGGGCGGCAGCGGGAGATCGTGGAGCATGTGGTGGGCGGGGGCGACGCCCTCGTGCTCATGCCCACGGGCGGGGGAAAATCCCTGTGTTATCAGGTGCCGGCGCTGGTGCGGCCGGGCACCGGCATCGTGGTCTCGCCGCTCATCGCTCTGATGCACGACCAGGTGCAGGCGCTGCGCCAGCTGGGCGTGAAGGCGGCCATGCTCAATTCCTCCCTCGCCCCCGGCGAGGGGCGGCAGGTGGAGCGAGCGCTCGCCATGGGCGATCTCGACCTGCTCTATGTGGCACCCGAGCGGCTGCTGACGGACGGTTTCCTGAACCTGCTCGATGGGGCGCGGATCTCGCTGTTCGCCATCGACGAGGCCCATTGCGTCTCCCAGTGGGGGCACGATTTCCGGCCCGAGTATCGCCAGCTCACCATCCTGCACGAGCGCTATCCCGGCGTGCCGCGCATGGCGCTGACCGCGACGGCGGACGGGCCGACCCGCCGGGAGATCGTCGAGCGGCTCAATCTGGAGGAAGGGCAGGTTTTCCTGTCCTCCTTCGACCGCCCGAACATCCGCTATCGCATCGCGCCCAAGGCCAATCCGCGTGCCCAGATGAAGGCTTTCCTGGACGCCCATGACGGCGAGGCGGGCATCATCTATTGCATGAGCCGGGCGAAGGTGGAGGCCACCGCCGAAATGCTCGCCACCGAGGGCCGCACCGCGCTGCCCTATCACGCCGGTCTCGACGCCGACACCCGCGCCCGTCATCAGGACCGCTTCCTCAAGGAGGAGGGCGTGGTGATGGTGGCGACGATCGCCTTCGGCATGGGCATCGACAAGCCGGACGTGCGCTTCGTCGTCCATCTCGATCTGCCCAAGAGCATAGAGGCCTATTACCAGGAGACCGGCCGCGCCGGCCGCGACGGGCTGCCGTCCGAGACGCTCCTGCTCTATGGCGTCGAGGATGTGGCCAAGCTCATCCAGTTCGTGGACGGCTCGGATGCTCCGGAGGCACGCAAGCGCGTGGAGCGCAGCAAGCTCGATGCGCTGCTGGGGCTCGCCGAGACCGCCTCGTGCCGCCGGCAGGTGCTGCTGAAATATTTCGAGGAAGACCTGCCGCAGCCGTGTGGCAATTGCGATACGTGCCTCGACCCGCCGCGCACCTTCGACGGCACCGAGGCGGCGCAGAAGCTGCTCTCCTGCGTCTACCGCACGGGCGAGCGGTTCGGCGCCGGCCATGTGATCGACGTGCTGCGCGGCGACGCCAACGACAAGGTGACCAAGTTCGGCCACGACAAGCTTTCCACCTTCGGCATCGGCGGCAATTTCTCGCGCGATGAATGGCGGGCCGTGGTGCGCCAATTGGTGGCCATGGGCTATCTATGGGTGGACGTGGAGGGGCACGGCAGCCTCGGCCTCACCGAGAAGTGCCGCCCGGTGCTGCGCGGCGAGGAGCGGGTCGAACTGAAGGCCGAGGCCCGCCCGCGCGCCGCCCGCGTCACCGGCGGCGGGCGCGGACCTACCGCAGCTTTGGCCGATCCTGCCGACGAGGCGCTATTCCAGAAGCTCAAGAAGCTGCGACTGGAGCTGGCGCGGGCGCAGGGGGTGCCGCCCTATGTCATCTTCCACGACACCACGTTGATGGCCATCGCCGAGCTGAAGCCCACCTCCATGAAGGCGCTGGGCATGATCTCCGGCATCGGCGAGGCCAAGCTGATGCGCTACGGCCAGCAATTCCTGCAGGTCATCGCGGAGGGGTGAGTGGGCGGGTTCGCGCTGCCACTCCAGACCGCCGTCGTCCTCCGGCTCGACCGGAGGACCCATCCCCCACCGTCCCACCCGCCCGGACGCGGCGCTGAACCACATCATGGGCCCTCCGGTCGAGCCGGAGGGCGACGGAATACCAGCAGAACATCCGGCGGGGCAGGGCCTCCCGCTCACGCCGCCTTCAGCGCCACCCCCAGCCGGCCGGCGAGATCCTGCACGAACTGGTAGGCGGTGCGGCCGGAGCGGGCGCCGCGGGTGGTGGCCCATTCGAGGGCCTGCGGCCGCCATTCCTCTTCCGTCGCCGGAATGCCGTGGTGCTCCACATAGGCCGCGACCATGGCGAGGTATTCGTCCTGGCTGCACTTGTGGAAGCCGAGCCACAGGCCGAAGCGGTCGGAGAGGGAGACCTTCTCCTCCACCGCCTCGCCGGGATTGATGGCGGTGGACCGCTCATTGTCCATCATGTCGCGCGGCAGCAGATGGCGGCGGTTGGAGGTGGCGTAGAAGATCACATTGTCCGGCCGCCCCTCGATGCCGCCTTCCAGCACCGCCTTCAGCGACTTGTAGGACGTATCGTCGGAATCGAAGGAGAGGTCGTCGCAGAACACGATGAAGCGGTGATGGGAGCCGCGCACCAGGCCCATGAGCGCAGGCAGCGTCTCGATGTCCTCGCGGTGGATCTCCACCAGCTTCAGGCGCGGACCGTCTGTGGAAAGCGAATGGTTGATGGCGGCATGAGCGGCCTTCACCAGCGAGCTCTTGCCCATGCCCCGCGCGCCCCAGAGCAGCGCATTGTTGGCCGGCAGGCCGCGGGCGAAGCGCTCGGTGTTCTCCACCAATTGGCCACGCACCCGGTCGATGCCCTGCAAAAGGTCCATCTCCACCCGGTTCACCCGCGCCACCGGCTCGAAGCGGATGGGATCGGTGTGCCAGACGAAGGCGTCGGCCGCCTCGAAATCAGGCGTGGGCACCGCGGGCGGGGCCAGGCGCTCCAGCGCCCCGGCAATGCGGGTGAGCAGATCGAGGGTCGCGCTCGAAAGGTCCGGCTGTGTCATTATCATCCTCCCGCGGGGGGATTAGGACGCGCCCGGCCCGGCGGCAAGGCGGCATGGCGCGGCTGTGGCGCAAAAGCCATGCGGCGCGCGCATGCGGGGGCGGACGCTGCAGCGCAACAATTCCGCCTTAACTTCTCCCCATCCATCCTCGACCAAGCACCCGAGAGGAATGGTAGCTGCGTGCGCGCTGCCGTTCCGCCGCCCACCCTCTGCCCCGGGAGGTCGAGACCCATGGCGATCCGCCCCTTCACCTGCGCCGCGCTTCTGGCGACCCCGCTGTTCGCCGCTCCGGCCTTCGCCGACGGCACCGAGGCCAAGACCGCGCTGAAGGCGGACGGCTCGACCTCGCTCACCTATTCGACGCCAGTGGAAGACTATGGCGCGGTCGTGGGATTGGACCTGTCGGCCGCAGGCTCCAGCGTCGCGCCCACGGTCGGCCAGAGCGCGGACGGTCTCGGTGGCACCGCCTATGCGAAGGTCACGGTCGCCCGCCTGCCGGACTGGATGGTGTGGGAGAAGGGCACGGTGAACGTCTCCGTCGATCCCAATGATGCGGCGAGCAAGCTCGCCACCACCTTCGAGCGCAGCATTTCCCTCACCAGCGGGCTCGCCGCCACGCTGGCGGACACCTATCAGGTCAAGGCCGGCTCGCAGGCGTGGGAAACCGACAAGTCGCTGAGCCTGAAGCTGACGGAAACCGGAACCACCTTCGCCGTCGCGGCCAAGACCACCAGCACTTCGTCGCAGCTTCTGCCCACGGTGAGCGCCCAGCAGCAGTTGGCGCCCGACCTCACCGTCACCACCTCGGTGGCCGATACCGGCTCGACGCTGAACAAGAGCATCACCGCCGGCTTCACCCATCGCTGGTGATTCGGCGAGCGCCCGTCAGCCGTGGATGATGGCGACGAGAAAGCGCACGCCGATCACCATCAGGAACAGGCCGAAGCCGATCTCCAGATGGCGCCGGCTCATCCGGTGCGCGAGGCGCGCGCCATAGGGCGCCACCAGCGTCGCGACCGGGGCGATGCACAGGAAACCGATCACGGACACATAGCCGATGGACAGCGGCGGCAGCTCGGAGAGGTGCGACCAGCCGGCGATGGCATAGCCGATGACCCCCGGAATGGGGATGATGACGCCGATGCCCGCGGAGGTGGCGACAGCGGCGTGGATCGGCACGCCATAGAGCAACAGGATATTGGTGGAGATGCCGCCGCCCGAGATGCCCACCAGCGACGACGCAAGCCCGATGAAGAAGCCGTAGAACCGCATCATCGCTGAGGACGGCAGGTGGTCGGAAATACGGATGTCGTTGCGGCCGATGAGGCTCTTCAGCCCCAGAAGCGCCACCACCGCCACGAACACCGCCTGCAGCACCCAGCCCGCCGCCACCGCCGCGATGGCGCTGCCGACGATGATGCCGATGATGGCTGGGATGCGCCATTTCGCCAGCACGCCCGGCATCGCCGCCCCCTTGGCGACGTGGGTGCGGTAGGAGGCCATGGCGGTTGGGATGATGATGGCGAGCGAGGTGCCGACGCACAATTGCATGCGCACGCTGTCATCCACCCCGAGGAACCCGAACACCTCGTACAGCACGGGAACGATGACACCGCCGCCGCCGATGCCGAAGAGGCCAGCGAGCAGGCCGGTCAGCACGCCGCCGGCCAGCATGGCGCCGACGAGCAGGACGAGTTCCTGCACCGGAACGTTGGAAAACATGAGCGGGACCGGAAACTTGCGGCGGGAAGGCCACGAGGAGTGGCCCGGAATTCGCGCCCTGTCCACTGCGATGGCCGCATGGCGTTCGCAGCAGGCCCGCTGTTCACGCAAATCTCGTGGTGGTGCCGACCGCTCAGGCCGCCAGGCGGTCCCTGCTGCGCACCTCATCGACGGCACCGCGCAGCACATCGAGCCCGGCGCCGGGAATGATGGCTTCCGTCGAGAGGCGGCGGCGGAAGATGCGCGCGCCCTTCTTTCCGCCGAACAGGCCGAGCATGTGGCGCGTGATGTCGGAGAGCCGGCCACCAGCCTCCAGATGCCAGGCGATATAGGGCTCGAACGCCTCCAGCGCGGCGAAGGTGTCCGCGTGCGGCGCCGGGACGCCGTGAAGGACGGGATCCACCTCCGCCAGCAGCTCCGGCGAATGGTAGGCCGCGCGGCCGAGCATGATGCCGTCGAGGCCTTCCGCCTCGCTCAGCCCGTGCGCAAGGCTTTCGAGGCCGCCATTCAGCGCGACCGGCACATGGGGCAGGCGGGCCTTGAGGCGGCGCACGCGGTCATAGTCGAGGGGCGGGATGTCCCGGTTCTCGCGCGGGGAAAGGCCGTTCAACCAGGCCTTGCGGGCATGGACGATGAGCCCGTCGCATCCCGCCGCCAGCACGGCATCGGCGAGGGTGTCGAGCGCTTCCTCGGGATCCTGATCGTCCACGCCGATGCGGCACTTCACCGTGACGGGCAGGGCGACCGCGCCCTTCATGGCGGCCACGCACTCGGCCACCAGCTGCGGCTCGCGCATGAGGCAGGCGCCGAAATTGCCGCCCTGCACCCGGTCGGAGGGGCATCCGACGTTGAGGTTGATCTCGTCATATCCAAAGTCCGCGCAGACGCGCGCCGCCTGCGCCAGCAGCGCCGGATCGCTGCCGCCGAGTTGCACCGCCACCGGATGCTCCGCCTCGGAAAACCCGAGCAGCCGCGCCCGGTCCCCATGGATCACCGCCGGCGCGGTCACCATCTCCGTATACAGCAGCGCATGGCGCGAGAAGGTGCGGTGGAAGGCCCGGCAATGGCGGTCCGTCCAATCCATCATAGGGGCGACCGAGAGCGTAAATGATTGATTTCTAAACATTAGTATCGAAGCTGCTGCCGTTGCGCGGACACGAGGTTAATTTGCCTGCGCCTGTCGCTCGAAGTCGATGGGCCGAGAAGGCCGAGCCCGAGTGGCGCCGCGGCGGATCGTTGATGCCCTCGATATAGTCGATCACGACGGCCTTTGCATGGTGATACAGCCAAGTCGTGGCCGTTCGCCGCCAGCGGCTTTTCGGGGAGACGCAATCGCGCTTATTGCTCTTTTGTCCGGCGGACAGCAATCTCCGACCTCGGGCTTTGCTGGGGGCGGGAATGCCGGTTGGTGGGATTGCGCAGAACCGTGCGCCGCGCGGCGCGGCATCGACCGTCTATGGCGCATCCACCGCGCGCATGCTGCTCTCCACGGCCCTGACCACATCCCTGTGCGGATTGGCTCTTGTGGCTATTCCCGCCGCCGTCCCGCCGGCCACGGCGCAAACCGTCGTAACCATGCCCTTCAGCCAGACGATAACGGGCTCGGCCGGGTCGAACGGGGCGAATTACAACTACGATTTTGAAAGCGCTACCGGCGGCAGCGGCGACAGTGGAGCCGCCATCGGGGCGACATCCATCACGATCAGCGGCGGATCGACCAGCACCTACGCCATAAAGAGCACAACCCAGGGCGGCATGGGCGGATCGGGCGGCGAAGGTACGGTCTCTTACGGGACCGGCTCCGGGACGGGTGGCTCGGGTGGAACCGGTGGCGATGGCGGCACATTCTCGGCAATCCTGGACGGGGTCACGGCCAACCAGGCCAGCGGGACGGTCATCGCCGCCAGCTCCACGGGCGGCGCAGGCGGCGCAGGCGGTTACGGCTTCAGTTATCTCGGCCAGGCATTCGGAGGTTCGGGCCAGACCGGCGGCAATGGCGGCAACGTCAGCATCTCGGTTTCCGGTTCAAACCTGTCATCCCAGGTGGGCGGCATCATCATTTCGACCGTCGGAGGCGTCGGTGGCCTGGGCGGAGAGGGCCGTGGCGCAGCCGATTCCACAGGCGGCAGCGGCGGCAATGGCGGAGACGGGGGCATCGCCACCGTCACGATCTCGTCGTCCACCGTCAGCAGCGGCAGCGGACCGGCCGTCAGCGTGATCTCAGCCGGCGGGACGGGCGGCAACAGCGGCGAAGTGCACGCGCTTGCGGCGGCGACCGGCGGCGCCGCGGGCGCCGGTGGTAATGGTGGCGCGGTGAGCGTCACCCTCTCCAGCGTGACCCTGACGAGCGCGGGCGGAGTCGGCCTGTATGCGGCCTCACTGGGCGGTGCAGGCGGGGCGTCGGCGGAAGCCGATTCAACGACGGCCAACGCCACCGGGAAGGTCGGCGGCGGCGGTGGCAATGCCGGAAGCGTCGAGATCGTTGTTTCCGGCACGATCTCATCGCCGCAATCCGGCATCGTGGCTCAGTCAGTTGGCGGGGCAGGCGGGCAAGGCGGATACGGCTATGGCGGCTTCTCCGATTCCTGGGGCGGCAATGGCGGCGCTGGTGGCAATGGCGGGACCGTTTCCGTCACTGTCCAGCAGCAATCCCAGATCACGACCACCGCAGCATCGGCGTCGGCCATCATCGTCTCCGCCAACGGCGGCGCGGGCGGCTCCGGCGGAAGCGCGAGGTCTGATGCCACGGCCTTTGGCGGCAATGGCGGAACGGGCGGCACAGGCGGAACAGCCAGCCTCACGGTCCAGGGCGGCGTCACCATCACCACCAGCGGCGACGCGGCGCATGGCATCATCGTCTCCGCCAACGGCGGGGCGGGCGGCAACGGTGCGCCCGGTGACGATTCGCTCAACGAGATCGGCGGCAATGGCGGTACGGGCGGCAGCGCCGCGAGCGGCACCGTGGTCAATGTCAGTATCGCGGCCGGCGCAACCGTCAGGACCTCGGGCTATGCCGCGAATGCCGTCGTCGCGCAGAGCCTCGGCGGCACCGGCGCCAACGGCGCGTCCGTGGGCGGTTTCATCACCAGCTCGGGCGGTGTCGCCGGGCCGGGCGGCACCGCGGGCAACGTCTATCTGAAATCCGCAGGCGCGGTCTCGACCACCGGCAACGGCTCGGTGGGCATCGTGGTGCAGTCGGTGGCGGGCGGCGGCGGCAACGGCGGGTCGGCCGATGCGGTCTTCGTCTCCATGGGCGGCAACGGCGCCATCAGCGGCGATGCGGGTTCGGCGACGGGCATCAATGCCGGCACCGTGACCACCACCGGCAATTACGCCCACGGCATGCTGGTGCAGTCGGTGGGCGGCGGCGGCGGAAACCTCGTTATCGGCTCGTGCGGCAGCACGACGAGCGGATGCGTGGCGGTGGGCGGCTCCTCGGCCGGGACCTCCGGCACGGGCACGAGCAGCGGGGCGACGGCGACGAACTCTGGCTCCATCACCACCAGCGGCGCGTTCTCCGACGGCATCCTCGCCCAGTCCATCGGCGGCGGCGGCGGCAATGGCGGCGGCGCGGGCGGTGTCGCCTCCCTTGGCGGGCAGGGCGCCGCCGGAGGCAACGGCGGCACGACGACGCTCACCAACACCGGGACGATCGTCACCACCGGCGACAATGCGCTCGGCATCGTGGCGCAATCGGTGGGTGGCGGCGGCGGACGTGGCGGTGGCGCCATGAGCCTCGGCCTCGGCATCTCGGCGGCCATCGGCGGCAACGGCAGCGGCGGAGGCCACGGCGGCAACGTTTATGTGACGAATACCGGCGCGACCCCGAGCACCGTCACCGTCTCCACCGCCGGCGACTACGCCACGGCCATCCTCGCCCAGTCCATCGGCGGCGGCGGCGGCGCGGGGGGCAGCGCGTCGGGGACGACGGCCGAAGGCCTCTCCCTCACCATTGGCGGCAGCGCCGGCAGCGGCAATTACGGCGGGATCGTCCAGGTGACCAACGCCGCCGGCGTCGTCACAACGGGTGACCGTGCCTCCGGCATCATCGCGCAATCCGTGGGCGGCGGCGGCGGATCGGGCGGCAGCGCGCTGTCGCAGAGCGCAGGCATCTATTTCAGCGCGGCGGTCGCGCTGGGCGGCAGCGGCGGATCGGGCGGCAACGGCGGAAATGCCACCGTCACCAATTCCGGGGTCATCGTCACGAGCGGCCTCGATTCCATGGGCATCGTGGTCCAGTCCATCGGCGGCGGCGGTGGCAACGGCGGTTCCTCCGCCGCCAAGAGCCTGACGGTCGGCGCGGATACCGCGGTCTCGGTGAATGCGAGCCTGGGCGGCAGCGGCGGCAGCGGGGGCTATGGCGAAAAAGCCTATGCCACCAACACCGGCAGCGTCAGCACCAAGGGCGCGGGGGCGACCGGCATCCTCGCGCAGTCGATCGGTGGCGGCGGCGGCACCGGGGGCGATGCCAGCGCGCTCGGCGTCTCGGTGGCGGCGGGCGTGCCCGTCACGGTGTCGGTCACGCTGGGCGGATCGGGAGGCGAGGGCGCGAACGGCGGGCTCGTCAACGTCGACAATTCCGGAACGGTCGTCACCACGGGGAATTTCGCCGACGCGATCATCGCCCAGTCCATCGGCGGCGGTGGCGGCAACGGCGGCGTTGGCACAACCTCGTCCAATGCGGCATCCCTGTCCGGCAAGACCTCCGTCAGCCTGTCCCTTGGCGGCGGCGGTTCCGGCACATCCGCCGGAAACGGCTCGAACGTCATCGTCACCCAGTCGGGTAGCATCGCCACGTCCGGCACCAGCGCACGCGGCATCCTCGCGCAATCGGTGGGCGGCGGCGGCGGCACGGCGGGCGGCGGCACGGCCGATGCCACCGGGGGAACGGTGGACCTCTCGGTGGCGCTCGGCGGCAAA
Source organism: Xanthobacter flavus (assembly GCF_017875275.1). Classification (NCBI taxonomy): domain Bacteria; kingdom Pseudomonadati; phylum Pseudomonadota; class Alphaproteobacteria; order Hyphomicrobiales; family Xanthobacteraceae; genus Xanthobacter; species Xanthobacter flavus. The sequence continues at coordinate 5,066,368 of NZ_JAGGML010000001.1, read as the reverse complement.
GGCGGCGGCGGCGGAGCAGGCGGCCAGGTTACGGTCACCAACACCGGGCAGATCGCCACGAGCGGCGCCGATGCCGACGCGATCCTCGCCCAATCCGTCGGCGGCGGCGGCGGCACGGGCGGCTCCGCCTCCGGCAAGACCGATACGAAATCAAGCGATCTTTCAGGAAGTTCCTCGTCGTCTTTCACGCTCAACGCGAATCTTGGAGGCGCCGGCGGGCTCGGGGGGAACGGAGAAGCGGTCACCGTCACCTCCACCGCCAGCGGCGTGACGTCCACGGTCCAGCTTCTCACGACGGGCGATCACGCCTCGGCCATCGTGGCACAGTCCATCGGCGGCGGTGGTGGCAAGGCCGGCGCGGCGGCGGGCTCGGCGAGCGGCGGGCAGGCGAGCCTCGATTTCACCCTCGGCGCCAAGGGCGGCAATGGCGGCACCGGCGGTGACGTGACCGTGACCACCGATGCCGTCATCGCGACCAGGGGCGACCAGTCCGCCGCGATCATCGCCCAGTCCATCGGCGGGGGCGGCGGCATCGGCGGCAACACCAACACGGTCGCGACCTCGAAAATCTCCCTCGGCGCCGCCATCGCCGGTGGCGGCGGGAATGCCGATGGTGGCGGCAGCGTCACGGTGACGACGGCGGGCAGCATCTCCACATCCGGCAAGATGTCGGACGCGATCATCGCCCAGTCGGTGGGCGGCGGCGGCGGGATCGGCGGAAGCGCGGGGGCGGACGCCCACGCCTCGGGCAGCCAATCCGTCTCGGCGACGCTGACGCTCGGCGGGGTCGGGGGTGCGGCGTCCTACGGTGGCGTCGTGACGGTCAACAACACGGCGGATATCTCGACCTCGGGCGCGATGTCCAACGCCGTCCTCGCCCAATCGGTGGGCGGCGGCGGCGGCAAGGGCGGCTCGTCCACCGCGAAGGGGTCCGGCGGCAGCTATTCCATCGGTGCCACCCTGGGCGGCGCGGGCGGCGCCGGTTCCCACGGTGGGGCGGTGGCGGTCACCAGTTCCGGCAAGATCGTGGTGACCGGTGATGAATCAAGGGCCATCGTCGCCCAGTCCATCGGCGGCGGCGGCGGCGTGGCGGGCGCCAGCGCGGATGCGAGCGCGGCCAAAACCGCGAGCCTGAGCTTCTCCCTCGCCGGCACCGGCGGCACCGGGGGATACGGCGGGGCCGTGACGGTCACCAGCACGGGCGACATCCGCACCGAGGGCCAGAACGGCACCGGCATCCTCGCCCAGTCCATTGGTGGCGGCGGCGGCAATGCCGGCAGCGCCACCAATGCGGCCAACGGGAAATTCGCGGTGGGCGCCGCCATCGGCGGCACAGGCGGGGGCGGCGGCAACGGCGGCACCGTTACCGTCACCCTCGACAATGCCAAGCTGGGCAGCCTCGTCACCACCGGCAACTCTGCGGACGGCGTGCTGGCGCAATCCATCGGCGGCGGCGGCGGCAACGGCGCCGCGGGCTCCGGCAAGGCAGACGGCGCGGGCGGCAACAGCGCTTCCCTCGATGTCGCCGTGGGCGGCGGCGGCGGTTCCGGCGGCACCGGCGGCAACGTCTTCATCAACAACGGCAGTGCGACCACCGACGGCGTCTCGATCGCCACCTTCGGCACGGGGTCCAACGGCCTCGTGGCGCAGTCGATCGGCGGTGGCGGCGGCAAGGGCGGCGCCTCCACCTCTTCGAGCGCCACCAAGGGATCGTCCTCCACGGCGAGCCTGTCGGTCGGGCTCGGCGGCAATGGCGGCTCCGGAAATACGGCCGGCAACGCCTATGTGAACACGGTGGGCGGCACCATCGTGACGGCGGGGGACCACGCCTCGGGCATCGTGGTCCAGTCCATCGGCGGCGGCGGCGGCATGGCGCTTGCCACCCACGCGGCGGCGGAATCGACCAGCGCCGAGGCGGTCGTGACCGCGACCCTCGGCGGCGCGGGCGGCTCCGGAAACACCGGCGGCATCGCCGAGGTGAACAACGGCGCCGGCATCCTCACCCAGGGGTCCTTCAGCTACGGAATCCTCGCCCAATCCATCGGCGGCGGCGGTGGACAATCGGGCACCTCGGGCGGAGCCGCCAACGGCGGAACGGCGAATGTGAGCCTCGCCCTCACCGGCTCCGGAGGGAGCGGCGGGGCGGGTGGCACAGCCTCGGTCTACACCTCGGGCAGCGTCTACACGCTGGGGCACGGCTCGACCGCCATCCTGGTGCAGGCCATCGGCGGCGGAGGCGGCGCGGCCGGCAGTTCCGACAATGCGGCGACGGGAAAGATCAGCATCGGCGCGGCGGCCGGCGGAACGGGGGGCGCGGGCGGTGACGGCGGGCTCGCCACCGCCGTGCTGTCAGGCACCGGCGGCGGCAAGATCATCACCTCCGGCGACGCGGCGGACGCGGTGCTCGTCCAATCGATCGGCGGCGGCGGCGGATCGGCGGGCGCGGGCACCGGCAAGGTGGATGGCAAGGGCGGCAACGGCCTCGGCCTGTCGGTGGACATCGGCGGCGGCGGCGGCAGCGCTGGAAATGGCGTATCCGCCACCATCATCAACGGCACCGGATCCGACCCCGGCTCCACCGCCTTCACTGTCGTGACGCTCGGCACCGGCTCCAACGGTCTTGTCGCCCAGGCCATCGGCGGGGGCGGCGGCAAGGGCGGCGCCGCATCGTCCACCGCGTCGGGCAGCGATGCCGCGAACCTCTCCGCCAATCTCGGCGGAGGCGGCGCGACGGGCGGAAACGGCGGCCTCGCGGGCGTGGTCAACGCCGGCCTCGTCCAGACCCAGGGCGACCACGCCAGCGCCATCGTCGTGCAATCCATCGGCGGGGGCGGCGGAAACGCGGTGTCCACGGTCTCGACCGCCTCGGGCCAGAGCGCGAAGCTCAATCTCAGCGCAAGCCTCGGCGGCAGCGGCGGGGGCGGCGGCAACGGCGGCGAAGCCAGCGTCACCAATTCCGGGACGCTCGTGACGATGGGCGATTTCGGCCACGGCATCCTCGCCCAGTCCATCGGTGGCGGTGGCGGCGCTGCCGCCGTGACGGGCGACAGCGGCACCGGCGGCTCGGCCACCGTCTCCCTCTCCCTGAGCGGAAGCGGCGGCAGCGGAGGCTTCGGCTATTCGGTGGCGGTCTACAACACCGGCAACATCTCGACCTCGGGCACGGGCGCCAGCGCCATCCTCGCCCAGTCGGTCGGCGGGGGCGGCGGCTTCGCCGGCAGCGCCCAGAATGCCACCAGCGGCCAGATCGCGGTGGGCGGCATTGTCGGCGGCACGGGCGGCAGCGGCGGCAATGGCGGCGGCGTCATCGTGTCCGCCCAGGCGGATGTCACCGTCTCCACCACCGGCGGGGCAGCGGACGCCATCGTCGCCCAATCCATCGGCGGCTCCGGCGGCGTCGGTGGCGCGGGCAAGACCAAGGCGGACGGCAAGGGCGGCAACGGCTTCAGCCTGTCCGCCGCGGTGGGCGGCAGCGGCGGCTCGGGCGGCAACGGCGGCACGGTCGAAGTGCTGTTCGGCAGTGGTGGCAACGCCCTCGTCGCGACCAGCGGCCACGATTCGGCGGGCATCCTCGCCCAGTCCATCGGCGGGGGCGGCGGCAAGGCCTCCGTCGCCACCTCGGCGAGCGGCTCCACCGGGGCCGCCAGCGTGGGCGCCACCCTCGGCGGCACCGGCGGCGGGGGCGGCAACGGCGGCAACGTGACCGTGACCGTGGATGGAAGGATCCAGTCGCTGGGCGCCGGCTCGGACGGCATTCTCGCCCAGTCCATCGGTGGCGGCGGCGGCAATGCGTCTGCGGCCAACAGCACCGCGAGCGGCGGCCAGAACACCGTGACCGCCACCCTGACGCTCGGCGGCGCCGGTGGCGTCGCGGGGAATGGCGAGACCGTCACGGTCAACCAGCAGGGCACCATCCTCACCAAAGGCGACCTGTCCAACGGCATCGTGCTCCAGTCCATCGGCGGCGGCGGCGGTCGGGCCTCGACGGTGGCGACGGATTCCGGGAACGGATCGTTCGCGGCCACCGTGGGCCTCGGCGCATCGGGCGGGGCGGGCGGCGCCGGCGGGGCGGTCTATGCGAACGTCTCCGGCGTCATCCAGACCTTCGGCGATGCCTCGATCGGCGTTTTGGCGCAGTCCATCGGCGGCGGCGGCGGCATCGCCGCGACCAGTTCATCGGCGACGGGCGGCAGCCATTCGGTGGCGCTGACTTTGGGCGGCGATGGCGGCAGCGGCAGCACGGGCGGCCTGGTCACCATCGATCTTTCGTCCACCTCGGTAATCCGGACCTCCGGCACCAATGCGTTCGGCGTCCTCGCCCAGTCGATCGGCGGCGGCGGCGGAATGGGTGGCACCGCCTCCTCGGACGCAACGGCCGCCGTGGCGTTCGGCGGCGGGGCTGGAAGCGGCGGCAATGGCGGCGACATCTATGCCCTCGCCGCCGGAACCATCGTGACCAGCGGGCAGGGCGCCTCCGCCATCTTCGCCCAGTCGGTGGGCGGCGGCGGCGGCATCGGCGGTTCGGCGGCAAGCGCTGCCTTCTCCCTTCAGGACGGCATTCAGGGCACCGGCGGCGGCAACGGGAACGGCGGCGCCGTGACAGTGACCGTCACCGGCGTCGCGAGCACCTCCGGCGCCAACGCACCGGCCATCGTCGCCCAGTCCATCGGCGGCGGCGGCGGCATGGCGGCGACGGCGGGCGGCGTCGGACTGGGCACCGCGGGCGGCTCGGGCACCGGCGGGCCGGTCACGGTGCTGGTTGCCGGCAGCGTCATCGCCACCGGCGACAATTCAGCCGGCATCTTCGCGCAAAGCCTCGGCCCGAGCGGAAACGGCCAGATCCAGATCCTTGTCGCCGATGGCGGCGTGGTGCGGGGCGGGGCGGGCACCTCGGCCATCGTGCTCTCGGGCGGCGAGCAGAACACGGTGACCATCGCGCAGGGCGGGACAGTGACCGGCCTCGGCGGCTCCGCCGTTCAAGCGGGCATTGGCGACGACACGGTCATCAACAAGGGCACGCTCAACGGCAGCGTCGATCTCGGCGGCGGCACCAATGGCCTCATCAACGAGACCGGCGCCACCTTCAATTCCGGTACCCTTGTCAGCGCCACATCGGACACGGGGCCGACCCTGCGGAGCGCGGGACTTTCGGCGCCGGGTTTCACCAACCACGGCACCGTCAACCCTGGCGGCCTGGGGGTGATCGCGACCACCAATGTCGCCGGAGGCATCGGCTCCGATGGCGTGCTTCAGGTGGACGTGGATTCGGCCTCCGCCCGCCACGACCAGATCCGCGTGGTCGGCGGCGCGACCATCAGCGGCACAATCGATCCGCGCGCGTCCAGCATCGCGCCTCAGGACAGCTACACCATCCTGGTGGCCGACCAGCTCACCGGCACCGCCGTCGCCAAGGACAGCGGGCTCGCCTACAGCTGGGCCGTTCATGCGGACGCCACCTCACTCACCATCAGTCCCATCGCGCACTTCCTGCCGCAGGGCATCTGGCTGTCGTCAAACGAGGCCTCAGTCGGCGGTGGCCTTCAGCGAGTGTGGGACACCGGCGATATCGGCGGCATGTCCAAGGTGTTCAACGGCCTCATCGACGTGAGTTCGCCGCTCGCCTACCAGAGCGCGCTGGGCCAGCTCTCCCCGCAGTTGCTGCAGGCGCCGGCCGGGCTGCGCATCGGCGAGAGCCAGGCCTTCCTCGACCGCACCATGAGCTGCCCGGTCTTCGTGGCGCAGAGCACCCAGCTGAGGGAGGACAATTGCGCCTGGGCGCGCATCATCTACGACCGCACCAGCCAGTCCACCACGGCGCAGATGGCGGGCTTCGCCTCCGACAGCGTGATCTTCCAGGCCGGCGTGCAGCGCGAGCTTGCCACCGACTGGTTCCTCGCCTTGTCCGGCGCCTACCAGCAGTCCTCGGTCTCCAGCACCAGCGGCTGGTTCTCGTCGAGCGGCAACGGCGGGGATATCGGCGTCGCCTTGAAATACCAGACCGGCCCCTGGCTGTTCTCGGCCGCGCTCGATGCCGGCTGGGTGTCCTACGACAACACGCGCATCATCGGCCTCGCGGGCGGGCAGGCCACAAGCACGTCCGATGTCTACAACCTCACCGGCCGGCTGCGGGCGGCCTACGAGTTCACCTACTCCAACTTCTACGTCCGTCCGCGCGTGGACCTCGATGTGGTGCATGTGGAGATGCCGGCCTTCACCGAAATGGGCCTGACGGGCGCGGAGCTGGCGTTGCAGGCCTCAAGCCTCACCACCTTCATCGCCACGCCGGCGGTGGAGTTCGGCGGCCGGATCGACCTGCCGGACGGCATCGTCCTGCGGCCCTACATGACCCTCGGCGCCTCCTTCGCCTCCAACGACGCGTGGCAGACCACCGCCCGCTTCCTGTGGGCGCCGCTCTCCGCCGGCAGCTTCACCACCACCACGCCGATCCCCAACGTGCTCGGTAATCTGGACCTCGGCCTTCAGGCCGTGACCCGCGACAATCTGGAACTCAAGCTGGAGTACGGGCTCAACGTGGGCCAGGACTTCGTGTCGCAAAGGGGCGTGGCGCGGCTCGCCATCCACTTCTGAGGGGCGTGGCCAGGGGCAGCGGGCCGACGCCGCGTGGCGGCGGATGACTTTCCACGCCGCGCCGTTAACATGCCGGCCCATGGTCGAGGTTCGGGAGCGACGGGTGGCGCACTGGCGGAGGGCAATGTGGATACGCGGCGCGCTCAGCGTCGTGCTCGCCTATGCCTTCCTTTTGCAGCTGGTGGTCGCCGGTCTGGCCTTCGATCGCTCCGGCGCCATGGACATGGCTGCCGGCACCGATGGCAGCGTCCTGTGCATCGGCACGGCCGACGGGCAGGGTGGCGATCCGTCCATGCCGCGGGCGGACCATTCCGTCTGCTGCGCCTTATGCGCCGGCCATTCTCCGGCCCCGTTACTGCCCGCCGTCGCCGGGGCGGGGATGCCGGTTGCTTCGGATCATCGACCGGGCGCCCTTCCGCTCGCCGGCATCGAGGGGACGGGCCGGGACCGGCGCGAGCCGCGTTCGTCCCAGGGGCCGCCGCTGGCTGGCTGACGCTGTCTCGCGTCCTTTCCTTTAGCCGTTGCGGGTCTCCGCGCACCCCGATGCGCTGGCACCGCGCCGCGCGCGATCCCTTTCATCCAGCCCTTCACTCCATCCCGCCGAGCGGCAGCAGCCCCCGGCGCCATGCAGGAGTACACATGTCCATCTTTCACCTCACCCGCCGCACCATCATCGCCGCCGCCATCGCCACCGCGGCGCTGGCCGGCGCCGCCGTCGCGCATGACTTCAAGGCCGGGCCCCTGCAGATCGACCATCCCTGGTCGCGCGCCACGCCCGGCGGCGCCACCGTCGCCGGCGGCTATCTCGTGGTGAAGAACACGGGAACCGCCCCCGACCGCCTCGTCGCCGCCACCGCGCCGTTCGCCGGGCGCGTGGAAATCCACGAAATGAGCATGAAGGATGGCGTGATGGTGATGCGTCCCCTGCCGGACGGTCTCGCCATTCCGGCCGGGGGCAGCCTCGAGCTGAAGCCCGGCGGCTACCACATCATGTTCCTCGACCTGAAGGCCCCGCTGAAGGAGGGCACGCTGGTGGACGGCACGCTGACCTTCGAGAAGGCCGGCACCGTCCCTGTTCAGTTCAAGGTGGAGGGCATGGGCGCTCAGGGCAGCGGCGCCCACTCCAGCCACTGACGCGGAGCTTCCCGCCCCGAGCGGCAGGATGCGCGCCCGGCGAAGGCCACGGCGCGCGTCCCATTGCTACGGGATTGCTTGACAGGGCGGCGGCGTTCGGTGCCTGCTGCGCTTGCGAACGGTGCTCCGGCTGCCTCGGCATCCGGAGTGAAACGGGAATGGGGTAGGGCGGGATTGCGCGGAGAATCATCCGCGAGATCCGGCCGAAGCCTCAACCGCCCCCGCGACTGTAAGCGGCGAGCGATCTTCCAGCATGCCACTGGCCACAGCCCTTCGGGCCGGCCGGGAAGGCGGGGGTGAGCGTAGACCCGCGAGTCAGGAGACCGGCCGGTCGCATGATGAACCCCTCGGGCCGTCGGGTGAGACGGCAACGGAGACGAACATGCATATCGAACCCGGACTCGTGGACGGGGCCAAGATCGGCCTCAGCTATGTCACGGCGGCCGCCGCCGGCGGCTACGCCCTCAAGCTTGCCTATGAGGCGGCGCGTGAGCGCGGCGTCCTCTCGCTGGCGGGCCGCACCCTCGCCACCACCGCCCTCGTCTTCTCCTTCTTCGAGGTTCTGCCGCACTATCCGGTGGGTGTCTCGGAAGTGCACCTCATCCTCGGCTCGACCCTGTTCCTGATGTTCGGCGCGGCTCCGGCGGCCCTCGGCCTCGCCTTCGGCCTGCTCGTCCAGGGCCTGTTCTTCGCGCCGTTCGACCTGCCCCAGTACGGCATGAACGTGACCACGCTGCTGGTGCCGCTGTTCGGCGTCGCCGCCGTCGCGCGCCGCATCGTCGCGCCGGGCACGCCCTACGTGGAGCTGAAGTACGGCCAGGCGCTCGCCCTCTCCACCACCTATCAGGCCGGCATCGTCGGCTGGGTGGCGTTCTGGGCCATCTATGGCCAGGGCTTCGCGGCGGAGAACGTCGCGTCGGTGGCGACGTTCGGCGGCGCGTACCTGCTCGTCATCATCGTCGAGCCGCTTGTGGACCTCGCTGTCCTCGCCGCCGCCAAGGCGCTGCATGGTGCCTTCAAGGGCGGCAGCCCGCTGCTGGAGCGCCGGCTCTACGACGCGGCCTGATCGCGCTCTTTTTAGAGACAAGGCGAACGCCGGCGGTGCTCCCGCCGGCGTTCTGCGTCTCAGGGCGGGGGCCAAGACGGTCGGAGCACTCTCTGGACCTCGCTCACGCAGCCGCTATGGTCGCCCGAAATCGGCCAGCGGCCAGTCGAATGCCAAGGAACCGGCAATGAGCAAGACCGTGACCCTTCCCAGCGGCGAGACGGTGCCCGCCCTCGGCCAGGGCACCTGGTACATGGGCGAGCGCTCCACCGCCCGCGTCGCGGAGGCGAACGCGCTCCGGCGCGGGATCGACCTCGGCCTGACCCTTATCGACACGGCGGAGATGTATGGCGATGGCGGTGCCGAGGAGGTGGTGGGCGAAGCCATCGCCGGACGTCGGCACGAGGTGTTCCTCGTCAGCAAAGTCTATCCGCACAACGCCAGCCGGGCGGGCGTCGCCGCCGCCTGCGAGCGCAGCCTGAAGCGGATGAAGACCGACGTCATCGACCTCTACCTTCTCCACTGGCGCGGCAACCATCCCCTGTCCGAGACCATCGCGGGGTTCGAGGCGCTGCAGAAGGCCGGCAAGATCCGGCATTGGGGTGTGAGCAACCTCGATACGGACGACATGGAGGAGCTTCTTGCCGCCAGGGGCGGAACCGCCTGCGCCGCCAATCAGGTCCTGTACAATCCGAGCCGGCGCGGGCCGGAGTTCGCCCTGTTTCCGGCCTTGCGCGCCGCCCGCATTCCCATCATGGCCTACAGCCCCATCGAGCAGGCCCGCCTGCCGCGCAACGGGGCTTTGGGCGCCGTGGCGAAGAAGCACGGCGTGGACCCGTTTCAGGTCGCTCTGGCGTGGGTGATGCGGAGCGGCGATGTGATCGCCATTCCCAAGGCGAGCCGCATCGAGCATGTGGAGATGAACGCCGCCGCGCGCGATCTGGCGCTCGATGCGGACGACCTCGCCGCCATCGACAAGGCCTTCCCGCCGCCCCGGCGCAAGGTCGGGCTGGAGATGCTCTAGGTCGCCTCGGTCGCCGGATCATAAGGCGCGGCGATCACCACCACGTCGGCATCGGGAATGGCGGCGGTCAGCGTCTGGCGCAGGCCCTCCGTCACCGAGCTGACGTCGGCGATGGTGCGATCCGGCGCGAAGCCCACCGTGATCTCCACATAAGCGACACTGCCGGATTTGCGGGTCCGCACGCCAATGAGCTGCTCGTAGCGGTCGAAATTGGCGGCGAGCGCGGCGTTCACCTTCATCTGCAACGGTTCGGCGAGCGCGCGGTCCAGAAGGTCGGGCAGGGCTTCCGAGATCATGCTGCCGCCGATGACCAGCATGAAGGCCGCGCCGATGAGCCCGCCGATATCGTCGGCCACCAGCGCCACCTTGGTGTGCGGAAGCAATACGTCGAGGGCGACGCACACCACCACCGTCACCGAGGCGATGGCCTTGGCGATGCGCGCGCGGAACTGGCTGAGCACGATGATGGACGTACCCGCGCGCGTCGCCCGCCACAGCGGAACCAGCGGCGCCAGATTCGTGAACAGGTTGTAGATGACAAGACCCAGAGCGGCCGCCACCCAGAAGGGTGGCAGGGGCTCGGATTCAGTCGAATCCATCACCTTGATGAGAATGAAGACGGCCGCCAGCAGCAGCAGCACGCCGATGGCTGCCGCCAACATGCGCTCGAGCTTGCCGATGCCGAAATCGTAGAAATAAAGGCGGCCGCGATGGGCAGCGCGCAGCGTCAGCAGGGCGAGGCCCTCCACCAGCAACAGCAGGCCGCCGCGCAGCATCTCCGCCAGCATGGCCAGGGAACCGATCCGCCACACCGTGACGAGGTAGGGGACGAAGACGCTGAAATCGAGAAGGATCGCGAACAGGATCGCGCGTTCCTTCTGGAGATCGGTCGCAGTGGGGACGCGCATCGGGGTTCGCAGATCAGGCGGGGTGGACGCCCGAAAACCTAACCGAGGCGGGCAGCGAGCGGAAACACAATCATTTGCCGCCGCGCATCACGAGCTTGTCGCCGCGGAACTCGAAGCCCTCGAGCCGGGACAGGAAGCTCATGCCGAGGAGGCTCGTGCGCAAGGCGCCGGCGGGCGAGACGAGGGCGGGCACGCGGCGCTCGACGATGCTGCCGATGGTGATGGTGTCCAGCACCACGGCGGCGGCGCGGGTGCGGCCGGCGGCGGTATCGACGGGCACGTCATATTTCAGGAAATCCACCGGCAGGCCCACCGCCTGCGCCGCCTCATGGGTCAAAACGACGGACGAGGCGCCGGTGTCCACCAGCATGCTCACGCCTGAGCCGTTGATTCCCGCGCGCACTGCGAAATCGCCGGCCGCCCCGCGCGTGACCTCCACCATGCTCGTGCCGGTCTGCGCGAGGTTCACCGCATAGCCCGGCGCAACCTCGGCCAGCACCTTGCGGCCGACCTGGGCGAGGGGATCGCGATAGGTGTAGCCGAGCGCCAGCATCGCCGCGAGCACCAGCCAGAAGGCGGCCGCCATGAGCGATTCGGCGATCCGCCCGCGAAAGACCGACCACGCCGCCGCGCCGATGAAGATCGCGATCGAGAGCTGACCCACCAACGCGCCGAACTTGTTGATGTCGATGCCCGCCACCTCGCCCTGCTCGTGGTTCACCGCGAGGATGACGCCGCCGGCGAACAGGCCGATGAGGAGGATCCAGAGAAGACGGTCGCTGCGCATGGCGGCCTATTCCATGAACGCATCCGGCGCCGTCTCCTTGAGACGCGCCAGCCGGTCCGGCAGGACAGCCATGATCCGCTCCCGCGCATCCGGCGAGAACGAGGCCCAGCCGCCGATCTCCCGCAGCGTGCGTCCGCAGCCGATGCACAGGCCGCTCAATGGCTCCACCACGCACACCTTGATGCAGGGCGAGCGGATGGCGCCGGGGCGGGAAACGGTCCGGGGGTCTGACGGCTGGGTCATGGCTGCGCGGTCGGGCGCTCGGCTCCTTCCGGCTGAGGCGGGGCGGGAATCGCCGCTCGCCTACCGTCCGCCGAAGATAAGCACGCCGAGGAGGAACACAATCACCGCCACCTGCTGGGTGGCGCCCGCCACGTCGCCGGTCTGTCCGCCGATGAGCCGGGCCGACAGGCGCATCATCACGAGCAGCACCAGCGCAGGGCCGATCAGTCCGGCAAACGCGGCACCGATGCCGAAGGAGGCCACCATCAGCACCGAAACGATGAGCGCCGCGACCAGCGCACAGGACAGCGCCGCCGCCTCCGAGGGCCGGCCGACGGACGCCCCGGCGCCATCGGTGCGGGCCGGCGGCAGGGCAGCGATGAGCAGCACGCCGGCGGCGCGGGAGGCGGCCTCGCCGGCAATGAGGACCAGGCCCGCGCGGAGCGGTCCCACCGACAGGGCAAGCGCCTCCAGCGCGCCGATCCGCAGCAGCAGGCCCAGCAAAAGCGCGGTGGCGCCATAGGTGCCGATGCGGCTGTCGCGCATGATGGTGAGCTTGTGGATGCGGTCCCGCCCGCCGCCGAGGCCATCGGCGGTGTCGGCCAACCCGTCCTCGTGGAAGCAGCCGGTGGCGAGCGCCAGCGCCGTCACCGCGAGCGTGGCGGCAAGGAAGGCCGGCAGCTTCAGGGCCATGGCCAGGATGAGGACGAGCGCCCCGATAAGGCCCAGCACCGCGCCGGCCACCGGCACGGCATAGGCGATGCGGTCGATGTCGGGGGCCGCGAAAGCGGTTTCGTCCCGGGCCGGCAAGGGCAGGCGGGAATAGAAGCGCAGCGCGGCGGCGAGGTCCTGTCCGAGTGTTCTGGCCATCGGTTCGGGCTCGTCGCTCCGGGCAGGCATTGCGAAGGGAAAAGCGTGGCGTAGGGCAGGACGTCCCGAAGGGGCACGGGCTCCGGCGCCGCCCCTTGGGAGCGTCATTCGCGGCTGAGGTCAAGGTCTCCTCAGGTCGCTGTCCGGCGCGCGCGATGCGCGGCCGGACTGTGCTGATACCAGATCAGAAGGTGATGAGGCCGATCAGCTGACGGATAAGGCTCAGCTCCTCGCCGCTGGTGGGCGTGGTCTGCGACACGAAGTCGAACACCTTGCCGTCCTTGATCCCGTACTGGGCGACGCGCGTCACCCGCTTGTTCTTGTCGAAATAGACCGCCAGCACCTTCTGCTCGGTGATTTCCGGCTTGAGGAAGGCGACCCGCTGCTGGGTCTGGGAGATGTAGAAGAAGGCGTCGCCGTTCAGGGTCGCGACCGTCGACGGGGTGCCAAGCACCAGCAGCACCTGTTCCTGGCTCGATCCGACCGGGACCTGCTCCAGCGCACCCTCCGCCAGCACGTAACCGCGCTGATAGGTGCGAACGACACCGGTGAGCTGGCCGCCCGTGCCGTTCACGGCCACCTGGTCGCAGCCCGTAAGCGCCATGCCGGCGAGCAGGAGGGCGGCGGTTCCCGCAAGGCCAAGCCTCCGGCTCGTGGTGTTCCGGCCGTTCCCCGTGTGCTCCTGGCTCTTTTCTCGTGACGCCACACGCATCCCCATCATTGTGCTGTGAACAGTGCCCCGAAGCGTCGCCTCGGCTACCGCCCCTTGCCATGCGGGCGATGGCGCGTTACGCCGCTTGCCCGTTCAACTCCTCGCCGGACCTTGGCCCGGGATTTTAAATGCTGAACCTGTTCCGCTCGTTAAAGCGTGCCAAGTCCCGCGAGACCATCGAGCGCCTGTATGGCGCGATCGTGGCACAGTCGCGGCGGGCGGAGTTCTACACCGACTTCGGCGTTCCCGATACGCTGGAGGGACGCTTTGAAATGGTCGTGCTCCATACCGTGCTTGTCTGCCACCGCCTGAAGGGCGGCGACGACACCGCGCGCGCCATGTCGCAGGAGATTTTCGACGCCTTCGCGGCCGACATGGACAGCACCATGCGCGAGCTGGGCGTGGGCGATCTCACCGTGCCGAAGAAGATGAAGAAGATCGGCGCAGCCTTCTACGGCCGTGCTGCGGCATATGATACCGCGCTCGCCGCCCCCGGCAACGCCCTCCTCGCCCAGGCCCTCGCGCGCAATATCCTCGGCACGGACGAAGCGTCGCCGCGCGCCGAGCCCTTCGCGGCCTACGTCCGCGCCGCCGTCGAACGCCTTGAGGCGACGCCTTTTGAAACCTTCGCCCGGGGCGAGCTGCTGCTGCCGCCCCCCGAACACGGGCGTGCGCCGGAGGCCGGACAATGAGCGACCTTCCTTATTCCCACATGATTTCCATCGCCGACCTCCCGCCGCTCGGCCTCCACCTCAAGCTGGAGCCCGACGCCGCGACCACGGCGGTGCTGGCCCGCCATGTGGGTGTCCTTGAGGCCGAAGGCATCCTGGCGACCCTTCACATCGTTCCCCAAGGCAAGGAGGGGGTCCACGTCTCAGGCCGGCTCCGCGCCACCGTGCGCCAGACCTGCGGTGTTACGCTGGAGCCGTTCGACGCGCCCATCGACGAGGAAATCGACGTCCACTTCGCCCCCGCCGGCACCTATAAGCCTTCCGAAGAGGATGAAGAGAACGGGATCGATCCGCCCGACGAGATCGTCGACGGCCGCATCGATGTGGGCGCGCTCGTGTGCGAGTTCCTGGCGCTCGGCGTCGATCCCTACCCGCGCAAGCCCGGCGCGGTGTTCGAGCCGCCGGCGGAGGATCCCGCCGCGCTGTCGCCCTTCTCGGCGCTCTCGCGGTTGAAAGACAAGGAGTGAACAGCGTCCCGGGGCAGTTGCGATGGCGCGGCGACGCGCTATTGTCCGCGCGCCGCACCGGCCACGGCTGCGACGGGACATGATTGCCGGGATTTGTTGCGATCCTCACCTTTTCCGCCAGGGCAGTGCCCGCCGCCATTCGATCGAAGCAGGGATTTAAGCCTGAGATGACCGTAGCCGTCCGCATCGCCGTCGACGCCATGGGCGGCGACCATGGACCCGCGACGGTCCTTGCCGGAGCGGAAATTTCCCTGGGACGCCATCCGGATACCAGCTTCCTGCTCTACGGCGACGAGGCCCGCATCCGCGAGGTGCTCAAGAGCCACCCCAAGCTCGCCGCCGCCTCCCGCATCGTCCACACCGACGTGGTGGTGGGCATGGACGACAAGCCGAGCCAGGCGCTGCGCCGCGGCCGCTACAAATCGTCCATGTGGAAGGCCATCGACGCGGTGAAGATCCATGAGGCGGATGTGGCCGTGTCCGCCGGCAACACCGGCGCGCTGATGGCCATGGCCAATTTCAACCTGCGCACCATGCCGGGCATCAGCCGCCCCGCCATCGCCGCCATTTGGCCGACGCTGCGCGGCGAGACGGTGGTGCTGGATGTGGGCGCCTCGATCGGCGCCACCGCCAAGAGCCTGGTCGAGATGGCGATCATGGGCTCGGCCATGGCGCGGGTTCTGTTCGACATCGAGCGGCCCACCGTCGGCCTGCTCAACGTGGGGGTCGAGGAGATCAAGGGCGTCGAGGAGGTCAAGGAAGCCGCGCGCATCCTCCGGGAGGAGGAGGGGGCGGTGAACTACCACGGCTTCGTCGAGGGCAACGACATCGGCGCCGGCACAGTGGACGTGGTGGTCACCGAGGGCTTTTCCGGGAACATCGCGCTCAAGACCGCCGAGGGCACGGCCAAGCAGCTCGCCTCCTACCTGCGCTCTGCCATGAGCCGCACGCTCAGGGCCAGGATCGGCTATCTCTTCGCGCGCGACGCTTTCCGTGTGTTGAAGGAGAAGATGGACCCGCGCCGGGCCAACGGCGGCGTCTTCCTGGGATTGAACGGCATCGTCATCAAGAGCCATGGCGGCACCGACGCGAAAGGCTTCGCCGCCGCCGTCGACCTCGCCTATGACATGGTGCGCCACGAGCTTCTGGCGCGCATCGAACAGAGCCTTACCAGCCGCAGGGCGCAGGAGATTTCCGAGCGCCGGCCGGAGGCCGCAGGGGCGGAAGGACAATCGTGAGCGGTATCAGGTCCGTCGCCCGGGGCACCGGGTCCTATCTCCCCGAGCGGGTTCTCAGCAACGCCGATCTCGCGGCGCGCATGGACACGTCCGACGAATGGATCGTGCAGCGCACCGGCATCCGTCAGCGGCATATCGCTGCGGAAGGTGAATTCACCTCCCACCTCGCCATCAAGGCGGCCGAGCGGGCGCTGGCGGCATCCGGCCTCACCGCCGCCGACATCGATCTCATCGTCCTCGGCACCGCGACGCCGGACCAGACCTTCCCCGCCACCTCCGTGACGGTGCAGGCCGAGCTGGGCATCACCCGCGGCGCGGCCTTCGACGTGCAGGCGGTTTGCTCCGGCTTCGTGTTCGCGCTCGCCACCGCCGACGCCTATCTGAAGACGGGCGCCTTCAAGCGGGCGCTGGTGATCGGCGCCGAGACCTTCTCGCGCATCCTCGACTGGGAGGACCGTGGCACCTGCGTCCTGTTCGGCGACGGTGCCGGGGCGCTGGTTCTGGAAGCCGTGGACGCTAC